>NZ_JAOBSQ010000037.1:0-129466 GCF_025246485.1 Acidovorax sp. K2F
CGCAAGGCTGACATCACGCCGTCTCCGGTGCTGTGCCAGTCCAGCCCGATCAGGTGGCCCGAGCCCTCGCCGCCCAAGCGCCAACCCCGCTGCTTGAGCAGCTCCAGCACATGCCGGTCACCCACGGCAGACCTTGCAAAGTCCAGCCCACGGCGCAGCAGCGCTTGCTCCAGCCCCTGGTTGCTCATCACCGTGCCCACCACCCCACCCTGCAAGCCATCGTTGGTCTGGGCATCCACGGCCAGCACATACAGCAGCTCGTCACCCGCATAGATGCGGCCCTCGCTGTCCACCATCACCAACCGGTCTCCATCGCCGTCCAGCGCCACGCCGACATCTGCCTGGTGAGCCAGCACGGCCTCGCTCAGGTGCTTGGGCGACGTGGCGCCCACGTTGTCGTTGATGTTCTGCCCATCAGGCGAGGCGCCCACCGCAATCACCTCCGCGCCCAACTGTCGGAACACCTCGGGGGCGATGCGGTGGCAGGCGCCATGGGCGGCGTCGATGACGATCTTCATACCCTGCAGGTGCAAACCTGCCGGCAATGCCTGCCTGCAAAACTGGATGTACAGATCGGAGGCCTCCGGCAGCACGGACACGCGGCCCAACCGAGACGATGGCAAACAGACCATGGGCTGGTCCATGGTGCGTTCGATCTCGGCCTCCATGCCGTCGGGCAGCTTGTCACCTGTGGCCGAAAAGAACTTCACCCCGTTGTCCTCACAAGGGTTGTGCGATGCACTCACCACCACACCCGCCTGGTAGCCGCGCAAGCGCGTCAGGTAGGCCACGCCGGGTGTGGGCAACTCGCCGCACATCACCGTGTCCACACCGGCCGCAGAAAACCCCGCCTGCAAGGCCGCCTCAAACATGGGGGCCGACCCGCGCGTGTCGGTGCCCACTGCCACCACAGGTCGCGGGTTCAGTCCCGTGTGCTGACGGCTGAGCAGCTGGCCGCAGGCGTGCGCCAGCCGCATGATGGTCTGGGGGGTCATGGGCTCCATACCCACTGGGGCGCGCACGCCGTCGGTTCCGAACATCTTTTGCGTTGTCATGGGTAGTCCTGTTGAATGAGATTCGCCAGATAACCCGCACCCCAGGCCAAGGCGAACACCGACGGTGGGGCTTTGGACCGAGACGGTCTGTGCGCTATCGAACGCGCCGCGTTATGTACGGTATCGAACAGACAGCTCTGTGCCTACACGCTGACCATGGCTTTCCATGCCACGGATCACCCATTGACACCAGACTCTCTAGCTCCCAAATGCCTTCATTTGTCACAGGCCCACTCTGGCCTGAAGCGCTGGATAGGCAACGCTCTGGCGTGCGCCGTTCTTGCAGCACCACTTTGTACTTCGGCGGCCGTGCTCGATCTGGAGGGGTATGCCGATACCTCGGGCGCTATCTCGGTGCAGCACCAGGGCGACACGGTAGATCCCTACTTTGCCTTGCAGGCACTGCTGCTGGCTCAAAGCCATGGGCTGGATATTTCCACGCCTGCCAAGGCCTGGGGCGCCTGGCTGGTACAGCGGCAAAAGCCCGACGCGACCTTTGACCGTTTTTGCCGCAACGGCCCTGTGTGGGCCCCATGTAAAACCGCCGATGCCGACGACTCTGTACTCGGCCTGTGGCTGGCGTTCATGGACAGCATGCCTGCCTCACAACGCAGCCAGGCCAGTTGGGTGCGCAGCCGCACGGCTACCAGTGCGGCGCTGGCCAAGTTGGTAGACCCCAACCAGGGCATTTACCTGGTCTCACCGGTGTACCAACATGGGCTGCTCATGGACAACCTGGAGCTGTGGGCCTACCCGCTCACCCACAAGGCGGCACAAAACGCGCGCCACCCCAACTTCACCAAAACTCTGGCGGCCGTGTTCTGGGACGATCAGCGCAAGCGCTACCTGGTTTCCACCCAGCCCGGACAGCGTGAAACCGCACATGCCTTCTACCCCGACGCCGTGGCGCAGATATTTCCGCTGTTGGTGCGTTTTCCGCTGATCCCTGGTGGGGCGCCCGCGCATTACCGCCGCTGGATGGCTGAGCACCGCAACGAATGGCTGGCCCAGGTGAAGGACGACTTTGCCTGGGGTCTGGTGGCTGTGGTAGCACTGCAGCAAGGCGACATCCCCTCTGCCCGCTGTTGGCTTCGTACCGCCCTCCCCCATCGGCACGGCGCCCACTGGACGGTGACGGACGAAGTCGCCGCGCAAATCCTGCAGTCCAAGGCCATCACTGCCGCCGTGGACACAACTAACTGCACCAGTCCTCGTCACACCCCCGCACGGTCACCATGAACACCCACTACATCCACCGCCCTGCCCCGTCCCTTGTTCTGGCACTGGGGTTGCTGGCCAATGCCTTACCCGCAGCCCATGCGCAAGACGTTGCAAACCTGCCGGCCCCGGTCCGGGGCATTGAGGCCTACACCAGCCGCCACACCCTCACCAACGGGTATGGCAACTGGCATGAAGCTGGCGTGCGCGGCCAATGGGGCGTGAACAGCCAGCTGCTTGGCATGGAAATCTCCACCATGCGGCGGTTTGGAGAGTCGGGCCGGTTCATCGGGCTGTCCGACACCATGACCTGGAACGAAGACTGGTTCTCCATGCTGTCGGTGGGCGCAGGCGATGGTGCTGCTTACCTGCCGCGCTACCGTGTGGACGGGTTCATCAACCGCAAGTTGCTGCCCACACGCCAATGGGTGGCCACCCTGGGGGCAGGTTACTACCGAGCGCCAGACGGCCACATCGACCGCAACATCAGCCTCGGGTCTACTTACTATTTCGATCTGCCGTGGGTGGTACAGGCAGAAATACGCTTCAACAACAGCTCCCCCGGTGGCGTGCGTACCCATCAGCAGTTTTTGGCGGCCACCTGGGGGCGCGCGCACCACACGCAGATCATTGTCCGCCACGGCTGGGGGGCCGAGGGCTACCAGGCCATTGGCAATGGGGTATCTCTGGTCAACTTTGACAGTCGCCAGTCACAGCTCACACTGCGGCAGTGGCTGGGCCCACAGTGGGGCATTTCTGCGGGCGTAGAGCGCTACCGCAACCCCTACTATTCCCGCAACGCCGCCAAGCTGTCGCTGTTTTGGGAACTGCCCTAGGTTGTCCGAGCCTGCAGCGTCTAAGCGACAGCGCCTGACATGACCCGTTCATAGGTCTCCAGATCCTGGTCAAAGCACCCACAGCTTTGCGCCAGCAATGCCTCCCGGTCCAGCACAAAGATATGCCCGCGCGTGTACTGGATTACACCGCTCTCTTGCAGCTTGCCGGCCGCCAGCGTCACACCGGCCCGGCGTACCCCCAGCAGGTGCGCCAGCGTCTCGTGCGTCATCTGAATGTCGGGGGTGCGCAGCCGCGTTTCGCTCATCAGCAGAAACCGCGCCAGACGCTGTTCCAGCGAATGAAAGTGCCCGCAGGCCACCATCGTGCCCATTTGCGATAGCTCGACATACAGATAGCGGGTGGTCAGCAGGCTCAGCGTCCGGCTGGCCAAACAATGGCTACGCCAGGCATCCAGCTGGATTCGCCATGCCTGGCCTGCCCCCGAAACCACCGCATCAAAGGCCGAGGCCGTCACCCCCAGCCCTGCGCTGGCACCCAACATGCCCTCAAAGCCGATCTGTCCGGCCTCAAAGTGCCGCGCGCCCTCTAGGTTGGAGAGCAACGAGATCATGCTGTTGGTGGGAAAGTAAACATGGCTGAGTCGTTCACCCGCTCGCCCCAATACTTGCTGGCTTTCCAGTTCGACCCACTCGGCAACGGACAACAGGCGCGACCGCTCTGTAGGCCGCAAAAGGGCCAGCAGTCGGTTCGCGAGGGATTGGTCGATGTGCGGCTTCTTGACAGCAGGACGGGATCGTTTTGAATTCTCGGAGGGCACACCGTCTCTGTCTGTCTGCTGGCGCACATGGAGCTTACGCAGGCCCGCCCTCATGCCGCCGTGCTCCCGCCCAACACGGCTTTGGTGCGCAGATAGAAACCCAATTCGTTGATGGTGACAAGGCTGCGGTTGGCCGCAAAGGTTTTTTCCATGGCCGCCAGTTGAGTACGCGCCTGACAGCCCTGCCCTCGAAGCGCGGCAACGTACCCGAGGATGGCCCACGGGAAAGGGTCATAGCGCCCGGTTTCCCAGCCTGGTGAGCGCGTGTTGAGAAAGTTCCACCCTGCTGCAAACAGCCCGGTCAGCTCGCGCAATCCAAAGGCCTGCGGGTACACCTGACAAGTGGTGCCAGGGTAAAACTCTACGCTGGGTACCAGCGCGGCGTCGCTGGCCAAAAATGACTGCTCTGGGGCCTTGTAGAGCTGGCGCGCAATGCCTTCTGCGGTATTGGTCGCCAGCAGGTCATAGTAGTTGGCTTCAGACAGTTCGCTGCGCGACCGCAGCACCGCCGCAAAGTCGCGCAGACCTCGGTAACCTTCGCAGTTGTCCATGAGGTAGCCGCTGGCGTTGGTCTGGCTGCGCGGCGCCTGAAACACTGCAGTCAGCCCCGAAGGCTTGGCAGTCAATGCCAGGTTGCGGTAAGCGATATTTTTGAGGGCCGCTTTGCGCGCCTCCCACCAGGCCCAATTGCCACTGGCCGCCACATAGCGCGACGCCAGGGACAGAAAGGTGGATGCATAGGCGTCATTCGAGTCAGCCAGCACCTTCTTGACCACCGAGGTATTGGCCCGGCCATAGGGGAACTCAATATCCGAAATGGTGCTGGTGGCAGGATCGGTGCTGACCAGGTACAGATTCAGATACGGGAGGACGTATGTTTCCAGATCCGGCGCACTGAGCATGGGCACCAAGGGCAACAATCCCAGGTTGGCGAAGTACCAGTTCAGGCGTCCATTGGGCGCCAGCTCGTAGCCACCGGCATAGGGACCCGACAGGATGCGCAACGCCTTGATCTCCGCTACAGCATCGATGGGCGCGCGAGCTTCTGACGCCCAGCTGGCCGAACACAAAAGCAACCCAGCCCCCAAGGCTGGCACCTTTTCTAGCAATGAACGACGCCGCATGTGCACGATCTCCGAACGCAAGCCCGGACACCGCTTTCAACATCTGGAGAGCAACAGCGCAAAAAGAAGCGCACTGCCAGGAAGGCCGACACCCCCGGGTAAAGGGTGGCGTACTTATTTTGCAGAAGATGCCTCCGATTTCTTCACTGCGTACGCAGGCGTACAGACAGGTGAACCTGGCAGCGCCGCAGAGGGTACGGCTGAACAGACCCGACAGGGGAATGAGCGCCCTAATGTGTAGCGGACAAGGGGGCCGTGCTGGCCGCCCATGCATACAGAGCCACAAACACCATCATGTCGAAAAGCGCCCCGAAACACAGGTACAGCACGGGCATGAATACCACCGACAAGTGCTGCAGAACCAGCAGGTGCACCATGGCTTGCTGCGGCACCATGACCCCAAAGAACAACAAGATAAGCAAGGTATGCACGACCTTGGCCTGCCAGCTGATTTGCAGCGGGTAGTAGCCGAGCGCCATCAGCACCGGTATGGCCAGAATGAGCAGATAGCCAGCATCCAGTAGGTCCATGACATGGTTCAGCACCAAGTGCGGGAACGGCATCGGCGCAAACCAGAAGTACAGCAGCGCCAGCGCCTGCACCACGCACAGCACCCGCACCAGATACTGCGCGGGAAGCCATCGCCCTCGCAGGCGCAGTGCCAGCCCCCAGGCCACCACAGTCAGCACGGCAGCCAGGGCAGCACCAGTGGTGATGGACAGCCCCAGGTCACCTGCGCCTGGCAACCAGCTCATTCCCAACAGGTCCTGGCGTGATGACACTGCCGCTGGCTGCAGCGGCATATGCAGCCACCGCGCCCAGGTGAGCAGGTAGCTGCGCCAAAAACCGTACAGAGGCTCCCGCAAAGCGTAGATCAGAGACAACCACACCACCGGCAGCCCCACCATTTGCAAAAGCAGCCATGGGTTGAGCCGGATGCGGCTGAGAGCGCGATGGGGCAACTGGTGCTTGTGGGTTTGTTGGGCCTGCGCCAACAGGCCGCGCGCAGCATTGAAAGCCAGCTCGCGGTCTTGGCGGCTGTGGGGAGTAACGGTGGGATGTGGCAAGGGGAAGCCCTCTGTGGCGGTTCAGCGGATGGAACAATGCGAGGGTGCAGGCCACCGACCAGCCATGCAATGCGGGTGCGCCGCGTTCACGCCGACCACACAATGCCCAGTTGGCGGGCCCACACGGTGCCATGCGCCCGGGCGCCCGCCTCCGCCATGATGGTTTCTGCGCTGACGGTGGTGAGGGCCTGCGGCGAGCCCACCTGTACCCCAGCGCCGAGCAGGATGCCCGATTCGGACACCACGGGTCCGGCCACCTGGGCATGGTCCAGGAGCTGGATCTGCTTTTCACTGCATAGCGAGCCCTGCACCCGCGCGTGGTCGCCCATGACGATGCCGCCACGGGCTTTCACGTCGCCTTCAATCACGGTGCCAGCCCCAATGAGCAAACGCCCCGTGACCACCAGCGAGCCGTGATACCGGTGCATGCGTGGCAGCTTACAGTCGCCGCGCACGAGCGTCACATGCTCGCTCTGGCGAAGAGCACCCTCCAACCGATCAAAGCTGGCCTCGATCAAAGGTGCATGCTCGCGTTCAGGTTGCAGGGCCGCATCACCACCAAAGCGGATGTGTGGCGCTTGGATCCGCTCAAAACAGCAGTCGGCCTCCAGCTCCACGGCGGTCGATGAAGACAGGCGCCGCAGCCCCGAACAGCCCCGGGCCAGATGCAGGGACGCGTCGGCATGTGCCCACTGCCCCACATCGCTACCCGCACCCAGCAGGATACGACCCTGCGCCAACAGGCCCACAAAGCGGCTGCGGGCTGGTGCTTCGAAGTCGCCATGCACGAACAGCGGTGCAGCACACTGGATCGCTGTCTGCGGCTTGACCGAGCCGAGGCAAACCAGGGGCCGCAGCATGCCGGCCCAGTTCACGCTCTCCAGTGACACCGGCGCAAAATCAAACTCGTTGGCATAAGGACCTGGCACTTGCGCCTGGTGGGCCTGCACCAGCGCGCGGAACCGGTCAGCGAAATGATCGATGTCGGTGGTGTAGTGCGGCAACACCTGCAATGCCTCGGTATCGGTGGGGTGCCGCCACTCGCGCCAGGTGGGACCAAAGGCAATCACCATCAATCCCGAGCTGATCAATACAAAGGCCAGGTAGAACAAGGCGGTGTTCATTGTTCGACGCTCGGTTGCCGGTAGCGCACGGTCTTGTCCCACACCATGTCGCGGCGCAGCAGCTTGTCCATCAACTGCCCCCACACCGATGAAGATATGGCAAACAGGCTGATCACGAAGCCCAGCAGGCTGAGCGGCAGCAGCCGCAACCGCCTGCGTTTGCCGTCCAGCAGCACCGCTACGGCGATCTCAAAAAACGCGGCGAAGTTACCCAGCGTGCCATAGGCCATGAGCGCAAACAAGGAGATCAGCCCCGTCAGCATGTCCCCGGCATTGAAAAAATACAGGCCCAGCGCCAGCAGCCAACCCACCAGCAGCAACGGCGGCAGCACAAATACACACAAAAGCAGCAGCCCGTCCAGGCGTTCTCGCCAGCTCAGGTAGGGACTGAATGCAAAGCGCAAGCCATAGCGCACCATCACTTGGTTGTGCCCCTTGGCCCAGCGCTTGATCTGCTTGATGCGCACCTGCCAGTCCTGAGGCACCTCTTCATAGCACTCGGACCTATTGGTGTAGACAGTCTTCCAGCCGTTGAGCAACAGCCGATAGGTAATGTCCGTGTCTTCGGCCAGCGTATCGTCGTGCCAGCCGCCCACAGCGGCCACAGCAGAGCAGCGCACGCCCCCCACGGTGCCGCCGTACTGGGGCACCAGACGAAGGTTCATACGAGCCTGCTGGTCTACCTGGTAGCCGCCGCTTCGCTCCAGATCCAGCATGCGTGTGAGCAGGTTCACCCCCGTGTTGACCGGCACCACGCGGCCCATCACTGCCCCCACCTCGGGGTCGAAAAATGGCGCTACCAACTGCTTGAGCAGCCCACGGCCGGGCACATAGTCGGCATCGAAGATGATCACAATGTCGCCCTGCGCGTGCTGCAGGGCATCCTTGAGCGCTGCAGCCTTGCCTGGCTTGCCCTTGGTACGGTGAAACGGCACGATTCGCCCCTGGTAACGGCCTACCCAGTCATCGATGATGGCGCGCGTGCCATCGGTAGACCGGTCGTTGACCGGCACCACCTTCAGCCGGTCGAGCGGGTAATTGGTGTCCAGCAGGGCCTGCAAGCATCCGGCGATCACCTGTTCTTCGTTGTGGGCAGCGATGAACACCGTGATCAGCGGCCAGTCTGCCTGATCGATGTCCAGGTACGGATGGCGCTGGTGCCCTAGCAGCCGGTTCAGTGTGAGCACTCCATGCCGGGTGGCATACACCATCATCACCACGATGATCATGGCCAGCAGCGCCGCCATGGTGGACAGCACCGCATATGCCAGAGGGCCAGGCACCCACCGCTGACTGAGCGCTTCGATGGATTCAAGAGGCTGCGCCATCGGGGCCGCCCACGTACTGGCGCTGCCCAACGTGGTGGCAAATGCCGTCACACACCGCAGCCACCGCGCCGGGTGAATATGGGGTGCAGCGCTGCGCTCGGCATGACCAAGCTGTCGGCTCTCTCGATTCACGTGCATAGAACGCCTTTTGTTCCGACCACTGCTGGACCCTGCGCACAAGACGTGGAGTGGCGGCGTCTTGCGACCCCGTTACGTCACACCCTGCAGGGATGTGAGACGGAATGTAAGCAGCAGGCGGGGCACGGTCTGTTCGATGGCGAACACAGGCAAAGTCCAAACGCAAAAGGGCCGTGGATGGGGCTCAATGCACCCGTGCCGTCAGTCGCCGTCCACCCACTGCACGCTATCGAGCCAGCGATGGCGATGGGTTGGGCGAGACAGTCGCCTCGCGGTTTGCAAATTGGAACGCTGCATGGGTGCTCAGAAACACCCTGCCCTCCAAACGCAGCCCCAGCGGCGTGGTCTGCAGGCGGTCCAGCACAGGCCCTTTGACCTCTGCCAGCAGCAATGCCATGCCGCGCTGGGCCAGGCTGCGCTCTAGGTCGGTGAGCACACCCAAGGCTGTGGTGTCGATCTGGTTGATGGCCGAGCACACCAACAGCACATAGTGCGTGTCAGGCTGTGCCGCCACCAGAGACTCCACCTTATCGAGCAACGCGTCCGAATTGGCGAAATACAGGCTTTCGTCGACCCGCACGGCAATCAGGCCGGGTTCGGTAGTGACTGCATGGCGGGCGACGTTGCGGAAATGCTCCGTGCCTGGCACGCGCCCCACGACCGCAATGTGCGGATGGCTGCTGCGCCACACCAAAGTGCCCAGCGACAACGCCACCCCCATCAGGATGCCAACTTCCACGCCCAAAGCGATCACGCCCCCTGCGGTGGCCAGCAGGGCCATGGCATCCGCCTTGTCGTAATGCCAGGCCTCGCGCAGTGTCTCGACGTCAATCAGGGACACCACCGCCACGATGATGGTGGCCGCCAGCACGGCATGGGGCAGATAGTGAAACAGCCCGGTCAGCGCGGCAATCACCACACCCATCAGCACGGCAGAAATGACACCTGCCAGGGGCGTGTTGGCTCCGGCGGCAAAATTGACGACCGAGCGCGCAAAGCCGCCCGTGACGGGGAAACCGCCCGACAGCGCACTGGCGACATTGGCCGCTCCCAAGCCCAGCAGCTCCCGGTTGGGCTGAATGCGCTGCTGCCGCTTGAGCGCCAGCGATTGCGCTACCGACACACTTTCCACAAAGCCCACCAGCGAGATCAGCAGCGCAGGCAGCCACAGCGAGCCCATAGACGCCATCGAAACCGCCGGCAAACCGAGCTGCGGCAGGCCCTGGGGCACCGTGCCCACAATGCTGACGCCCGCCGTCTGGTCCCAGCGCATGGCGGCCACCAAGGCGGTGGACACCATCACTGCCAGCATCGGCGCCAGCTTGGATGCGATATCCGCCAGGCGCGGACTGGCCCCCAGGCGGACCAGCCATGGAAACAGGGACTTGCGCGCCAGCACCAGAAACAACACGCTGCCCGCACCAATGCCCAGCGTGACCAGGTTGGTTCCGGGCGCCGCGTGCGCGAGCTGCACCAGGGTGTCAAACACGTCGGTACCGCCGGCCCTTACCCCCAGCAGGTGCTTGACCTGCCCCACAGCAATGAGCACTGCCGAGCCGGAGATAAACCCGCTGATGACCGGATGGCTCAGAAAATGGGCCAGAAAGCCCAGCCGCAATGCGCCAAATAGCAGCAACATGCCTCCGGACAGGAGTGACAGCAGCATGGCCAACGCCACGTAGTCGGGCGAGCCAGCCGCCGCTAGCGGCTGCAGGGCGCTCGCCGTCATGAGGGAGGCCACCGCCACGGGCCCCACAGCCAGCGTCATGCTGGAGCCCAGCATGGCGTAGGCAATGATGGGGAGGATGCTGGCGTACAAGCCGACCTCGGGGGGCAAGCCCGCCAGCAGCGCGTAGGCCAGGCTCTGCGGGATCAGCATTACCGTCACGATCACACCGGCAACCATGTCCCCGGAGAGCCAGGACTTCTGGTAGTTGCGGACCCAGCCGGGTATGAAGTTCATGATGGCTCCCGGGTGATCAGGACGCCTCGGCATCCAGGGTCTGCGTCAGTCCAAACAACTGGGCAGACCTGGCACCCGAACGGCAAAACGCCAACGTGGGCTTGGGGGCGGAGATCACGACCTTGTGCATGGCCCTTACCTGTTCCGGCGTGATGGAACCGCTCACAACAGGCAGGTACACGTAATGAAGTCCTGCCACCGTGGCGGCGCGCTCCATTTCAGGGCTGGTGGGTTGTGCGCCACCGCCCTCCCCGTCGGGCCGGTTGTTGATGATGGTCTTGAAGCCCTGCTGGGCCAAAGAGGCAAAGTCCGTGGTGGCCAGCTGGGGCGACACTGCGAAGTCGGGGGTCAGGGCGATGATCTGCAGCGGCATGTCAGCGGGCTCCAGTCTGGGTAGGTGGGGCGCGGTGGGACATGCGTTCGGCCAGCTCAAACAGCCACATGCCCGCCAGCATCGCCATCACAAACACGATGGCTTTGGGCTGGCCCGCGCCCGCCGAAACGATGGCGGGCCCCGGGCAAAAGCCTGCAATGCCCCAGCCCGCACCAAAGATGAGGCTCCCGACCACCAGGCGGCGATCGATGTCGCGCGACGTGGGCAGATGCATCGCGCCTCCCAGGAAACTGGTGGTGCGTTTCTTGGCCGCAGCGAACGCAAAGACGCCCACCGCAATCGCACCGCCCATCACGAATGCCAGCGATGGGTCCCACAAGCCAGCCAAGTCCAGGAAGCCCAGCACTTTGCCGGGATCGGTCATGCCCGAGACGATCAGGCCCAGTCCGAAGATCAGACCCACCAGGAACTCTGTAATGCGATTTTTCATAGCGATCAATGCTCCGATGTAGGCTGGGTCAGCCCAGCGCGTGCCGAATCAGAAAGACGGTGACAAACCCGGCCCCCATGAAGGCCAGGGTGGCCACCAGGGACCGGGGCGACATGCGCGAGAGTCCGCACACACCGTGGCCGCTGGTGCAGCCCGATCCGTAGCGGGTACCGACACCCACCAGCAGGCCGGCGATCACCACCATGCCCCAGCTCGCATCAATGCGCGGCTGCGTAGGGCCGACTACCAGCCAATAGAGACTGGGGGCTACCAGCATGCCCAGCACAAAAGCCAAGCGCCAAGCAATGTCCCCGGCGCGGGGGCGCAACAGCCCGCCCACAATGCCGCTGATGCCCAGAACGCGTCCGTTGAGGAGCACAAAAAACGCCGAGGCCAGGCCCAGCAAAACGCCGCCAGCGAGCGCAGCCCAGGGGGTGAAATGGGTCCAGTCGATCAGCATGGTTTGCTCTCCTGCGCAGGTCCACAAAATTGTTCAAACAGCACGTTCATCACCGCCAGGGCCTGGGGGCTGGCGATCTCGTAATAGATGTTTTTGCCGTCACGGCGCGTGTTGACAAGGCCCTCCTCGCGCAATACGCCCAGCTGCTGCGACAAGGTGGGCTGGGAGATGCCCACCAACTCTTCCAGTTCACCCACACGCTTTTCACCCTGCGTCAGCTGGCATAGCAGCAGCAGGCGGTCGGGGTTGGACAACACCTTCATCAAGCGGCAAGCGCTGTCGGCGGACCTGCGCAAGGCTTCCAGGTCCATTTGTGCTTCTGCGTGCATGGTGGCGCGCTCCTTTTCAAATTCGATGTTGATATTCTATTGACTAACAATCTATACGTCAATAAACTATCAACATCGAAATTAAATACGGAGCCCTTCGATGAAACCCCAGATAGAAGCCTTCTTTGATGACTCCACCTGGACGGTGAGCTATGTGGTGTTCGATCGGTCTGGCGGCCACTGCGCGGTGGTGGATTCGGTGCTGGACTACGACCCGAAGTCGGGCCGCACCCGTACGCGGTCTGCCGACAAGATCGTGGAGTTTGTGCAAAGTCAGGGGCTGACGGTGCAATGGATTCTGGAAACCCATGCCCACGCGGACCACCTGTCGGCCGCGCACTACCTTCGCGACAAGTTGGGCGGAAAGATCGCCATTGGTGCGTCCATCACCCAGGTGCAGGACGTATTCAAGAAAGTGTTTCATCTGGAGCCCGGGTTTCACCCCGATGGCAGCCAGTTCGACCAGCTGCTGCACGACAACGAGGTCTTCCACATCGGCCAGCTGGAGGCCCAGGCGCTGGCAGTGCCCGGTCACACGCCCGCCTGCATGGCCTACCAGGTGGGCGACGCTGTGTTTGTGGGAGACACCCTCTTCATGCCCGACGTGGGCACAGCGCGCTGCGACTTTCCCGGGGGCAATGCCCACACGCTGTACCAGTCGGTGCGCAAACTGCTGAGCCTGCCGGATGAAACCCGCCTGTTCATGTGCCACGACTACCCCCCTGCAGGGCGCGCCGTGGCCTGGCAAACCACCGTCGCCGACCAGCGTGCCAAGAACATCCATGTGCATGACGGGGTGACCGAAGACGCCTTTGTGGCGCTGCGCACCCAGCGCGACGCGACGCTGGAGATGCCCGTGCTCATCCTGCCCTCGGTGCAGGTCAACATCCGCGCAGGGGAAATGCCGCCAGCGGAAGCCAATGGCGTGACCTATCTCAAGATTCCCGTCAACGCGCTGTGACACAACTGCCACATCCGTACCGCCCCACACACCGCAGGAACGCACACATGAAAACAGCCCACGACCTCGTCACCGCTGCCAAGGCCCTGGTGCAAGAGGTACCGCTGAACCAGGCCGACGAAGCCATCCGCACCGCCGACGTGCTGATCGATGTGCGGGAGGCCGACGAGTACCAGGCCGGACATATCCCCGGCGCGATTCACGCCTCTCGCGGAGTGCTGGAGTTCCGGCTCAGCAGCACACCCGAACTCAGCGCACGCGACCTCAAGGTGGTGCTGTACTGCAAGACCAGTGGCCGGGCCGCGCTGGCTGCGCGCGCCATGCAGGACATGGGCTACCTGCAGGTGCAGTCCATCGCCGGTGGCTTTGACGCGTGGGTGGCTGCGGGCAAGCCCGTCGCGGCGCCCGCATCCCCCTCATTCGATTGACCGGGCGGTGAGCGCATTTCGCGTTCACCGCGCTTGTGCAAGCAGGGCCTATTCCCGGGCCGCAACCTCTGAGCAAGGAACTCATCATGAACATCAACGTAGGAACCGCAGACCGTGTACTGCGCGTCTTGGCAGGCCTGGTCCTGATTGCGCTGGCTGCCACTGGCACGGTGGGCTGGTGGGGTTGGCTGGGCGTGGTGCCACTGGCCACCGGACTGTTTCGCTTCTGCCCGGCTTACACGCTGCTCGGAATCAATACCTGCCCCGTGAAGAAATAAACCGGCGACAGGCGGCCACACACAGTGATTCAGAGAGAGCCCGGCACCCTCCCCGGCCCCAGCAAGGAACCATTCAATGAGTACGTTTGACCACATCGGCCTGATTCAGGGCATCAACGAAAACCTGGCCACCTTTCGCAAGGCGCAACCCGACGCCATGCGGGGCTTTGCGCAGCTCGCCCAGGCATCCATGGCGGAAGGGGCGTTGACCAGCAAGCACAAGGAGCTGATTGCCCTGGCCATCGGCATCACGCAGCGCTGCTCCGGGTGCATCGGTTTTCATGTCAAGGCGCTGCAAAAGCTCGGCGCCACCCGCGCAGAACTGGAAGAAATGTTGACCGTGTGCGTTTACATGGGGGGAGGTCCGGCACTCATGTATACAGCCGAGGCCCTCAAGGCCTGGGACACCATGGCCAACGCCAACGCCAACGCCAACGCCCCAGCCGCAGCCTGACGCCGCAGTCCAGCCACCCGTCCGCTGCCCTCGCACGCTCGACACCCCGGCGTGCCCTCCGTCAGACTGGCGGCGATAAATCGGTTTACATTTTGGGCATCTATCCGCGAGACTGTTACCAAAACAGGAGGGGGTGTCCATGCAATCTCATCGTCGTCATGGGTTGAAATTGGCGTTGTCCAAGGCATGGACGGTATGGGTTATCGGTGCGGCGTTACTGGCAACGAGCAATGTGCAGGCGCTGGAGCCACCCACAGGCCCCGTCGTCCTGACCATCGACGGCGCCATCACCCAGACCAACCGGGGTCAGCAGGCGCAGTTCGACATGAAGATGCTGGAGAAGCTGCCGCAGCACAGCTTCTCCACCCAGACACCCTGGTACCCCAGCGCTGTCACGTTCACTGGCCCCCTGCTGCGCGATGTGCTGGCGGCGGTGGGCGCCAAGGGCACCAAGATCACCGCCGTTGCCCTGAATGACTACAAGACCGAGATCCCGGCAGACGACGCCAAGCGGCATGACGTGATCGTGGCGCGCCTGATGAACAACCGGCCCATGCCCATCCGCGAAAAAGGCCCGCTGTTCATCGTGTACCCGTTTGATACCAAGGCCGAGCTGCGCAGCGAGCTGTACTACAACCGGGCGGCCTGGCAGCTCAACGCACTGCACATCCGGTAGCCGCCCTCCCCGCTTCCCGCCCCATCTATGCTGCGCAGCCAACACATCCTGCGGCTCATCATTGCCGGGCTGGTGTTGGCCTATGTCGCTATTGCGGCGGTGCAGTACAGCCAGTACCGCAGTGTGGAGGCCGTCATGCGGCGCGGCGATGTGAATGCGCTGTGGTCGTTCTTGCAGCTCAATGTGGAATATGAAAAGCTGGACCATGCGCTGCACCAGTTCGAGCTGGACCCCACCAGCATCACCATGGACCGGCTGGAGCTGCGGTATGACCTTTTCCTGAGCCGATTCAGCGCCTTGGAAAGCGGCACCTCGCGCACGCTGATGCAGGACGAGCCCATCTACAGCAATGCGCTGGCCGCCCTGCAGCGGTTTGTGGCAGCGGGCGACAGCTACTTTGGCGCCAGTGTGGATGCCCTCTCCAGCCAGACCAACATGCGGCGCCTGCGCACCGAGCTGGACGGCCTGCGTGAGACGGTGCAAGAGCTGTCGCTCAGCGCTTCGCGCGTGTCGGCCCTGCTGGGCGATTCCCGCAACGCCGAGGTCAAACACCAGACTTTGCTGACCACCGGGCTCACTGCATTCCAGGCCCTGCTCACGTTTTTGCTCGCCTTTGCCATGGCGCGGCAGTTCCTTCAGCGCGAAAAGGCCACGGCCCAGGCCATGGCGGCGCAGAACGAGCTGGTCGATGCCCTTAAGCGCAACGAGGAGGTGCTGGAGGCGCGCGTGGCCGAGCGCACGGTGGAACTGCAAAAGGTCAACGCAGCCCTGCGCGAACATGAGGACGAGCTGGAGATTGCCCGCGCCCGTGCGGAGGACGCCTCGCAGATGAAGTCGGACTTCCTGGCCAACATGAGCCACGAGATCCGCACCCCCATGAACGCGGTGATCGGCATGAGCCACCTGGCCCTGGGCACCGACCTCACACCGCGCCAGCGTGACTATGTCGAAAAGATCCAGCGCTCCGGCCAGCATCTGCTCGGCCTGATCAACGACATCCTGGACTTCAGCAAGATCGAGGCGGGCAAGCTCGAAGTGGAGGTGGTGGACTTTGACCTGCGTGGCGTGCTGGACAACGTGGCCAACCTGGTCAGCGACAAATGCGCGCACAAGGGTCTGGAGCTGCTGTTCGATGTGGAGCCGGCCCTGCCCGACGACCTGCGCGGCGACCCGTTGCGCCTGGGACAGATCCTGGTGAACTACGCCAACAACGCCGTCAAGTTCACCGACAAGGGCGAAATCATCGTGCGCGTCACCGAAACGTCGCGCGACGACACCGGAGTCCTGCTGCGCTTTGAGGTGCAAGACACCGGCATCGGCCTGACCTCTGAGCAGCAGTTGCGGCTGTTTCGCTCGTTCGAACAGGCCGACACCTCCACCACGCGCAAATACGGTGGCACTGGGCTGGGGCTGGCCATCTCCAAGAAGCTGGCTGGCTTGATGGGCGGCGAGGTGGGGGTACAAAGCCAGCCTGGGGTGGGCAGCACCTTCTGGTTTACCGCCCGTCTGGGGCTGGGCAACCCCAGCCATGCCCCCCTGCTGCCCACCCCCGACCTGCGTGGGCGGCACGTGCTGGTAGTGGACGACAGCGAGCAGGCCCGGCATATCCTGGGCGAGATGCTGGCCCGCATGAGCTTTGCCGTCACCACGGCCTCTTCCGGCGAGGAGGCGGTGGCCCAGGCCCGCGCCGCCGAACAGGCCGGTCGCCCCTGCGAGATCGCATTCGTGGACTGGAAGATGCCCGGCATGGACGGGTTTGACACCCACCGCGCACTTGCCCGCCTGCAGCACCCGCCACTCACGGTCATCGTGACCGCAGCAGGCCGCGACGATGTGCAAAGCGAACTGGAACGCGCCGGGCTGCAGCTGATGCTGTCCAAACCCGTCAGCCCCTCGCAACTTTTTGATGCCGCCATGCAGGCGCTGGGCGGACAGACCCGGTCGTCCGACGGGCGTGGCACACAAACACCCCGGCGCGCTGCGCACCTTTCCGCCATTGCTGGCGCACGGGTGCTGCTGGTGGATGACAACGACCTGAACCAGCAGGTGGGCGCCGAGCTGCTGAGTGGAGCTGGCCTGGTGGTGGACGTGGCCCAGAACGGGCAGGTGGCGCTGGACATGCTCGCCCAAGCCCCCTACGACCTGGTACTGATGGACATGCAAATGCCCGTGATGGACGGCCTGACCGCCACCCGGCACCTGCGCCAGAACCCGTCCTGGGCCCAGCTGCCCGTGCTGGCCATGACGGCCAACGCCATGAGCCGCGACCGTGACCTGTGCCTGGAAGCGGGCATGAACGGCCACCTGGCCAAACCCATCGACCCGGACGAACTGTTTGCTGCCCTGCTGCAATGGATTGCACCCCGAGCCACCGGTGCGGACGAGGCTGAGCGCGAAGGCGGAGACCCTCAGGGGCAGCCAGCTGGCGCCCCTTCCAACTCCGACACAGCGCCCCACTCCACAGCCGCGCTTCCCGCCGATGACGCCCTGCGCCGCATCCCAGGGCTCGACGCGACCGCCGGCCTGCGGCGTGTGCTGGACAAACGGCCTGCCTACGAAGGCCTGCTGCGCAAGTTTGTGGCGGGGCAAGCGCAGGCGGTCCAGGCCACCCGTACTGCCCTGGCTGCCGGGCTGCACGACGAGGCCCAGCGCGCCATGCACACGCTCAAAGGCACGGCCGGCACCATTGGCGCCACCGCGCTGGCAGCCCTGGCACAGCGTGCGGAAGAAGCCATCGCCCAGAAGGCCTCGCCCGAGCTGGCAGAGCCACTGCTGGAGCCCGTGGAAGCGGCTTGCCAGGCGCTGGTCATGGCGCTGCAGCAGGCCCTGCCCGCAGAGGAGGTTGCGGGCGCGGACGCTGCGCCTGGCCTGCAGATCGACGCCTCCGCTGCGCGTGCGCTGGTGGCGCAGCTCGACGCACTGCTGTCCGACGACGATTCCGACGCCATCGAAATCTTCAGGCAATCCACGCCCACTCTGCAGGCCCTGCTGGGGCCGGCGTATGGCCAGATGAAGCGGTCGCTGGACAGCTACGACTTTGTGGAGGCACTGGCCATACTGCGCCAGGCCCCCGAGGCGCACAATGACAACAAGGAGGACCCGGTCCATGAATAGCCCATTCGCACCCAGCGGCAAATGCACGGTGCTGGTCGTAGACGACACGCCCGACAACCTCTCGCTGATGAGCGACCTCCTGCGCACCGACTACAAGGTCAAGCTTGCGCCCAGTGGCGAGCGCGCCCTGCAGATCGTGGCGGGCGACAGCAAGCCCGACCTGATCCTGCTGGACATCATGATGCCGGACATGGACGGCTACGAGGTGCTGCGCCGCCTGCAGTTCAACCCCGACACCGAAGACATCCCTGTCATCTTCCTCACCGCCATGAGCGCGGCCGATGACGAAAGCATTGGCCTGGAGCTGGGCGCTGTGGACTACATCACCAAACCCATCAACCCGGCCATCGTGATGGCCCGGGTGCGCAACCACCTGCAGCTCAAGCGCGCGCGCGACTTCCTGGCGCAGCACAACCACTTTCTGGAACAGGAGGTCGCCAACCGCACCCGGGCGATGGCCGAGCTGCAGGACGCCACGATCCGCGCCATGGCCTCGCTGGCCGAAACGCGCGACAACGAAACGGGCAACCACATCCGGCGCACGCAGCACTACATGGAAGCGCTGGCCCGCCACCTGCAAAACCACCCGCGCTTCAAGGACGAGCTGACCGACGCCGCCATCGAGACCATCTTCAAGTCCGCCCCGCTGCACGACATCGGCAAGGTGGGCATCCCCGACCGCATCCTGCTCAAGCCCGGCAAGCTCACGCCGGAAGAGTTCGAGATCATGAAGACGCATACCACGCTGGGGCGCGACGCCATCATCGCGGCCGAGACGGGGACCACACAGGACAACCCGTTTTTCCGGTATGCCAAGGAGATCGCCTACAGCCACCAGGAGAAATGGGACGGCTCGGGCTACCCCGAAGGCCTGGTGGGCAACACCATTCCACTGTCAGCGCGGCTGATGGCCGTGGCCGACGTGTACGACGCACTGATTTCCGAACGCGTCTACAAGCCCGCGTACTCCCACGAGCAGGCGGTAGAGATCATTCGCGACGGCCGGGGCAGCCACTTCGACCCCGACATGGTCGATGCCTTCCTGACCCTGTCCGAGGAGTTCCGGCGAATTGCCCAGCAGTTTGCCGATGCCGAGCCAGCACGGCTGGCCCAGGTAGACCGCCTGGCCGCCGATCTGCCCATGGAGCGCATCGAACTGACCTCGCGCGAAGAGCCGCTCTGAATGGCAGTGTCCCGCGCATTACCGTACCGCCTTACCGTAGCGCAGCACTGGGGCACGGCGTTCGGTGGCGCCGCAGCGGGCTCCTGCAGAAGCACGCCGCCGCGCCAGGGGGCATCAAGCGCTGTGGCTGTGCCCGTCCAGGGTGGTGGTCGTTGTGCGGTGGCCGTTCAGCCCCAGCTTGGCGAGCAGTTGCACGTCGGCATCCACATCGGGGTTGCCAGTCACCAGCAGCTTGTCACCATAAAAGATCGAATTGGCCCCGGCCATGAAGCACAGCGCCTGCACCGCTTCACCCATTTGCTGGCGCCCGGCAGAGAGGCGTACCCGGGCCTTGGGCATGGTGATGCGGGCCACGGCAATCATGCGCACAAAGTCCAGCGGGTCGATGGGTTTGCTGTCAGCCAGCGGCGTACCGGGCACCCGCACCAGGCTGTTGATGGGCACCGACTCGGGGTACGGCTGCAGGTTGGCCAGCTGCGCAATCAGGCCCGCACGGTGCACGGGCGCTTCGCCCATGCCCACGATGCCGCCGCAGCACACGCTGATGCCTGCGCTGCGCACATGCTGCAGCGTGTCCAGCCGGTCCTGGTAGGCGCGGGTGCTGACCACATCGGTGTAGTACTCGGGGGCCGTGTCCAGGTTGTGGTTGTAGTAGTCCAGCCCGGCGTCTTTCAATGCTTTTGCCTGGTGCGATTCGAGCATGCCCAGAGTGGCGCAGGTCTGCAGGCCCAGGCCCTTCACCGCGCCAATCAGGGCGCTGACTTTTTCAATGTCGCGGTCTTTGGGCGCACGCCAGGCGGCACCCATGCAAAAGCGCGTGGCGCCCGCGTCCTTGGCGGCCTGGGCGGCGCGCACCACCTCATCCACCTCCATGAGCTTGTCGGCCTTTACCCCGGTGTCGAACTCGGCCGCCTGCGGGCAATAGCCGCAGTTTTCTGGGCAGCCGCCGGTCTTGACCGACAGCAGCGTGGCCAGCTCGATGTCGCCCGCAGGCCAATGCTGGCGGTGCACGGTTTGTGCCTCAAACAGCAAGTCCATCAGGGGCTTGTCGAGCAGCGCCTGGATGGCCTCCACCGACCATTCTCCCTGCACGACCGGCGCAGGGACGGGGCGATGGACCTGGATGGGCTGCGGGGCGGAGAGGGTTGCGTTGGCCATGGGTGGGGTCCTTTCAAGAGCCTGCTGCTGCAAGCACCAGGCATTGCGTCAGTGATCACACAAGGCGCCACTCCAGAGTCTTCCGGAGCACCGCCCTGCATCGCTATCACCATGATTTTGAAGGAGATTTCGGCACAACTGCTCTCAACATGGTCACAAAAGGTGCCACTATTTTCCGGTGCTCAACGGCCGGCATCTCGCTGTGCGAAAACGGCAAAAAAGCCGACTGTTGACCACTTTAGAGAGCATGTTGCAACCACGACCAAAACCGCCAAAGTAACGCGCTGACAACCGGCGGCTTTGGCTTCTATCTTGCAGCCCTTGCCACCTCGCAGGCTCCGACGTTCATGAAAGTTAGCCGCTCGCTGCACCCCGGCCAGACCAGGTCAAGGCCCCAGCGCCCGCCACCAGGCACACCAGGGCCAGGCCATCCGCCACCACCACGCGCTGCAAATACTCATTGAAGCCGCCGGTGAGCCATGCAAGCAGCAAGAAAGAAAGGGTGCTGGCCGCGCCAACGAACAGGCCCAACCACTGGTAGCCGGGCTTGAACGCCGACATCAGGCAGAGCCCACCCACGATGCCGAACAGCACAGCGCGGTGCCGCAGCAGGATGAGCGTGTCCGGATCGGAAGGGACCACGCCGTAGAGTCTGGCCAAGTGCTCTGCGCCGAGCACGCCGATCAAGGGAATCAGGTGAACGGCACCCGCGAGCAGCAAGGCCAGAGAAGCAATTTTTTGCATGGGCAGGCGACACCAAAGACAAGGTGCCGCCGTTGTAGCCCCCGCCGGGCCCGGTGACCATGACGCCCCAGGTCATGGACGCCGCGCTGTTCAGCGCCCCAGCATCTGCTCCAGTGCCTCGCGGATGGCGCGGGGCTTGTTGTCTGCGTCGTCGATGGCAGAACAGCTCGAACTGTGCTCCAGCTCAGCGCCGCTACTGCCGACGCGACCGAACAGGCGCTCGCAGTCACATCGCAGGGAGGCCAGGGTCTTGCGGGACCGCAGGTGTTTCACTTCCGCCACCCAGCAGCGGTCCGCGCAGCCGCAGGCCTGGTACTGCAGGGTTTCTCCCGGCCGGCCCCAGTCAAGCGGATAGGCACCCGTACCACCTGCAGCCCCACCGCCCTGCCCTGCCAGTGCGAGGACCAGCAGGGCGCTCACCTTGGCGCCAGCCAGCAACGTACGCGGGAGCGAAACCATGGGGACAACAGCGGGCTGTGGTGGTGGGGTTCAGCCCAGCGCGGCGATCACGTCCGCCGGCGCCTGCACCAGTTCGATCAACACGCCTTCGCCCGCAATGGGAAACTCGTCATTGCTCTTGGGGTGCAAAAACGTGATGTCGTAGCCCGCCGCCCCCTTGCGGATGCCGCCGGGCGCAAAGCGCACGCCTTTGGCCGTGAGCCATTCCACCGCCTTGGGCAAGTCATCGATCCACAGGCCGATGTGGTTGAGCGGCGTGGTGTGCACGGCGGGCTTCTTGTCGATGTCCAGCGGCTGCATGATGTCCACCTCCACCTTGAAGGCGCCTTTGCCCATGGCCAAGATGTCTTCATCGACGTTCTCGCGCTCGCTCTGGAAAGTGCCGGTCTGTTCGAGGCCCAGCATGTCCACCCACAGCGTCTTCATCCGCTGCTTGTCGGTGCCGCCAATGGCCACCTGCTGGATACCCAGGACCTTGAAGGGGCGTGGGGTTGTGCTCATGATTACTCCTGATTTGATAGCTGCCAGCGCATATTCTTCTAGCGCTAGCGGCCAAAAAGACTAAAAAAGGGGCGCAAGGCCCCTCTGGATGGGTTGTGGGACCCTTGGGATCACTGGAATTCCAGGATCACCTGGTCCACCGCCAGCGACTCACCCTTGCCCGCCGTGATCTTGCCCACCACGCCATCTTGCGCGGCAAAGAGGATGTTCTCCATCTTCATGGCCTCGATCACCGCCAGCTTCTCGCCGGCCTGCACCTTCTGGCCGGGCTGCACCGCCACATCGACCAGCAGGCCGGGCATGGGCGAGAGCAGGAACTTGGACAGATCTGGCGGCGCCTTGAAGGGCATCAGCTTGTGCAGCCGCGCGCCCAGCGGCGACAGCACCAGCGCATCGATCTGCGTACCGTTGTGCGCAATGCGCAGCGCCAGCGGGTTCTTGCCCACGCCGCGTTCCACCTGGGCCGTGAAGCCCTGGCCGTTGCATGCGCCTTGCACGCGGATCTGCCCCAGCGTGGCGGTGCTACTGATCTGATAGCTATTACCGCCCACACTGATTGCGCTGGAGCCCGATTTGTCTTCAAAGTCGGACACCGTCACCTCGTGGTGCTGGTTCTGCCCTTCGGCGCCCAGCGTCACCACCACAAACTGCTCGCCAACCTTCACCTCGTGGCCGGCCAGTTGGCCGCTGATGCCCGAGGCGCGCGCGCGGTAACGGCGGTTCATGAACGCGGCCAGCGCCACCAGGAACAGCGGGTCGCTGTGCGGCACATCTTCGGCGTGGAAGCCCTTGCCGTAGTTCTCGGCGATGAAGCCGGTGTTGAAGTCGCCCGTCACGAACTTGGGGTGCGCTAGCAACGCCGCCTGGAACGGGATGTTGCTGCTGATACCGCGAATCACAAAGCCGTTCAGCGCCGCGCGCATCTTGGCAATCGCATCGTTGCGGTCCGTGCCGTGCACGATGAGCTTGGCAATCATCGAGTCGTAGTACATGGGGATCTCGCCACCCTCGTACACGCCCGTGTCCACCCGCACGCCCCATTTTTTGGTCGTATCGGACTGGAACATCGACTCCTCCGGCGGCTGGAAGCGCACCAGCCGGCCGGTGGACGGCAGGAAATTGCGGAACGGGTCTTCGGCGTTGATGCGGCACTCAATGGCCCAGCCGTCGCGCTTCACATCGGCTTGCGTGAGGGGCAGCTTCTCGCCCGCCGCCACGCGGATCATCAGCTCCACCAGGTCCAGGCCGGTGATGCATTCCGTCACCGGGTGCTCCACCTGCAGGCGGGTGTTCATCTCCAGGAAGTAGAAGTCCTGGTCCTTGCCGACCACGAACTCCACCGTGCCCGCGCTCTGGTACTTCACGGCCTTGGCCAGTTGCACCGCCTGCTCGCCCATGGCCTTGCGGGTGGCGTCGGAGATGAAAGGCGACGGCGCTTCTTCGATCACCTTCTGATGGCGGCGCTGGATGGAGCACTCGCGTTCGTTCAGGTAGATCACGTTGCCGTGGCTGTCGCCCAGCACCTGGATCTCGATGTGGCGCGGCTCCTGCACAAACTTCTCGATGAAGATGCGGTCATCGCCAAAGCTGTTGCGGGCTTCGTTCTGGCAGCTGGCAAAGCCCTCAAACGCTTCCTTGTCGTTGAACGCCACGCGCAAGCCCTTGCCGCCGCCGCCAGCCGAGGCCTTGATCATCACAGGGTAGCCAATGCCCTTGGCAATCTCCACCGCCTGCTCTGGTCCTGCAATTGCGTCGTTGTAGCCAGGGATGGTGTTGACCTTGGCCTCGTTGGCCAGCTTCTTGGACGCGATCTTGTCGCCCATGGCCGCAATCGAATGCGCCTTGGGGCCGATGAAGGCAATGCCCTCGTCCTCGCAGCGTTTGGCAAAAGCTTCGTTTTCAGAGAGGAAACCGTAGCCGGGGTGCACGGCTTGTGCGCCGGTTTGCTTGCAGGCGGCAATGATCTTGTCGGCCAGCAGGTAGGACTCGCGCGAGGGCGCCGCGCCAATGTGCACGGCCTCATCGGCCAGTTTCACGTGGCGAGCTTCCTTGTCAGCGTCGGAGTAGACGGCGACGGTGGCGATGCCCATTTTCTTGGCTGTTGCAATCACTCGGCAGGCGATTTCGCCACGGTTGGCGATGAGAATTTTTGTAAACATTGCTTTGCCCTACTCAACTTGGAGATCCAGCGAAGCGGCGGCTTCGCGGTGGTTGATACACATATTGCTTGGGTATTGAGGAATCACCAGCACTTGCTCCACCGAGCATTCTGGATAGATCCATCGTCCCCAATTCGCCCTGAGCCATTCAACAGACAAAGAGCTTGCGTCAGGCTGAAACTTCGCTTCCAGAGGAAGTTCGATCAGCGTGAGCCCAGCTTTTTGCCCTGTACAGACAATCAAACTCAAACCGCAATCGGAGACCCGTGACTCCAGACACATCAAATCAACGACTGGCTCGTATGGCCACTGAGCAGCCGTAATTCGAAGCACAGTTCCGCGCCAAAGCCCTGGCACCACCAACTGCGACAGCGGCTGCCAATCGGCGCGAATTTGAGGCTGAAGATCAGCGGTGTCCATGCTCAAGCTCTCAGATCACAGCGGAATGTTGCCGTGCTTGCGCCATGGGTTTTCCAGCTTCTTGTCGCGCAGCATGACCAGACTGCGGCAGATGCGCTTGCGCGTTTCGTGCGGCAGGATGACGTCGTCGATAAAGCCACGCGCACCGGCCACAAACGGGTTGGCAAAGCGCTGCTTGTATTCCGCCTCGCGCGCGGCCAGCTTCACGGGGTCGTTCTTGTCTTCGCGGAAGATGATCTCCACCGCGCCCTTGGCGCCCATCACGGCGATTTCTGCGTTGGGCCAGGCCAGGTTCACGTCGCCGCGCAGGTGCTTGGAGCTCATCACGTCGTATGCGCCGCCGTAGGCCTTGCGGGTGATGACGGTGATCTTGGGTACGGTGCACTCGGCATACGCGTACAGCAGTTTGGCGCCGTGCTTGATGATGCCGCCGTACTCCTGGCTGGTGCCGGGCATGAAGCCGGGAACGTCCACAAACGTGACCACCGGGATGTTGAACGCATCGCAGAAGCGCACAAAACGCGCGGCCTTGATGCTCGACTTGATGTCCAGGCAGCCCGCCAGCACCAGCGGCTGGTTGGCCACGATGCCCACGGTCTGGCCTTCCATGCGGGCAAAGCCGATGAGGATGTTCTTGGCGTACTCGGGCTGCAGTTCAAAGAAGTCCCCGTCGTCCACGGTCTTGAGGATCAGCTCCTTCATGTCGTAGGGCTTGTTGGGGTTCTCGGGCACCAGGGTGTCCAGGCTCAGGTCCATGCGGTCGGCCGGGTCGTTGCTGGGGCGCACCGGTGCCTTCTCGCGGTTGTTGAGCGGCAGGTAGTTGTACAGGCGACGCAGCATCATCAGCGCCTCCACGTCGTTCTCAAACGCCATGTCGGCCACACCGCTCTTGGTGGTGTGCGTCACGGCGCCGCCCAGTTCCTCGGCCGTCACTTCTTCGTGGGTCACTGTCTTGACCACCTCGGGGCCGGTCACGAACATGTAGCTCGAATCCTTGACCATGAAGATGAAGTCCGTCATGGCGGGCGAGTACACGGCGCCACCGGCGCTCGGGCCCATGATCATGCTGATCTGCGGAATCACGCCGCTGGCCAGCACGTTCTTCTGGAACACGTCGGCATAGCCACCGAGGGACGCCACACCTTCCTGGATGCGCGCGCCGCCCGAGTCATTGAGGCCGATGACGGGTGCGCCGACCTTCATGGCCTGGTCCATCACCTTGCAGATCTTTTCGGCATGGGTTTCGGAGAGTGCCCCGCCGAACACGGTGAAATCCTGGCTGAACACGAACACCAGGCGGCCGTTGATCATGCCGTAGCCCGTCACCACACCGTCGCCGGGGATCTTGTTGTCCTCCATGCCAAAGTCGGTGCAGCGGTGCTCGACGAACATGTCCCATTCCTCGAACGTGCCGTCGTCCAGCAGCAGCTCGATGCGCTCGCGCGCTGTGAGCTTGCCCTTGGCGTGCTGCGCATCGATGCGCTTTTGCCCGCCGCCCAGGCGTGCCAGCGCACGCTTTTTCTCCAGTTGATCCAGGATGTCTTGCATGGTCGTCCTTTGGTGAATGGGTTGGTGTCTACTATCTATTTGATAGCTGCCAGCGCATGATTGGATTGCGCTAGCAGCAGATTTCGTGCTGCAGTGGATGCTGCAATGCGTCCTGCGGCCACATCGGCCTGCATCTGGGGCAGCAGCTCACGCACCTGCGGGTGCTGGCGAAATGCGAGCTTGAGGCCTGCGTCGATGCGCTCCCACATCCAGGACAGCGCCTGCTTCTCGCGCCGCGTGGCCAGGCGGCCGTTGGCGGATTGCAGCTGGCGGAACTGCGTGACGGCGGCCCAGAAGCTGTCTACGCCCTGCCCCAGCAGCGCGCTGATCTGCACGACCTTCGGGTGCCACAGCGTTTCGTCGTGGTGCGCGTTTTCCGGATTGCCGTGCTGGCTCAAGAGGCGCAGGCTGGAGGTGATCTGCGCCTCGGCGCGCGTGGCGGCGTTCTTGTCGATGTCGGCCTTGTTGATGACCACCAGGTCGGCAATCTCCATCACGCCCTTCTTGATGGCCTGCAGGTCGTCGCCTGCGTTGGGCAGCTGCATCAGCACGAACATGTCCGTCATGCCCGCCACGGCAATCTCGCTCTGGCCCACGCCCACGGTTTCGACGATCACCACGTCGTAGCCTGCGGCCTCGCAGACCAGCATGGCCTCGCGCGTCTTCTCGGCCACACCGCCCAGCGTGCCGCTGCTGGGGCTGGGGCGGATGTAGGCCTTTTCATGCACCGACAGGTGTTCCATGCGCGTCTTGTCGCCCAGGATGGAGCCGCCCGAAACCGTGCTGGAGGGGTCGATGGTGAGCACGGCCACGCGATGGCCCTGGCCGATCAGGTACAGGCCCAGGGCTTCGATGAAGGTGGATTTGCCCACGCCGGGCACGCCGCTGATGCCGAGGCGGAAGGCCTTGCCGGTGTGCGGGAGCAGCTGGGTCAGCAGCTCGTCGGCCTGGGCGCGGTGGTCCACCCGCGTTGATTCGAGCAGCGTGATGGCTTTGGACATGGCGCGGCGTTGCACCGCCGCCGTGCCCTGCACCACCCCGTCAAGAAGCGCCGCAGGTGTCACGCCACCGCCTTGCGAATCTGCTCGAGCACATCCTTGGCGCTGGCGGGAATGGGTGTGCCGGGGCCGTACACGCCCTTGACACCCGACTCGTACAAGAAGTCGTAGTCCTGCGCGGGGATCACCCCACCGACGAACACGATGATGTCGTCCGCACCCTGGTCCTTGAGCGACTGGATGATGGCGGGCACCAGCGTCTTGTGGCCTGCAGCCAGCGTGCTCACGCCCACGGCGTGCACGTCGTTTTCAATGGCCTGGCGGGCACATTCCTCGGGGGTCTGGAACAGCGGGCCCATGTCCACGTCAAAGCCCAGGTCAGCAAACGCGGTGGCCACCACCTTGGCGCCCCGGTCGTGGCCGTCCTGGCCCAGTTTGGCGATCATCACGCGGGGGCGGCGGCCTTGTTCTTCGGCAAAGGCGTTGATTTCGGTCTTGAGTTTGTCCCAGCCTTCGGCCGAGTCATAGGCAGCTGCGTACACACCGGTCACCTTCTGCGTATCGGCGCGGTGGCGCCCAAAAACCTTCTCCAGCGCATCGCTGATCTCGCCCACGGTGGCACGCAGACGCACAGCCTGGATGGACAAATCGAGCAGGTTGCCCTCGCCACTCTCTGCGGCGGCGGTCAGCGCATCCAGCGCTGCCTGCACCTTGGCGGCATCGCGCGTTGCACGGATCTTTTGCAGGCGAGCGATCTGGCCGTCGCGCACCTTCATATTGTCGATCTGCAGGATGTCTACCGGGTCTTCCTTCGCCAGCTTGTACTTGTTGACGCCGACGATCACGTCCTTGCCGCTGTCAATGCGCGCCTGCTTCTCGGCCGCAGCAGCTTCGATCTTGAGCTTGGCCCAGCCGCTGTCCACGGCCTGGGTCATGCCACCCATGGCCTCGACCTCTTCGATGATCTTCCAGGCGGCGTCGGCCATGTCCTGGGTCAGCTTTTCCATCATGTAGCTGCCGGCCCAGGGGTCGATCACGTTGGTGATGTGGGTCTCTTCCTGGATGATGAGCTGCGTGTTGCGCGCAATACGGGCGCTGAACTCGGTGGGCAGCGCAATGGCTTCGTCAAAGCTGTTGGTGTGCAGGCTTTGCGTGCCGCCAAACACGGCAGCCATGGCCTCGATGGTGGTGCGCACCACGTTGTTGTAGGGGTCCTGCTCTGTGAGGCTCCAGCCGCTGGTCTGGCAGTGCGTGCGCAGCATGAGGCTCTTGGGGTTCTTGGCCCCCGTGGCCTTCATGATGCGGCACCACAGCAGGCGCGCGGCGCGCATCTTGGCGACTTCGAGATAGAAGTTCATGCCAATCGCCCAGAAGAACGACAGGCGCCCGGCGAACTCGTCCACGTCCATGCCCTTGGCGATGGCGGTCTTCACATATTCCTTGCCGTCGGCCAGGGTGAAGGCCAGCTCCAGTGCCTGGTTCGCCCCGGCTTCCTGCATGTGGTAGCCGCTGATCGAGATCGAGTTGAACTTCGGCATGTTCTTGGCCGTGTACTCGATGATGTCGCCAATGATCTTCATCGACGGCTTGGGGGGGTAGATGTAGGTGTTGCGCACCATGAACTCTTTCAGAATGTCGTTCTGAATGGTTCCTGAGAGCTTGTCTTGCGAGACGCCCTGCTCTTCCGCCGCCACCACGTAGCCGGCCAGCACGGGCAACACCGCGCCGTTCATGGTCATCGATACGCTGACCTTGTCCAGCGGGATCTGGTCGAACAGGATCTTCATGTCCTCGACCGAGTCGATCGCCACCCCGGCCTTGCCCACATCGCCCGTCACGCGGGGGTGGTCGCTGTCGTAACCCCGGTGGGTGGCCAGGTCGAACGCCACACTCACGCCCTGCCCGCCCGCAGCCAGGGCCTTCCGGTAGAACGCATTGGATTCTTCGGCGGTCGAAAAACCTGCGTACTGGCGGATCGTCCAGGGCCGCACCGCATACATGGTGGCCTGGGGGCCGCGCAGGTAGGGCTCAAAACCGGGCAGCGTGTTGGCGTACGGCAGGCTGGCCGTGTCTTCGGCGGTGTACAGCGGCTTGACGGTGATGCCATCGGGCGTGACCCAGTTGAGGGCGCTGACATCGCCCCCCGGCGCCGACTTGGCTGCGGCCTTGGCCCAGGTTTCCAGCGATGACGCGGCGAACTCTGGGGCGTTGTTGGTGGGGTTGTCACTCATGGCAAAAGCTACTCCGAAGATGGCGTTGGGGCGTCCAACACAGCGCACAGGCGGTGACCGCACAGGTGCAGTGGTGTGGCGGCGAGTTTACATCATTCATAATTATTGATTCAAAATATTCCGTCCAGCTTACAATCCACCCCATGTCTGCCCTCACCCTTACTCCCCGCGCGCTCTACGAAGAAGTGGCCGAGCAATTGCGCCAGCGCATCTTCCGGCGCGAACTGGAGCCGGGCAGCTGGATTGACGAACTCAAGATTGCCGAGGAATTCGGCATCAGCCGCACCCCCCTGCGCGAGGCGCTGAAGGTGCTGGCCGCTGAAGGCCTGGTCACGATGAAGGTGCGCCGTGGCGCCTACGTGACGGAGATGAGCGAAAAAGACCTGCGCGACGTGTACCACCTGCTCAGCCTGCTGGAGAGCGATGCCGCCGGTGTGGTGGCCGAACATGCCACCGAGGCTCAGTTGAAAACGCTGCAGGACCTGCACGCCGAGCTGGAAGCCGCCGTGGCTGATCGCGAAAAATTCTTTGCCGTCAACGAACGCTTTCACATGCATCTGCTGGAGATGGCCGACAACCGCTGGCGCAGCCAGATGGTGGCCGACCTGCGCAAGGTGATGAAGCTCAACCGCCACAACTCCTTGTTCAAACAAGGGCGCATTGAAGATTCATTGAGCGAACACCGTGCCATCCTGGCCGCGATGGTGGCGCGTGACGCCAAGGCCACGGTCAAGGCTATGCAGGCGCACTTTGCGCAGGGGCTGGAAGCGGCGACCTGATTCTTGGCACCGGAACAGGCTGGTAACCAGACACCGGACCCAGTGGGCATCGGGCTCGATCGGGCCTTCAGAGAGCGACTTCCACCCGGTTACGCCCTGCCGCCTTGGCCGCATAAAGCGCCTCATCTGCGCGGCGCAGCAAGCCATCAAAGTGAGCGTCGTCAGCGCGAAGCACCGCCAAGCCTATCGACACCGTCAACGGCAACACCAGGTCACCCGCCGTGAACGGCGCCTGGGCGACGGCCTGGCGCAACCGCTCGCCAGCGGCAGGGGCGCCGTGCAGCTGCAGGTTGTCGAACAGCACCACAAACTCTTCCCCACCTTGCCGAGCCGGCAACTCGGCCCCCCGGCAGGCCGACCGCAGCCGCATCGCCACATGCTTGAGGGCCACATCGCCCATCTCGTGGCCGTGCTCGTCGTTGATGCGCTTGAAGTGGTCTATATCCACAATCGCCAGCCCGAACCCGCCGGACGCCGGGCTGGTGCGGGCCTGCTCAAAACGCTGCAGCCCCATCTCCACCAGCGTGCGGCGGTTGGGCAGGCCGGTCAGGTAGTCGGTGGACGCTGCGCGCTCCCACTGGCGGCGGATGCGCTCCGAGCACATCAGCAAGAACGCTGTGGTGCCAATCACGGGCAAAGTGGCGGCCACCATAGGGGTGGCAATGTTCATCCAGGCTCCCGCCCCCAGCACATTGAAGGCCGGGTTCACACCCATCAACACGAAGTAGCCCGCACGGAACAGCACAAACAAGGCAACGGCCGTGAACAGGCCAGCCATCACGCGTCGGCTGCGGGCGCCGTCGCGGCGCTCCTGCGAAACCAGCACCACAATGCAGTGCACCATCAGCACCGACCAGACCACCGACACGGTCAGAATGCGCCCGCCCACGTCAGCCGTACCCAAGGTCAGCCAGAACACGGCCGCCGTGCCAAGAGCGGCGGGCACCATGATCCACAGCTTGTCCTTGAGGCCATAAAACTGCCGCAATGCACGCAGATAACCCGTGAAGCCGAACATCACCAGCGCATTGGCCAGGGCCAGGGTGTAGGCGGGCGGGTTCAGCCCCTGCGCGGCAAACAGGATAGAGCCACCGGCAAACAGCAGTGTGGCAACGCGCCAGCTGGCCGCAGCGGGCCGCATGGGCAACGGCAAGTCCTTGTGCATCAGGCCCAGAACCCCACCGTTTGCCAGCATCATGAGGGTGGCAATGAAAAAAATGGTGACAGGGTCCATGGGGTTTGCTGGTGCGGCGTTCGCGTGGCTATGGAATGGCGCGTATTGTGCCCATGGTGCCTGCAGCCCTCGACGCGCCATGTGGCGGCCGCACGCAGTGCCCGCCTCGGCATTCCATCTTTAGGAATGCACCATTTCTCACAAAGCACGCCACCGGATGGGTGCCGCAAGCTCCTGTGCTGGCTATCATCTTCGGGTTTGCCCTGATCAGGGCCCAGAATCTCCCAGTGAGGCGCTCCGGCATGCGGACGCCCCACTGAAGTCCCTCAGCGGGCACCATGCACCAGTCAGATGACCTCAGCCACCGCCCCCACCCGAATTTCCGACGTTCACACGCTGCCCCAACTACTGGCTTACCGGGTCGGCCAAACTCCCCAGGCCGACGCCTTTCGCGCATATGACACGAACCGCAAGGCTTGGCAAAGCCTGACGTGGGCGCAGACCGCAGAGCGCGTGAAAGCCTGGGCCCAGGCCCTCGCCGCCATGCAGCTGCCGCCTGCGGCCCGCGTGGCCATCTTGCTGCCCAACGGCCTCAATGCCATGTGCGCAGACCAGGCCACGCTGGCCGTCGGCGGCGTGCCTGTGCCTCTGCACGCCATCGACAACCCCGGCAGCATCGCCTACATCCTGGCGGACTGCGAGGCATCGATGCTGATCGTGAGCCAGGCCGAGCAATGGGAAAAGATCCGCGCCGTGGGCACGCCCTTCCCGGCCCTGCGCGCCGTGGTGATCACTGATGACGACGACGCGTTCAAGGCCACCCCGGCGTCGGGCGACAGCCCGGCCGTGGGCTCGCTCGCGCAATGGCTGACGGGTGCGGCACAAACGGACGCGTCCACCGCGGCCACAGGCCCGCAGGCCGATGACCTGGCGGCCATCGTCTACACCTCCGGCACCACCGGCAAACCCAAGGGCGTGATGCTGACCCACCGCAACGTGGTCAGCGACGTGAAGGCCGTGCTGGAGCGCATTGCACCCACAGTGGACGACGTGTTCCTGTCGTTCCTGCCTCTGTCGCACACCTTTGAGCGCACGGGCGGCTACTACCTGCCGATTGCGGCGGGCAGTTGCGTGGCCTATGCCCGCTCGGTGGCCCAGCTGGCGGAAGACCTGAAAACCATACGCCCCACCGTGCTGGTGTCGGTGCCGCGCATCTACGAGCGCATCCACGCCAAGCTGCTCGAAAAACTCTCGCCCACGCCCTGGAAGATGCAGCTGTACGAAGCCGCGCAGAACAAGGGTTGGACCCGGTTTTGTGCAGCCCAAGGGCTGGCTGCCCCCACACCGGACGCCAGCAGTCAGGCCGCAGGCTGGATGGCCGCCCTGCCCTGGCCGGTGCTGCAGGCCCTGGTGGCCAAGCCTTTGCTGGCCCAGTTTGGCGGCCGCGTGCGCGTGGCGGTGAGCGGCGGCGCGCCGCTGTCGCCCACCATTGCCAAGTGTTTTCTGGGCCTGGGGCTGCCGCTGATCCAGGGCTACGGTATGACCGAGACCGCACCGGTGGTGTCGGTCAACGCACTGGACGACAACGACCCCGCCTGCGTAGGCAAGGCCCTGCCCGGCGTGGAAGTGCGTATTGGAGACAACCGCGAGCTGCAGGTGCGCGGCCCCATCGTGATGAAGGGCTACTGGAAGCGCCCCGAAGACACCGCACGCATCCTGAGCACCGACGGCTGGCTGGGCACCGGCGACCAGGCCGACATCGTGAATGGCCGCATCCACATCAAGGGCCGCATCAAGGAAATCATCGTCACATCCACCGGCGAAAAGATCCCGCCAGGCGACCTGGAACTGGCCCTGCTGGCCGACCCGCTGCTGGAGCAGGCCTTTGTGGTGGGCGAAAACCGCCCCTTCATCGCCTGTGTGGCCGTGCTGAATCCGGGCGAGTGGCAGCGCCTGGCGGCCGACCTGGGCCTGAACCCCCAGGCCGCTGACAGCCTGAACCACCCCAGCGTGCACCGTGCTGTGCTGGCGCGCATCGAAAAGAACACCGCCAACTTTGCCCGCTATGCCGTGCCGCGCACGGTGCACCTGACGCTCACGCCTTGGACGATTGAAAACACCTTCATGACGCCCACGCTCAAGCTCAAGCGCAACAACCTGATGGCGCACTTTGCCGAAGCCATTGAGGGCATGTACCAGAAGCCGGGGCGCTGAACCCCGGCTTGCCCAGGCTCCCTCAAAGCACCAGCTCGCCCTCCCGGGCGTAGGCGGAGCCAAAGCGGTTGGACAGAAAGTCCGCAAGCGCCACGGACTCCTGCCCGACAAAGCCCTGCTGCGGCAACTTGCCTTGCGCCACCAGGTCCAGCGTCGTGCAGATGCCTGCAGCCGTGGTGAGCTGGATGGCGCTCAGCGTGTGCCCGGCCACCTGCGTGCCCACGATACGGGCCGAGTACGAGTCCTGCACCAGCCGCCCGCCCTTAAGGCCTGATGCGGTGGCAAACACCACGATCACGTCCTGGTCCGTGGTGGGGATGGCGGTTTCCAGAATGTCCTTGAGCAGATCGCGCCGGTCGCGCAGGCGCAGGTCGTTGAGCAACAGCTTGAGGATGGCGTTGTGGCCCGGGTAGCGGATGGACTGATAGTCCACCTGCCGGGCCTTGCCCGCCAAGGTTTCCGTCAGCGTGCCCAGGCCACCCGAGGTGTTGAAGGCCTCGTACTCCACGCCGTCCAGCGCAAAGGTTTCCAGCCCCTCCAGCGCGGGCACCGTGGTGCGCACGCCGTCCACAATGGCTTCGCAGGGGTTGCAGTACTCGTTGATGAGGCCCTCGGTACTCCAGGTCAGGTTGTAACGCAGGGCACCCTGGGGGTAGCGGGGCAGCGCCCCCACGCGCATGCGCAGCGTGTGCAGCGTGTCAAAACGCCGGGCCAGGTCATTGCCCACGATGCCGATGAAGCCCGGGGCGAGGCCACATTGCGGCATGAGCACGCTGCGGGCGTTGGCGGCGAGGGTGCGGATGGCCTGGGTGCTGGCCACGTCCTCGGTCAGGTCAAAGTAATGCACACCTGCGTGTGCGCACAACGTGGCCACGGCCACGGCGCGATGGAACGGCAATGCGTTCAGCACGGCAAAACGGCCGTCGATGGCGGCTTGCAGGCTCGCGTCGTTTGTGGCCAATCGGGTGGAAATACCCAAAGTTGCCACCTCGGCCAGCCGCACCGGATCGCGGTCCACCACCAGGATGTCGTAGTCGCCGGACTGTTGCAGGAGCAGTGCCATGGCGAAGCCGATGTGGCCCGCCCCCAGTATGGTGATGGGGCGGCGGGAGGTGGAGTACGAGGAAATGTCGAAGGTGGTCATGGCAGTGCTCCCGGTAGTGCTCGCCGCACATGGCGGAGAGGTGTTGTGGATGCCTTGATGCTAGGCAACAGCGCTGTCAATGTGTAGCGTTCAAAACGTCGAAAGCTGTTCTTTGTTTTGCCATAACGGCGAATATGATGGGCGTTATGACTTATTGAGGAAATGCGCATGACCCAGGCCCTGGATGACACCGACCGGCAACTGCTCAGTCTGCTGCAGGCCAATGCGCGCGAAGGCACGGCCACGCTGGCGCGCAAGCTCGGCCTGGCCCGCACCACCGTGGTGGCGCGGATTGCGCGGCTGGAGCGTTCGGGTGTGGTGGCCGGCTACGGGGTGCGGCTGGGTACGCGGCTTGACGCCACCACCGTGCGGGCCTGGTGCAGCATCAGCGTGCTGCCCAAGGCAGCGCCCGCCGTGCTGCGCGCGCTGGAAGCCATGCCCGAGGTTGAAGAAGTGTCGGCCGTGAGCGGGCCGTTTGACTACCTGGTGTTCTTGCGCTGCGCCAGCCACGAGCAACTCGACACCCTGCTCGACAAGGTCGGCCAGCTGGAGGGCGTGCACCAGACGCAGACCAGCATCGTGCTCAGCCGCAAGATCGACCGACGACAGGTAGGGTGACATCCCCCTGAGCGGCTTACGCCGCTTCCCCCCTTTTCTCGGCTCGCTGCGCGATTCGGGACGGGGGACGCTGCCAGCGCGGTGGGGCGCCCCTTGCTCGGCACCCCTGGCGTACGCTGCGCCAAAAGCCACCAGCGCGCTCAAAATCAAACGCTAAATGCTATGGATACTGAAGCTACCAGCGCTTATCTATCAAGCAATAGCGGCTATTTTTACAACCAGTGAATCAGGCCTCGAACTGCGTCGGATTCTTGCCCCGGATCGGCGCATAAAACGCCTTGATGCGCGCCATGTCACGATCCACATCGCCCGTGGGCTCAAACACCGGGCCCAGGCCGCCGACCTTGCGGCCATAGTCGACAAACGCGAGCACGATGGGCACGCCCGCCTGCTGGGCGATGAAGTAAAAGCCCGTCTTCCAGTGCCGCGTCTTGCCCCGCGTGCCCTCGGGCGGCACGATGAGCTGCATGGGTCCGTCGGCATCGCGCATGGCCTGGGCCGAGTTGGCGACCAGGTTGTTGGCCTGGCTGCGGTCCACCGGGATGCCCCCCAGCCAGCGCATCACCCCGCCAAACGGCGCCTTGAACAGGCTGTGCTTGCCCATCCAGTACACCCGCAGCCGCAGCGAAAACGCCAGCATCAGCGTGTACGGCAAGTCCCAGTTGCTGGTGTGGGGTGCGGCGATCAGCACGCTTTTGGCAGCATGGGCTGGCAAGGCGCCCTCGACCTTCCAGCCGGTGATGCGCAGGGTGAAGCGGGAAAAAGCGCGCAGGAGCGTGTTGACAACCGGCGTGTCAAAAATGGTGTGGTGCATGGGAAAACGGGTGACAGAACGGAGCCCGGGGCGCTGAAACAGGCAGTGGGCGCTTGGCTCCACAGGCATCGAGAGCGCCGCGAGTATCGCTGATGGTGCCAATATCCCGCCTTGACGCAAGGCAAAGTGGAGCCGCCGCCGCTTGCATGCACCCCTGCAGATTACTCCCAATTTCATAGCAATCAGGGCAAACATCACTAGCGCTACCAGCCATTTTTGCTTCAATTGCCGGAGCAAAGGCGCCATGCCAAATAAAACTGGCGTTGGATCTCCACCGGTCCAGAATGCACCACCCGCAGGTCCGCGTTGTCGCTGCCGCCCCATGCTGCCAACCCTATTGCCCACCACCCCGCCCTACCGCGACCGCAAGCGGTACGCATGGCTGCTGTCCCTGGTGGTGCCCTGCACTGTGGGCGTAGGCCCGGCACTGATGGCATGGACGGGCGAACCGCTGGCGCTGTGGGCGCCGGTGGCGTTTTTCTACCTCGTCGCCCCGTTGCTGGACTGGATGCTGGGCGTGGACCAGAGCAACCCGCCCGAATCCGCTGTGCCTGCGCTGGAAAACGACCGCTACTACCGCCGCATCACCTTCCTGCTGGTGCCGGTGCTGTGGGCGGCCTTCATCTTCAGCGCCTGGTGGGTGGCCACGCAGCCCCTGCCCTGGCATGGCGTGCTGGCGATGGTGCTGACCACGGGCACGGTGGGCGGGTTCTGCATCAATCTGGGGCACGAGCTGGGCCACAAGAACACGGCGCTGGAGCGCTGGCTGGCCAAGCTGGTGCTGGCGCCCACGGCGTATGGGCACTTCTTCATCGAACACAACCGGGGCCACCACCGCGATGTGGCCACCCCGGCCGACCCGGCCTCGTCGCGCATGGGCGAGTCCATCTACCGCTTTGTGCTGCGCGAGATGCCCGGCGCCGCACGCCGCGCCTGGGCGCTGGAAAAAGACCGCCTGGCCCGCCAACACCTGCCGCTGCTGTCGTGGCGCAACGAGATCCTGCAGCCCGCGCTCATCACGGTACTGCTGTGGGCAGGGCTGGCGCTGTGGCTGGGCGTGGTCATCCTGCCGTTTTTGCTGCTGGCATCGTTCTGGGCCAACTTTCAGCTCACCTCGGCCAACTATGTCGAGCACTACGGGCTGCTGCGGCAAAAGGACGCCAGCGGCCGCTACGAACCCTGCCGCCCCCAGCATTCATGGAACAGCAACCACGTATTCTCCAACTGGGCCCTGTTCCATCTGCAGCGGCACTCCGACCACCACGCGCACCCGCTGCGCCGCTACCAGTCTCTGCGGCACTTTGACGATGTGCCGCAGCTGCCCATCGGCTACTTCGGCATGTTCACGCTGGCCTATGTGCCGCCCCTGTGGCGCCGCGTGATGGACCCGCGCCTGCTGGCCCAGGTGGGGCGCGACGCCGCCCACATCAACATCGACCCGCGCCAGCGGGCCGCGATCGTGCGGAAATACGGGTTGCAGGACCTGGGATAGAACGAGTGTGCATGCGCTGGCGACTGGGCACGGGCACCCTGCGGGCCGACAACCGCCCCTCCAGCACTCCTCTATTGATAGCACCCAGAACAATCGGCACTAGCACCTGCGCCCTTTTTGACCCAAAACCCTCCTCTGGCGCCCCTCACGCAGCCAGTGGGATAATGCGGGTTTCGCACCTGCAGCCCCGCAGCGCCCCCGACCAGAGGGGCGTTCTGCTGCAGAACATTCCCCTCCCCGCCTTCGCTGTTTGCCTGTGGAAACCACCCTGAGCCCCTGGCGCATGTCCGTCGCCCCCATGATGGACTGGACTGACCGCCACTGCCGTTACTTTCACCGGCTGCTGACGCGGCAGACCCTGCTGTACACCGAGATGGTGAACGCGGGCGGCATCCTGTATGGCGGCACCGAGCGCCACCTGCGCTTCAACGCCGAAGAGCACCCCGTAGCCCTGCAGCTGGGTGGCAACGAGCCCGACAGGCTCGCCCAGGCCGCCAGGCTGGGTGAGGAATGGGGCTACGACGAAATCAACCTGAACTGCGGTTGCCCCAGCGACCGCGTGCAACGCGGTGCCTTTGGCGCCAGCCTGATGAAAGCCCCCCAGCTGGTGGCCGACGGCGTCAAGGCCATGAAGGACGTGGTCAGCGTGCCCGTCACCGTCAAGCACCGCATCGGCATCGACAAGGTGGAGGACTACGGCTTTGTGCGCGACTTCGTCGGCACTGTGGCCGAGGCCGGGTGCACCGTGTTCATCGTGCATGCGCGCAACGCGTGGCTGCAGGGCCTCTCCCCCAAGGAAAACCGCGACATCCCGCCGCTGCGCTACGAGGTGGTCCACCGCCTCAAGGCCGAGTTTCCACAGTTCACCATCGCCATCAACGGCGGTATCACCGCCGACGCGGTGGTGCAGGAGCAGCTGCAACACCTGGACGGCGTGATGATCGGCCGCGAGGCGTACCACAACCCCTGGTGGTTGGCGCGCTGGGACCAGCTCTACTACGGCGGCGCCCCCTGCCCCCTGACCCGAGAGGAAGTGGAGCTGGCGATGGTGGAATACATGGAGCGCGAGGCCGCACAGCACGGCACCCCCTGGCCCCACATCGCCCGCCACATGCTGGGCCTGCGCCACAGCCTGCCCGGCGCTCGCATCTGGCGCCAGGTGTGGAGCAACCATCTGCTCAAGGACCGCCCCGCGCGGGAAGTGCATGCGTTGGCGATGCAAGCCTATGCCAGTGGAGCGTCGGAGCCCAGCGCTGAGCCCGCAACACTGGACTCCGTGACTACTTAGTCAGCCGCCCCACCCAGGCCGCCAGCGGCTCGGGCCGCCCGAAGAGGTAGCCCTGCAGGCACTCGCACTGGCTTTCGACCAGAAAGTCGGCCTGGGCGCGTGTCTCCACCCCCTCGGCCACCACGCGCAGGTTGAGATGGCGGGCCACCGAGATGATGGACTGCACGATGGCCGTGTCGTTGGGGTCGTCGGGCGTGTCGTCCACAAAGCTCTTGTCGATCTTGAGCTCGTAGAGCGGGAGCCGCTTGAGGTAGGCCAGGCTCGAATAGCCGGTGCCAAAGTCGTCGATGGAAAAGCGCACACCCAGCTGCACGATCTCGGTCATGCGGGCGATGGTGTCGTCCAGGTCTTCGATCAGCAGGCTTTCGGTCACCTCCAGGATCATATGGGCCGGGTTGGCGCCGGTGTGGGCCAGGATGTGGCGCACGCGCTCGACAAAGTCGTCCTGGCGAAACTGCCGTTCGCTCACATTGACCGAGAGCGACAGCGCGTGCCCTGCCCCCTGCAGGCGCGCCAGGGTCTCGCAGGCCTGCTGGATCATCCAGTCACCCATGCGCAGGATCAGGCCCGAGGCCTCGGCAATGGGGATGAAGCGGCTGGGCGGGACGTTGCCGCGCACGGGGTGGTCCCAGCGCATCAGCAACTCGCCGCCCACCACGTTGCCGGCCGCATCCACCTGGTTTTGCACAAAGGCCGCCAGTTGGCCCAGCGCCTGCGCTTTTTTCAAGTCCTGCTCCAGCGCCAGACGCTCCTGCACGTCGGCCTGCATGGCAGCCTCGTAAAAGCGGATGCGGTTGCGACCCAGGTCCTTGGCGCGGTACATGGCCGTGTCGGCCTCCCGCAGAAGGTCTTCCACACCCTCGCCCCGCTTGGGGAAGAGCGTGATGCCGATGCTGCCGGTGGTGCTGTAGAGATGGGTGTCGATGGTGTAAGGCGCTTCCAGTGCGGCGCGCATTTCTTCGGCCACCAGCAGCGCAGCGCGCCCGGCGGACTCCATGTCCGACGCCACGTTGTGCACCAGCACCACAAACTCGTCCCCACCCAGGCGCGCCACGGTGTCGCCCGGGCGTTGCAGCTGCGTGAGCCGCTGGGCCACCTGCATGAGCAGCATGTCGCCCACCGTGTGGCCCCGTGCATCGTTGATCTGCTTGAAGTTGTCCAGGTCGATGTAGAGCACCGCCCCCACCTGGGCGGCCTTCAGAGCGTTGGCCAGCGCATGTTCCATGCGGTCCAGCAGCATGCGCCGGTTGGGCAGGCCGGTGAGCGCGTCAAAGTACGCCAGCTGGTGTGAGCGCGCCTCGGCCTGCTTGCGTTCGGTGATGTCGCGCGACAGCGCAATGAATCGGGGTTCGTCGCCCGGGGCGGCGCGCTCCTTGCGCGCAATCGACAACTCGAACCAGTGGGTCACCCCGCCCAGCTCCAGCCGGAACTGGTGGCCTGACGAGTACCCGGTCTGGTGGGCCGCTTGCAGCGCCGCATGGCAGCCGGCAGCGGCTTCGGGGGGGACCACATCGCGCAGCAGGCGGCCCAGAAACATCTCTGGCGGCACCGCCAGCTCTCCCGATCGTGCCGACCGGTAGTGGTGGATGCAGCCGTCCAGCCCCAGTTCGAACAACAGATCAGGAATGGCGCTGAGCGTGCTCTCCAGGTCATCCCGGGTAGCGCGCAGTTCGGCCGTCATGTCGCGCGCCAGTGCCACCGCACGCTCGCGCCCCGTGGCCAGCAGCCAGGTGAACCAGGCCAGGATCAGGCTCAGCACCGTGCCCAGCAGCGCCACCGGGTGGTGCCCATCGTCCTGAAAGCGCTGCACAAAGCCCGGTAGTGGGGCCATGTGCAAGGTCCAGCGGCGCCCGCCCAGCTCCACCTCGCGCCGCGCCAGCAACGCCGGGGCGCCAGCGCCCAGGACCGGTGCCTTCAGGTTGCTGAACAGCAGCGCACCCGCTCCCGCAGCGGCATCTCCTGGTCCGGTGCCGGGGGATGCCGCACCCGCGCCCGGGGTGCTGTCGGTGATCTGCAGGCCGATGTCGGCGTCAAATTCACGGGACATGCCGTTGATCACGTCCTCCATCAGAAACGGCGCCGAGACCCAGCCCGCCAGCCCTTGCCGCCTGCCCTCCACCGTGCCGTTGTCGGCGTCGGCGCGGTACAGGGGCATGTACATCACCAGCCCAGGGGCACCGTTTTGCATCAGGGTCAGTCGCCCGGACAACGCCAGCGCTCCGGTGTCACGGGCCCGGTCCAGCGCCTCCTTGGCAGGGGGAATGGTCAACACATCCAGTCCCAGCGCCTTCAGGTTGGGGCCCTCCAGCGGCTCGATGTGGGTGATGGGTGCCAGCCACTCGCGCTCGCCGGGCGGGCGCACTGCATATTGGTCAAAACCGCGCTGGCGCATGTCCTCCAGATGGGCAGCGAGCGCCTTGCCAGGAAACTGCAGAATCAGCGACACCCCCTGCAGCCCGGGACGGGTTGCCTGCAGCTGCAGCGCGCTCACATAGGCCTGAAACTCCTCGCGGTCGATGCGCTCCGACCCCTCAAAGTAGCCCTTGACGCCGCGCAACACCACCTCGTAGGTCGCCATGCGGTCCTTGAGGTTGTAGGCAATCTGGTCGGCCGCCACCTCAAAGTTCTGCTCGCGCTTGGTCCTCGTGTTCTTTTCTTCGCTCTGCCAGTACAGGAAGGTCAGCCCCAGGGTCAGCAGCGCGATCAGTGGGGGCAGCACCACGGGCAACCAGCGGTGGTTGCTGGTGCCCGCAACCCCTTCAGACACCCATACCGCCTGCCCTGGCGCGGCGAGGTCATCGTTGTCGGGGGCTGGGTGGGGTGTCATGGTGGATGGTGTGACTTCGATGCACCGGCGGTGCTGCCCCATTATGAGCATCTGTCCTGCGCCGAAAAGGGGCATTTGCGCGCAAACTGCACATGCCGGGTCTCTGCATGCCGTTTATGCTCGCACCCGCTGGGCCAAGGGCTATGCGCCCGCACCCACTTCCCGTATCAACCCTGGCAATACCCACCACAAAGGCCTGGCATGGCATCGCTCGATTTCGACCTGGAGGAATCCCAATTTCGCAGCTGGTACACCGCGCAGGCGGTTGCGCTGGAAGACGCCTGTGCAGCGCTGACCGCGCGGGTGGCGGCAGTGGTAACCCAGGCGGGCGGCGTGGACATCACCAAGGTGGAGGGCCGCGTGAAGGATGTGGACGAATGCGTGCGCAAGTTCGTGCGCAAATACCGTCCGGCGCTGGAAGAGAGCAACACCCCCTACGACATAGAGACTTACATCACCGACCTGATTGGCGTGCGGGTGGTGTGCCTGTATGAAGACGAGCTGGAGAAGATTGCCCAGATCGTGCGCGCCCATTTCGCCGTGATCGACGTGACCGACAAGGTCTCGGCGGTGGAAAGCACCGAGGCGTCCTTCGGCTACAAAGGGCTGCACCTGGACCTGCGGCTGAGCGTGGCCGAACGCGACCTGCCGGAGCACGCGGCCTATGCCGAGTGGCCCTTCGAGCTGCAGGTGCGCACCATCATCCAGGACTCGTGGAGCGTGCTGGACCACAAGATTAAGTACAAAAAATCCATCCCGGGCCAGCTCAAGCGGCGCATCAACGTGCTGTCCGCCCTGTTCGAGCTGGCCGACCGCGAGTTCCGACAGATCCGCGATGCCACGGCGGCCGAGTTGCTGCAGGCCCCCGACGAAACCGCCGAACCTGCAACCGATGTCGCCGCCGATTTGCAGGCTCCCACCCGCGCAGCCGCCACCAGTAGCGAACTGAACGCGTTCACGTTCTTGAAGATCGCCACGCATTTTTTCAAGGACTTCGAATTCGAGCCGTCCAAGGTCGATGGGTTTGTGGACGACATCCAGGCCTGGTCAGCCGGCATGACACGTGCGCGCTTTAACAGTTTGATGCGCGAGACGATCGGAGTGGTCAAGCGCTACAAGCAGCACTTTGAAGAGCAAAACCCGCAAGGCAGCTTCAACCCGTACACCGTGATCCGGCATTGCCTGTATCTGAGTAACAAGACGGCGTTCCGCCCCGCATTGCGCAACTCGGCCCGCGAGTCGTTCGAGGCCTGGCTGAGCGACAACGCAGAGCCCAAAGTGCAGGGTTGAGGCGAAAATCGGCGCAAGCGCTAGTGCTAATTGCCTGAGTCGCTATCATTTTTAATAGCTTCGCAGCCTTCGTCGACGAACCGGCGCTCCACCCCTGGGGCCGCGTCAATTTGTCGCATAGGCGACTGGACATTGGTGGTTTTACTCCATGCGCTTGTTACCAAGTGCTGCTATATTGCACTGCAACAAAACGGAGTTTCGCCCCATGCTGTACCACCTCTACGAAACCCAGCGCTCCTTGATGGAGCCCTTCACAGATTTTGCGCAGGCGGCTTCCAAGTTGTTCAGCAACCCCGTCTCGCCGCTGAGCCAGACCTCAGCAGCACAGCGCATGGCTGCCGGTTACGACCTGCTCTACCGCCTGGGCAAGGACTACGAAAAGCCCACCTTCGACATCCACACGGTCGACGTGGACGGTATCGGCGTGGCTATCCATGAACGCATTGAGGTCGACAAGCCGTTTTGCGAGCTGCGCCGCTTCAAGCGCTTTTCGGACGACCCTGCCACGCTGACCAAGCTCAAGGGCCAGCCCGTGGTGCTGATCGTGGCGCCGCTGTCGGGCCACTACGCCACCTTGCTGCGCGACACCGTGCGCACCATGCTCAAGGACCACAAGGTCTACATCACCGACTGGAAGAACGCCCGCCTGGTGCCGCTGTCGGAGGGGGAGTTCCACCTCGACGACTACGTCAACTACGTGCAGGACTTCATCCGCCATCTGCAGGGCATCTACGGCAACTGCCACGTGATCAGTGTGTGCCAACCGACGGTGCCCGTGCTGGCCGCCGTGTCGCTGATGGCCAGCCGCGGCGAGAAAACGCCCCTGACGATGACCATGATGGGTGGCCCCATCGACGCCCGCAAGTCGCCCACGGCAGTGAACAATCTGGCGACCAACCGCAGCTACGAGTGGTTTGAGAACAACGTGATCTACCGCGTGCCGGAGAAATTCCCCGGCGCGGGCCGCCGCGTGTACCCGGGCTTTTTGCAGTACACCGGTTTTGTGGCCATGAACCCGGACCGCCATGCGACCAGCCACTACGATTATTTCAAGGACCTGATCAAGGGCGACGACGCAAGTGCCGAGGCGCACCGCAAGTTCTACGACGAGTACAACGCCGTGCTGGACATGGATGCGGACTACTACCTCGAAACCATCCAGACCGTGTTCCAGGATTACAAGCTGGTGAACGGCACCTGGGATGTGCGCTCGCCCGCTGGCAAGTTGGAGCGCGTGCGTCCGCAAGACATCAAGACCACAGCCCTCTTCACGGTGGAAGGCGAGCTGGACGACATCTCTGGCTCGGGCCAGACCGAAGCGGCCCACGACCTGTGCAGCGGCATCGTGCGCAAGGAGCAGCGCCACCTGGAAGCCAAGGGCGCAGGCCACTACGGTATCTTCAGTGGCCGCCGCTGGCGCGACATCGTGTACCCCAAGGTGCGCGCATTCATCCTGGAACACGAGTTGCCTGCCAAGCCCGCCACTGTGGCCGCAACGTCCACACCGGCCCCCAGGCTCGCCAGCCCTGCACCGGCCCCTGCCCCTGCCAAGGTTGCCAGCAAGCCCGCACCGGCAGCCAAACCCGCCGCCACCAAGGTGATCAAGGCGACCAAGGCGCCTACAGCAGCAGCCAAGCCTGCCCCGGCCCGCGCTGCGGCCAAGCCCGTGGCGGCCACCGCTGTGGCCACGCGCTGGGTACAGCCCGCTGCGGCGCCCACAGGTGCAGCGCAGGCGCCCACCGCTGATCTGGCTACGGCCCAGACCAGCGCCACAGCGGCGCCGTCCACCCGCAGCGGCAGCAAGAGCAAGGCGCGCAAGGCTTGAGCCACCCCGCCTCCGCCAGCACGACCCCATCCCACGCTGCCCTCACCGACTTGGCAGCGCGGATTGATGCCGCCCTGCCCCAGACGCAGTGCACGCGCTGCGGCTATCCAGACTGCGCCAGCTATGCGCAGGCCATCGCCCAGGGGGAGGCGGCCATCACCCAGTGCCCTCCGGGCGGTGCTGAGGGCGTGGCCCGCTTGGCCGCCATCACGGGCCATGCCGTGGAGCCCTTGAGCGCAGACCATGGGGTGGAGGCACCGCGCCGCGTGGCCTTCATCGACGAGGCGTGGTGCATTGGCTGCACCTTGTGCATCAAGGCCTGCCCCACCGATGCCATCGTGGGCTCCAACAAGAAAATGCACACCGTCATCGAGCCTTACTGCACAGGGTGCGAGCTGTGCATCCCGGTTTGCCCGGTAGATTGCATCCAGCTCGACAACGCCAGCGGCATAGCCACCGGATGGGCTGCGTGGTCTGATGCGCTCGCGGTCCAAGCCAAACAGCGGTATCAGCAACACCGTCAGCGGGTGCCGCTGGAGGATGTAGAGGACGAAGGCTCCGGAGCGCAGGCCGATTCGACATCGGCCGCCACCCACAGCCCAGCCGCCGCTGCGGTAGCCGCCGAGGGCATGGAGGCACGCAAGGCGGCCATTGCCGCCGCCATGGAGCGCGCACGGCAACTGCGTGAAAAGGGAGCGCGCTGAGAGCGGCACCTGGTCCGCTGGACCAGCAACCGCCTGTCTGCGGTTATCGCGCGGCCAGCGATTTGTACACGCCGCAGCCCACGTACCAGTCCCCCACCCGGCTCACGTAGGACATCTTGGTTTGCACCGCGCCGGTGGCCGGGTTGTTGATGTCGTACTCCACCCACCCCGGGGCGCGGTCGGCCTGGGTCACGATGTCCCTCACCAATCGGTCGCCTGCAATGCCGGGGATGTCTTGCACCCGTGTGCCCACCTTGGCCGGGTTGCCACCAAAGGCCAGATAGGTACCCCCGGCATCCAGCACAAACACATACATGTCACGGTCATGGTAGGGCTGGGTCTTGTCGGTGATGCTGCGCAGGAATTGATCGCGCGAACTGGTCTTGTGCAGCGCCACCGCCTTGTTCACCAGAGCCACTGCCTCATCGGCTGTGCCCTGCTGCAGGCGAAACGCCGCCACCGCTTGCGACAGGGTGGACGCGCGGTGCTCCAGCGCCTCGGCCTGGGAGACCGCGTGGCCCACCATCTGGGCGTTGTGCTGCGTGATCTGATCGAGCTGCTGCACGGCGGAGCTGACTTCGCTCAGTCCCGTGCTTTGCTCGGCGCTGGAGCCGGAGATCTCGGTCATGCTCGCCGCCACACTGCGGATACCGCTGGCCATGTTGGCAATGCCCTCGCCCGCCGATCGGATCAACCCGGCGCTGGCCTCCACCTGGCTGACCGAGGCGCCGATCAGCTCGCGGATCTCCCGCGCCGCATCACCCGAGCGCTTGGCCAGCGTGCGCACCTCGCCCGCCACCACGGCAAAGCCCCGGCCCTGCTCGCCCGCACGGGCGGCCTCCACCGCAGCGTTCAGGGCCAGGATGTTGGTCTGAAACGCAATGCTGTCGATGACACCAATGATCTCGGTCATGCGGCGCGCGCTTTGCTGGATGGCCTCCACCGACTGCACGGCGCGGGCCATGGCCTCGGCTCCTGTGTCGGCTGCCTTGCGTACTTCTGCGGCGCGGGCATCGGCGCTGCGCGCGGTCTGTGCGTTGTTCTGCACGGCCGACGACAGCTGCTCCACGCTGGCAGCCGTCTGCTCCAGGTTGGCCGCCTGCTGTTCGGTGCGATCGGCCAGCGACCGGTTACCGTGCGCCAGGCTCTGTCCCGCATGGGCCACCAACGCAGCATTGCTGCGGATATCGGCCACCATGGCCGACAGTGCGAGCACCATGCGGTCCAGCGACTGGGCCATGGACCCGACCTCGTCCCGTCCATACACACCCGCCCTGGCACACAAGTCACCGCGTGTGGTCTGCTCCATCGCATGCGACAAGCCTTGCAGGTCGGATGCCAGACCCGCATACAACGCGCACAGTGCATACAGAACCACGGCGGCTGCCAATGCCACCGCCCACCACGGAGCATCCAAGGCGGCCATCGCCAGGGCGCCAGCCATCACCACGCCCAGCGTCACCAGTTTGCCCGGCAGGTGCCACCTGCGCATCCACCAGAGCCCGGGGCGCAGCGGTAGGAATCCAGACATCTTGTCTCCGTTATCGTTTTTGAATGTGGGCCATGCTATGTGCCCGCTCTTACGTCGGATTGACAACTCGGCATGGGGTAAACAGTGCTTGACTGCGCACCTGGCCCCGCCCCTCGCCATGTACGGCGCGACACCCTGCACCGTGCCGTGGGCGTATGCCCTTCGCCCATAATGTCGCTCCATGAATCCCCTGCTCTCCCAACTCCAGCCTTACCCCTTCGAGCGGCTGCGGCAACTCTTTGCGGGAGTCACACTCCCGGCGGCTTACAGCCCCATCAGCCTGGGCATGGGTGAGCCGCGCCATCCTACACCGCAGTTCATCAAAGATGCACTCAGTAACAACCTGGGCGGACTGGCCAGTTACCCTGCCACCGCAGGCGAACCCAAGCTGCGCGAGGCCTTCACCCAGTGGATACAACAGCGCTATGCGCTGACCCTGGACCCGGGCACCCAGGTGCTGCCCGTCAACGGCTCGCGTGAGGCACTGTTTGCATTTGCGCAGACCATCATCGATCCCTCGCAAGGCCAGCCGCTGGTCGTCTGCCCCAATCCGTTCTATCAAATCTACGAAGGTGCCGCCTTGCTGGCGGGAGCCCAGCCGTACTACGCGGCCAGCGACCCCGGCCGCAACTTTGCGGTGAACTGGGACGCAGTGCCCGAGGCTGTGTGGCAACGCACCCAGCTGCTATTCGTCTGCTCCCCTGGCAACCCCACGGGCGCCGTGATGCCGCTCAGCGAGTGGAAGAAGCTGTTTGAGCTGAGCGACCGCTACGGTTTTGTGATTGCCTCGGACGAGTGCTACAGCGAGATCTATTTCCGCGACGAGCCGCCCCTGGGCGGCCTGCAGGCTGCGGCGCAGCTGGGGCGCGGCGACTTCAAGAACCTGATCTCCTTTACCAGTCTGTCCAAACGCAGCAATGTGCCCGGCATGCGCAGCGGCTTCGTGGCTGGCGACGCAGCGCTGATCAAGTCGTTCTTGCTCTACCGCACCTACCACGGCAGCGCCATGAGCCCCATCGTGCAGGCCGCCAGCATCGCCGCCTGGGGGGATGAAAAGCACGTGGTGGACAACCGGGCGCTGTACCGCAAGAAGTTTGCCCAGGTCACACCGCTGCTGGCTGGTGTGATGGAAGTCGCCCTGCCGGATGCCGGTTTTTACCTGTGGGCCAAAGTACCGGAAGCCCTGGGGATGGACGATGCCGAGTTCGCGCGCGCCCTGCTGGCTCAATACAATGTCACGGTGCTGCCCGGCAGCTACCTGGCCCGCGAGGCCCAGGGGAGCAACCCCGGCGCCCAGCGCGTGCGCATGGCCCTGGTGGCCGAAGCCGAAGAATGCGTGGAAGCTGCGCTGCGCATCGTGCAATTCATCCAATCCCGTACTGCCTGATCTGATCGACAACAACATGACCCAACAACTCCAAACCCTCATCGACAACGCCTGGGAAAACCGCGCCAGCCTCTCGCCCGCCGCCGCCCCCAAGGAGATCCAGGACGCCGTCGAGCATGTGATTGCCGAGCTGAACAATGGCAAGCTGCGCGTGGCCACCCGCGAAGGCGTGGGCCAGTGGACGGTGCACCAGTGGATCAAGAAGGCCGTGCTGCTGTCGTTCCGCCTCAAGGACAACGAAGTCGTCAAGGCTGGCGACCTGGGCTTTTACGACAAGGTGCAGACCAAATTTGCCCACTTGTCCGAAGAAGAGATGAAAGCCACTGGCGTGCGCGTGGTGCCGCCTGCTGTGGCCCGCCGTGGCAGCTTCATCGCAAAGGGCGCGATCCTGATGCCGTCATACGTGAACATCGGCGCCTACGTGGGCGAAGGCACCATGGTCGACACCTGGGCCACCGTGGGTTCGTGCGCACAGATTGGCTCCAACGTGCACCTGTCGGGTGGCGTAGGCATTGGCGGTGTGCTGGAGCCTCTGCAGGCCGGCCCCACCATCATCGAAGACAACTGCTTCATCGGCGCCCGCTCCGAGGTGGTCGAAGGCGTGGTGGTCGAAGAAAACTCCGTACTGGGCATGGGCGTGTACCTGGGCCAGAGCACCCCGATCTTCAACCGTGCCACCGGCGAAATCAGCTACGGCCGTGTGCCCTCGGGCTCGGTGGTGGTGAGCGGCAACCTGCCCAAGACGGCCGCCAACGGCACGCCCTACAGCATGTACGCTGCCATCATCGTCAAGCAGGTGGACGCGCAAACCCGCTCCAAGACCAGCATCAACGACCTGCTGCGCGACTGATCGCGTTGCATGAGAGCGGCTCGATGGGCCGCTTTGCCGACAGAGACTGACAACAAGAGGGAAACACCATGAGCACGATGGAACGAATTCTTCGCCTGATGGCAGAGAAAAAGGCCTCCGACGTCTATCTGTCGGCCAACGCGCCCGCGCTGATCAAGATCAACGGCGAGTGCGTGCCCATCAACAACCAGATCCTGCCGCCCGATGCGCCGCGCAACCTGCTGTCCGAAGTGGTCCCCCCGGACCGTATCGAAGAGCTGGAAGAAACCGGCGAGCTCAATATGGGTGTGCCGCTCAGCGGCGTGGGCCGCTTCCGGGTGAGCGCCATGCGCCAGCGTGGCAGCTATGCGGTGGTGATCCGCTTCATCTCCCAGCAGATTCCCGAGTTCGATTCCTTGGGCCTGCCCCCGGTGATGCGCGAACTCATCTTGGAAAAACGCGGACTGATCCTGATGGTGGGTGCCACGGGTTCAGGCAAGAGCACCTCGCTGGCGTCGATGATCGACACCCGCAACGAGGCGCTCACAGGCCACATCCTCACCATCGAGGACCCGGTCGAATACCAGTTCAAGAACAAGAAATCCATCGTCAATCAGCGCGAGATCGGCAGCGACACCCAGTCCCTGCAGACGGCCCTGAAAAACGCGCTGCGCCAGGCACCCGACGTGATCCTGATCGGCGAAATCCGCGACCGTGAAACCATGTCGGCCGCCATTGCCTATGCGCAGTCGGGTCACCTGTGCCTGGCCACGCTGCACGGCAACAACAGCTACCACGCGCTTAACCGCATTCTGTCGTTCTACCCCGTCGAAGTACGACCCACCATGCTGGGCGACCTGGCATCGGCACTCAAAGCCGTGGTTTCCCAGCGTCTGGTGCGCAAAACCGACGGCGGCCGGGTGCCGGCAGTTGAAGTCATGCTCAACACCAAGCTGGTGTCCGATCTCATCGAAAAAGGCGACTTCTCGGGCGTACGCGAGGCCATGGAAAAATCCATGGCCGAAGGATCGCAGACCTTTGAAGAAGCGCTGGCCCGCCTCATCATGGATGCGCAGATCGACCGCAAGGAAGGCATGGCCTACGCCGATTCGCCCACCAACCTGATGTGGCGCCTGCAAAACGACTTTTCCCTGGCCGCCAACGCCGCCAAGGCCCAGAAAGAAGCACGCGATGCACCCGACGATGCACCGTCGTTCACCGAGATCGTGCTGGACGTCAAGCCGGCGGCGTGATGTGACGCGCCTTGAGTGGCCTGCGGAGCCCTCCCTCAGGGAGGACGACGCGCTCGGTGCCTGGCATCCCCTGCTTGGCGGCTCTGGGCTGGGCCACGCAGCGCCAATGCCTGTACCCATGATCGCAGCCCGGCTGCCTGTCTCCATTCCCTGACCCCATCCCATGTCCCGTACCCTGCACCTGGCTGAACAGCTCATCTCCCTGCCCTCCATCACGCCGGAGGACGCCGGCTGCCTGGATCTGCTGGCCACACGGCTCGCTCCGCTCGGGTTTGTGTGCGAACGACTGGACAGTGGTCCCACAGACTTCCGTGTCAGCAATTTGTGGGCAAAGCGACCGGTAGCGCTAGTGAATCATGCCTCATTCGCTATCAAAACAGTAGTGTTCGCAGGCCATACCGATGTCGTCCCCACCGGGCCTCTGGCCCAGTGGAGCAGCGACCCGTTCGTGCCCACCCACAAGGACGGCAAGCTCTATGGCCGTGGTGCGAGCGACATGAAGACCTCCATCGCAGCCTTTGTGGTCGCGGTGGAAGAGTTCCTGGCCGCCACGCCCGCACCGCTGATCGAGCTGGCCTTTTTGCTGACCAGTGACGAGGAAGGTCCTTCCGTTGACGGCACCAAGGTCGTGGTCGAGCAGCTCCAGGCGCGTGGCGAAAAGCTTGATTACTGCATCGTGGGCGAACCGACCTCGGTCGAGAAAACCGGTGACATGATCAAGAATGGACGGCGTGGCACCTTGAGTGGCAAGCTCAGCGTACGCGGTGTCCAAGGCCACATCGCCTACCCACAACTGGCCCGCAACCCCATCCACCAGGCCCTGCCCGCTCTGGCAGAACTGGCCTCCACCATGTGGGACAACGGCAATGCGTTCTTTCCGCCCACCAGCTGGCAGATCAGCAACATCCATGGCGGCACCGGCGCCACCAACGTGATACCGGGTGAGGTGGTGATCGACTTCAACTTCCGCTTCTCGACCGAATCGACGGCAGAGGGGCTGCAGCAGCGCGTGCACGCCGTGCTTGACCGCCACGGCCTCGAATATGACCTGCGCTGGACGCTGGGCGGCCAGCCCTTCCTCACCACGCCCGGTGAACTGGTGGGCGCCGTGCAGCAGGCCATCGCCTCCGAGACGGGCATCAGCACCGAACTCTCCACCACCGGTGGTACCAGCGACGGGCGTTTCATTGCGCAGATCTGCCCCCAGGTGATCGAACTGGGCCCGTCCAATGCAACGATCCACAAGATCGACGAGCATGTGGTGGTGGCCGATATCGAGCCGCTCAAGAACATCTACCGCCGCACGCTGGAGAACCTGCATGCACAGGCCCTGGCGGCCCAGGCGGTGGCCGCATGAGCAAGGCACCCAGCCACAACCCACCGGCAGTTGCAGGTGACACCGTTGGCGCACTGATCGAATGGGGCTCTCAGCAGCTGGAGTCGGCCGGCGTCTCGTTCGGCCATGGCACCACCAATGCGCAGGACGAAGCTGCATGGCTCGTGTTGTGGCGCCTGGGCCTGCCGCTGGATAGCGACCTCTCCGATGCACCAGAGTCCATCAAAAACAAGCAGGTAGCGCCCGCAGAAAAAGCGTTGGTTGCTACACTTTTTGAAGAACGTATTGCCAGTCGCAAGCCTGCCGCCTACCTCACACGCGAGGCCTGGCTCCAGGGCTTGCCGTTCTATGTGGACGAGCGCGCCATCGTGCCGCGCAGCTTCATTGCAGAGCTGCTGGTGGACGGCAGCGTGGACGATTTCCTGAGCGACCGCACCCATCGGGTGCTGGACCTTTGCACGGGCAACGGCAGCCTGGCTGTGCTGGCGGCGATGGCCTGGCCCGAAGTCGAAGTGACCGGTGCCGATATTTCGCCCGACGCCTTGGCCGTGGCACGCATCAATGTGGAGAAACATCGGCTGCAGGACCGTATCACCTTGCAGTTGTCCGATGGACTGAGTGCCCTGCCCGGCCCCTGGGACCTGATCCTGTGCAACCCGCCCTACGTCAACGCCGACAGCATGGCCGTGCTGCCCAGCGAATACCGCGCAGAGCCCGAACTGGCCCTAGCCGGCGGCAAGGATGGCATGGACTTTGTGCGCCAGCTGTTTGCCGCCGCGCCCGCTTGCATGAGCGAAGACGCTGTGATCATTCTGGAGATCGGCAACGAGCGCGCTTATTTTGAGGCGGCCTTCCCGCAATTGCCGGTTTTCTGGCTCGATACCAGTGCAGGAGAAGACCAGGTTTTGCTGGTCACCCGGCAGGCGCTGGCTGCCCAAACCCGGCTCACGGCACAATAGAGCCCTTTACGCCACCTTTGGCAGCAGCAGCGGCTGTGCCGTTGGCAGTTGCGCTGGCCCCCAGAGTTTTGCATGCCACCCGCCTCGTGCGGGTGCGCTTTTTTCTGATTCCCGGATGATCACCCTCAAGAACGTTACCCTGCGCCGAGGCACGAAAGTCGTGCTCGACAGCGTGTCCACCACCATCAACCCCGGCGAAAGCGTCGGGCTTGTGGGCCGCAATGGCGCGGGCAAGTCCAGCCTGTTTGCGCTGCTCAGCGGCAAGCTCCATGAAGATGGCGGGGATTTTCACATCCCGTCGAGCTGGCGGATGGCCGAGGTCGCGCAGAACATGCCCGAGACCGACCAGTCGGCCACCGATTTTGTGCTCGAAGGCGACACGCGTCTGGCCGAGGTACAACGCCAGTTGGCCGAAGCCGAGGCCAGCGACGATGGGATGGCCATTGCCCATGCCTATTCGGACCTGCATGACGCCGGCGCGCACGATGCCGTGGCGCGTGCCCAGGCGCTGATCCTGGGCCTGGGTTTTCGCGTGAGCGAACTCGACCAGCCCGTCAACAGCTTCTCCGGTGGCTGGCGCATGCGACTGCAACTGGCTCGCGCGCTGATGTGTCCCAGCGACCTCCTGCTGCTGGACGAGCCCACCAATCACTTGGATTTGGACGCCCTGGTCTGGCTCGAAGCCTGGCTCAAGCGCTACGCGGGTACCATGATCGTGATCAGCCACGACCGCGAGTTTCTGGACGCCATCACCAACGTCACGCTGCAAATCCAGCAAGGCGATTTGAACCGCTACGGTGGCAACTACAGCAAGTTTGAAGAACTGCGCGCCCAGCAGCTCGAACTGCAACAGGCCAGCTTTGCCAAGCAGCAGGAGAAGATGGCCCACCTGCAGAAATTCATCGACCGCTTCAAGGCCAAGGCCAGCAAGGCCAAGCAGGCGCAAAGCCGGGTCAAGCAACTCGAACGCATGGAGAAAATCGGGCCTGTGCTCGCCGAGGCGGACTTCACTTTCGAGTTCAAGGAACCGGCCAACCTGCCCAACCCAATGCTGGCCATCAGCGACGCCTCGTTCGGCTATGTGGACGACGAGGGTACGCCCACCACCATTCTTACGGGCGTCAACCGTTCGGTGCTGGCGGGTCAGCGCATCGGCATCCTGGGCGCCAACGGTCAGGGCAAGTCCACGCTGGTCAAGACCATTGCGCGCACCATGAAAGCACTGGGCGGCAGCATCACCGAGGGCAAGGGCCTGAACATTGGCTACTTTGCCCAGCAGGAACTCGACGTGCTACGCCCCAGCGAACACCCGCTGGAGCACATGATCCGCTTGGCCAAGGAGCTGGGGCCTGATGCCAAGCAACCCAGCCGGGAGCAGGATCTGCGCAGCTACCTGGGCAGCTTCAACTTCACCGGGGACATGGTCAAGCAGGCCGTTGGCACCATGAGCGGCGGTGAAAAGGCGCGCCTGGTGCTGGCCATGATCGTATGGCAGCGCCCCAACCTGCTGCTGCTGGACGAGCCTACCAACCACCTGGACCTGGCCACCCGCGAGGCGCTGGCGATGGCGCTCAACGACTTCGATGGCACTGTGATGCTGGTCAGCCACGACCGCGCCCTGCTGCGCTCGGTCTGCGAGGACTTCTGGATGGTGGGCCGGGGTGTGGTCGGCCCGTTCGACGGCGACCTGGACGACTATCAACGTTACCTGCTCGAAGAGTCCAAGCGCCTGCGCGAAGAAGCACGCCTTGCCGAGCAGGCGCAGGCCTCACAAGCTCCTGCAGCAGCGCCCGCCGCAACACCGGCACCCGTGGTCACGCTGGCCTCCGTTGCCGCGCCAGCACCGGCTCCCGCTCTGTCCCCTTCGCGTGATGGGCGCGAGCAGCGCAAGCTTGACGCTCAAACGCGCCAGCAGCTGGCCGAAAAGACCCGTCCACTCAAAAAAGAGCTGGAACAGATCGATAAACGCTTGACGGCCCTGAGCGCAGAACGCACCCAATTGGAGCAAAAACTGACGGAAGCCTTGCCTCCTGCAGAGATCGCCGAGTGCGGCCGGCGATTGAAAGCCGGAAATGATGAAACGGAAAAACTGGAAGAGCGTTGGCTGGAAATTTCTTCCGAACTCGAAGAAATTTCCGCGGCCTCGGTGGGCTAGAGATGTAAAGTCCTGTAAATTCTTTCCAGAATTTTCCGGACTTTCCATTGATCCATCTCACTTCTACGCTATCAAATATGTAGCTACTTTTAGTGTAAATCTACAGGCTATTGCGGTTGCATTTTTTTGCGAAAGGTTGTCAACGGACTGTGGACCGCCCGCGTTGTTGGTACATCACAGGAGTTTTCCACCATGAATACCACCGCAATCTTGTCCGCTTGGCCCGAAGACGAACGCGACCGCAAGCGCGCACCGGCCCGCTTCTAAAGCGCTGCGGCCTTGCCTCTGTTGTGTAGCCACACAGTGCACATCAAGCATAAACCATACCAAGGCATGAGAAATGTGGCCACATTAGCTCCATATTTCTCACGTGGACCATAGCAAGGTCGGAGTTAACCTCCGCAATTCTTGCAAGTCCCAACAAAAAACCCCGCAGATGCGGGGTTTTTTGTTGGTCCAAAAGGACGGAACAGCATTTAGCCCATGTGCAGGCCGCCATTGACCGAAAAGTCTGCACCGGTGGCGTATCCGCCCTCTTCCGAGGCCAGCCAGGCAATGATCGATGCAATCTCGCTGGGCTCACCCAGGCGTTTGACAGGCACCGTGGCGACAATCTTTTCCAGAACATCCGGACGGATTGCCTTGACCATGTCAGTGCCGATGTAGCCTGGGCTTACCGTATTGACGGTGACGCCTTTGGTGGCCAGTTCCTGCGCCAGGGCCATCGAGAAGCCATGCATGCCCGCCTTGGCGGCGGAATAGTTGGTTTGCCCCGCCTGACCTTTTTCGCCGTTGACAGAGCTGATGTTGATGATGCGGCCCCAGCCCTTTTCCACCATGTCAGACACCACCTGTTTGGTGACATTGAACATGCTGTTGAGGTTGGTTTCGATCACGGCGTCCCAGTCTTCGCGCGACATCTTGAGGAACATGCGGTCACGCGTGATGCCAGCGTTGTTCACCAGCACGTCAATGGTGCCGTGCTCTGCCTTGGTCTTGCCAAAGGCTTCCACTGTGGAATCCCAATCACCCACGTTACCGACCGACGCATAAAACGTGTAGCCCAGGGCCTTTTGCTCTGCCAGCCATTTGGCGTGGTCCCGTGTCGGGCCGCAACCAGCGATGACTTTGAATCCTTCCTTGTGCAGGCGCTGGCAAATGGCGGTACCGATGCCTCCCATGCCACCGGTGACATACGCGACTTTCTGGCTCATGTGATTTCTCCTTGTTAGTGATTGGCTCAGGACCCACTCTACCGAAGAAATTGGGCACTGCCGTGAAGGAAAACACTGAAGCCCTTTCCTTTTTGACATATCCACATGCGTCACACAGCTGACGCGAGGCACGCTTAGCGACGCGTCACCGGCGTAGCGCCTGCAGATGCACCAAATGGAGGCAGCGGATTGGCTGCTGTGGACTGCGGAAGCCCGCAAGGACTGGCTTGAAATGCAGGCGCTGTGTTGCGCTAGACGTGCCGTGGCGCCAGCGGCAGGGATTCCCATCCCGGCTTGGCGAACAGGTAACCTTGCTGGTAGCGAACGCCCACCGAACTGAGGTAGGCGGACTCAGCCGAGGTTTCGATGCCCTCCGCCACAATGTCGATGGACAACCGTTGGCAGACCAGCGCAATGCCGCACACGATCGCCTGTCGCACGGGGTCCTGATCGATGTTGCGAATCAGCTCCATGTCGATCTTGAGCACATGGGGCTGAAATTGCACCAGCATGTTCAGCCCCGCGTAGCCCGCACCAAAGTCGTCGATGGCCGTAATGAGGCCCTGGCGCCGGTATTCATTGAAGATGGACTTCAGGTGTGCACCATTGCTGACCTGCTCGCCCTCCGTCACCTCGAACATGATCCGGTTGTGCGGAAAATCGAACTCTTCAGCCGCCTCCATGGTGGCACGGATGCAGGTCTCGGGCCGATACACCGCATTGGGCAGGAAGTTGATGCTCAGTCTGCAGTCTGGCAGGCTGGCGAGCCCCAGGCGCGACGCTAGTTCAATGGCCTTGACGCGGCACGCCTGGTCAAACCGGTAGCGATTGGTGTCATCCACCCACGACAGCACCGTACCAGCCGACTCGCCATCCACACCGCGTACCAGCGCTTCGTAGGCGAACGGACGATCCAACTCCAGATCCATGATGGGCTGGAACGCCATCGTGAAGTCGAACGGAAGCTGCGTCTTGTCACGACAGGATTGGCAGCCCACAGGTTCGAAGGGTTGGGCAAAAATGGTCACTGTCATGGAGAACCATGGTAACGCATCATTACAAAGCTGCAGCCTCGTGTTGCTACATAGACCATAGCCCCAACGCGGCCCCAGCGACTAAAGCACGAAGACCGCCACCGCCTCGGCCAGCCGGTCGGCCTGGCCTTTGAGGGTCGCGGCGGCTGCAGCCGATTCCTCCACAAGAGCGGCATTTTGCTGCGTCATCTGATCAAGCTGGCCCACCGACTGATTGACCTGCGCTATGCCCGAGGACTGGTCTCTGGCTGCAGTATGAATCTCACCCATCATCGCACTCACACGCTGGACCGATCCCACAATTTCGGCCATGGTACGGCCGGCATCATCAGCCAATAGCCCTCCCTGTGACGCCTTTTGCACCGATGCGCCGATCAAGCCAGAAATCTCGCGGGCTGCCTGTGCCGAGCGCTGCGCCAGCCCCCGCACTTCGGTGGCGACTACTGCAAATCCGCGCCCCTGCTCACCGGCACGCGCAGCCTCCACAGCCGCATTGAGGGCAAGGATGTTGGTCTGAAATGCGATGGAGTCAATCACGCCTGTGATGTCAGCAATGCGGGCTGAGCCTTCGTTGATATCACGCATGGTCCGCACCACTTCGCCCACCACGTCCCCACCGCGCCGGGCTACCCCTGCGGCCGACACCGCCAGCGTGTTGGCCTCGGCGGACGCAGCGGCAGTCTGCCCCACGGTGCCTGTCAACTGTTCCATGCTGGCAGACGTGGCTTGCAAACTACCGGCAGCATGTTCGGTGCGTACAGACAGGTCTCGCGCTCCGCTTGCGATTTCTTCGCACGCCACTGCCATGCCGGCTGCGGCCTGCTGCACGGTAGCTACGGTCTGATGCATCCGGTCCAGGGCATCCTTCAGCGCCCGCCCGCCTGGCGTGTGAACTGACAAGCGTGACATGTCCAACATGATGCGGTCACCGTGCGCCAGCGACGCCGTCAGACGTCGCAGCTCGGTGGATTCTTGAGCCGTCCGGCCCATCTTCACGGCCAGGATGACCTCCAACACCGTCTGGATCACCACGTACAGCGCATGCAACATCACCTGGCCCAGGTCAGGAGCGGTAATGCAATACAGGCCAACCCCTGCCGCCTGAAGCCGATCAAACACAACATGGTGTACGGCGAACAATGCCGCAGCCCAAACAATGGGCCGCCAGTCCAGATACACCAGTAGCAGCGCCAGCGTCACGAAGACACCGAAATGGAACTCCAGCATGCCGCGAGCCAACTGGATATGCAGTGCAACCAAGCTAACCTGCACAAACGACAACACAAGACGCGATGCCAGCGTGCCCGGAGCCAAAGCATAGGCCACAGCGGCAACCGCACCCAACAGCAAAACTGCCGTCAACGCCAGCATCGAATCCACAAACTGCAAGCCCAGCGCAATGGCTGCCAGCGAACTCAGTCCAATAGCTACCAAGATGACCCGGTCACCGAGCAAAGCGCCTGGGACCGGACCAGCTGCACGTTCTGAGAAATCCGCGGGGGGCGCAGAAAAAATGGACATAGAGATCAAAAATTAACCGTTATGTATTAATTTTAAACTATTTGGTAATTTTGTGACTATGCATTTCAATATTCGACTGGACAAAAAAAGGGCCGCATGTCAATGCGGCCTTTTTTTGTCGCCTGCTGCCCCGTCAATCAACAACCAGCCAGGGCAGTCCTGGCCGAGGCTTTGAGGTTAACGCTCTACAGCCAGCGACACACCCATGCCACCACCGATACACAGCGCGGCCAGGCCCTTCTTCGCGTCACGGCGCTGCATTTCGTGCAAGAGCGTGACCAGAATGCGGCAGCCCGACGCGCCGATGGGGTGGCCGATGGCGATGGCGCCTCCGTTCACGTTGACCTTGGCGGGGTCAATGGCCAGTTCCTTGTTCACAGCGCAGGCCTGTGCGGCAAAGGCTTCGTTCAGCTCGAACAGGTCCACATCGGCGGCGTTCCAGCCTGCGCGCTGCAAGGCCTTGCGCGAGGCCGGCACGGGGCCCATGCCCATGGTGGCAGGGTCCAGGCCGCTGGTGCCAAACGCGGCGATGCGCGCCAGGGGCTTGAGGCCAAGGGCGGCAGCCTTCTTGGCGCTCATCACCACCACAGCGGCGGCGCCATCGTTCAGGCCCGATGCGTTGCCGGCGGTCACGCTGCCCGCCTTGTCAAAGGCGGGGCGCAGGCCGGCCAGGGCTTCAGCGTTGGTCTTGCGGTTGAGGTACTCGTCGGTGTTGAACAGGATGGGGTCACCCTTCTTCTGCGCCAGGCTCACGCCGACGATTTCATCGGCGAACTTGCCAGCATCTTGTGCAGCAGCTGCCTTTTGCTGGCTGGCCAGGGCCAGTGCGTCCTGCATGTCGCGGGTGATGCCGTACTGCTTGGCCACGTTTTCAGCCGTGATGCCCATGTGGTACTGGTTGTACACGTCCCACAAGCCGTCCACGATCATGGTGTCGATCAGCTTCCAGTCGCCCATGCGCTGGCCGTCGCGCGAGTTGGGCAGCACGTGCGGCGCCAGGCTCATGCTCTCCTGGCCGCCGGCCACGACGATCTCGCTGTCGCCCCAGGCCACAGCCTGGGCGGCCAGCATGACCGCCTTCAAACCGGAGCCGCACACTGCGTTGATGGTGAGTGCAGGGGTTTCCTTGGCCACGCCCGCCTTCATGGAGGCCTGACGCGCGGGGTTCTGGCCCACGCCAGCTGCCAGCACCTGGCCCATGATGACTTCGCCGATCTGGTCGGACGAGAGACCTGCGCGCGCGATGGCTTCACGGATCACGATAGCGCCGAGTTCGGTCGCAGGCGTCTTGGCCAGCGAGCCACCAAACTTGCCCACAGCAGTGCGAGCGGCAGAAACGATGACGATGTCTTCCATGGAATGTCCTTGTAGTGGTGAGTGGTGGTTTAGTGATTCTCGCAGCGCCAAAAGTCAGGACTTTTGCGTATCAGGCTTTCTGCTTGACATAGCGGCCGGGCGCGGGCTCGATGGCCTTGAACTTGGTGCCTTTGCCATAGGCCTTGGGCGCAGCAATCTGTTTGCCCGCATGGCTCTTAAGCCAGCCTGACCAGTCGGTCCACCAGCTGCCGGGGTGCTCGGTAGCGCCTTCCAGCCATTGGTCCAGCGTGCCTGGGAACTTGCCGTCGGCGCGGGTCCAGTGGCTGCGCTTGCCCTTGGCGGGTGGGTTGATCACGCCCGCGATGTGGCCTGAGGCGCCCATCACAAAACGCTTCTTGCCCGGCAGCACCTGGGTGGACGCATAAGCGGCTGTGGCGGGCACGATGTGGTCTTCGCGCGAGCCGTAGATATAGACAGGCAGCTCGAGGCTGCCCAGGTCCAGCTTTTCGCCGCACACGGTGAGCTTGCCCGGCTTGACCAGGTTGTTTTCGAGGTAGAAATTGCGCAGGTACCAGGCGTAGAACGGGCCGGGCAGGTTGGTGCTGTCGCTGTTCCAGTACAGCAGGTCAAACGGCGGCGGCGTTTCGCCCTTGAGGTAGTTGCCCACCACGTAGTTCCAGACCAGATCGTTGGGTCGCAAGAAGCTGAAGGTGGACGCCAGGTCCTGCCCCTTCATCAGCCCGCCATGGCCCATCTGCATCTCGCGGAACTTGACGAAGGCTTCATCGATGAACACGTCCAGAATGCCCGTGTCGGTGAAGTCAATCAGCGTGGTGAGGAAAGTGGCACTGGCCACGGGCTCGTCGCCGCGCGCTGCCAGCACGGCCAGCGCATTGGACAGGATGGTGCCGCCCACGCAAAAACCCAGCGCGTTGATCTGCTCGGCACCGGTGATGTTCTGCACTACGTCGATGGCGGCCATGGCGCCATCTTCCACGTAGTCGTCCCAGGTCTTGTGGGCCAGGCTGTCATCAGGGTTGCGCCAGCTCACCACGAAGGTGCGGTGGCCTTGTTCCACCGCATAGCGGATCAGCGAGTTCTCGGGCTGCAGGTCGAGGATATAGAACTTGTTGATGCAGGGGGGCACCAGCAGGAACGGGCGTTCGTACACCTTGGCCGTGAGGGGCTTGTATTCGAGCAGCTGGAACAGCTCGTTTTCGAACACCACAGCGCCTTCGGTGGTGGCCACATTGCGGCCTACCTCGAACAGGCTCTCGTCGGTCATCGACACATGGCCCTGCGTGATGTCGTGCAGCAGGTTCTGCATGCCCTTGGCGATGCTCTCGCCCTTGGTCTCGATGGCTTTCTTCTGCGCTTCGGCATTGAAGGCGAGGAAGTTGCTGGGCGCCATGGCTGCCATCCACTGCTCCACGCCAAATCGGATGCGGGCCTTGGTCTTTTCGTCGGCCTCGACCGCGTCGGCCAGCCCCATCAGGGTGCGGGCATTGAGCAGGTAGGCGGCGGCTGAAAACGCTGCCACAGGGTTGCTGGCCCAGCCCTCACCGGCAAAACGCTTGTCCTTGACCTCGGGGGTGCCCTGCAGGCCCTGCGCCCAGAGGTCCTGCGCTTCTTTGAGGTATTGCTGCTGCAATGCCTGCAGCTTGGTTTGCGACAGCTTCAGGGGTGCGGCGGCGGGTACCTGCGCCCCCAGGTCCAGTTTCTGGAACGATTGCAGCGCCTGCGACCAGCTTTGCCCGAAAATCTGCTGGAACTGCTGGGCGCTCTCGGCCCAGGGTGATTCAGAAGTCATGCTCATTCCTCGATGGTTGGTCGCTCGCAGCGGCTGGGGCCTGATTTTTGTTTCGCGGGTTCATTGTTGCCCACCGCCACGGTGCATGGCAACGAATTCAACGCTTTCCGTGCACACAAACCAATGTACCTCATCGTCATCGCCTGGACCTACGTCACTCTCATGATGGCGGTGGCCGAGGCCACCAGTCCGCAGGGCACCGTGCTAGGCGCCATCATGACGTTTGCGCTGTATGGCCTGCTGCCCATGGGCATCCTGGTGTACATCCTGGGCACGCCTTCGCGCAAGCGCAAGATCAAGGAACGGGAGGCGGCCGAACAGGCTGCATATGACGCGGAGCAGGCTGCAGCCTACGCGGCCGATGCGGGAGCCGAGCCGGCAGCGTCAGCCGCGCCAGATGCAGGCGGCAAAGCGCCCGCTGCCGCCGAGGGCGGCACTGTCGCGGCGGTGCGAAAAGAACCTTGAGGCCTGCGTGACGGTGCACCACGGCGGGGTGCTGTCGTTGCCGTAAATGTGCGTGATGCCCATGGCACGCAGCCGCAGCCGGGCCAGCCCTGCGAGATCGCACAGGTACTTGCCCGGTGCGTCGGGACGGGCCACAAAACATGGAGCAGCCGCAGTGCCCAATGCGCCCGGCGCGTCGCAGAACGCTGCACGCACCTCAGCCCCTACCTCGAAAGCTGTGGGGCCAATGCAGGGGCCCAACCAGGCCAGCGTGTGGGCAGCAAGCTCTGAAGCGGCCGGAGAGTCTGGCGCAGATGCTCCTTTTTTGATAGCTACCGAGGCATGATGCACTAGCGCTTCATCGCAAAAATGCTTGGAAACCGATTCCAGCACGCCCTGCCCTGCGTGCCCGGCCAGCCCGCGCCAGCCGGCGTGGGCCGCAGCCACCACCTGGCCTGAGCGGTGGGCCAGCAGCACGGGCAGGCAGTCGGCCACCATGATGGTGCAGACGGCGCCGGGTGCGCTGGCTACGCAGGCGTCGGCCTCTGTGCCGTCGGGGGTGCTCGCATCCAGCAACACCACGCCATCGCCGTGCACCTGGTTCAGGAACACTGCGCGGGCGTCCGGGGTGGTGGATTGCAAGGCGGACTGCAAGGTCTGCCGGTTGGCAGCCACTGCCAGCGGATCGTCGCCCACATGGGTGCCCAGGTTGAACTGGTCGTACGGTGCGCGGCTCACGCCGCCCGTGCGCGTGGTGCACAGCGCATGCACACCGGGCGGTGCGGGCCAGTCGGGCACCAGCCAGTCTGCGTGCCGGTTTGGGACCGACGATGACACAGGCGTCACGCTTCGTTGTCCGGGCAGGCCGAGGGCTGCGCTTGCTGGAATGCAGGCAGAGCCATGCAGGCGTCAAACACCCCCATGGTGATCGGCAGGCCGTCCAGACTGACCTTGAAGCGCTGCGCGTTGAAGATCTGTGGCACCAGGCAGCAGTCGGCCAGCGTGGGCGTATCGCCCCAACACAGCACCGAGGGCGCCATGCCCTGTGCTGCGCGTTCTTGCGCCAGCAGCTCCAGTTGCCGCTCAAACGCCTCCAGACCGCCACGCACCCAGTGGTGGTACCAGGCGTTCTTGGCATCCTCATCCACCTTCAGGTCACGCACCAGGTACTTGAGCACGCGCAGGTTGTTGAGCGGATGGATCTCGCACGCCACCATCTGCGCCAGCGCCCGCACCCGGGCCCGGGCCAGCGGCGTGGCGGGCAGCAGGGCGGGCGTCGGGTGGGTTTCGTCCAGGTATTCGATGATGGCCATGGACTGGGACAGCGCCGTCCCTCCGTCGGTCACCAGCGTGGGCACCAGTGCGTCGCCAATGCGGCGCAGGTACTCGGGGTCCTTGTGTTCGCCCTTGACGAGGTGCACAGGCAGGTAGTCATAGTCCAGGCCCTTGATCTGCAGCGCGATGCGCACGCGGAACGAGGCAGAGGAGCGGAAGTAGTTGTACAGCTGCATGGAAAAAGCGGTGCCTGTGATGGGGTCTGTGGGGAAACGGAACCGGCGCAGCGTGGTGCCAGCACGCCGCAAATGGCAAGCCTCTGGGGCCTGAGAGCGCGGGACGTGCCGGTCAGGCGCCCGAAGTGCCTGCCGGGTCCTGGTGGTTGTATACGACTTTGGAGAGCAGCACCATCAGGTCGGCGCTTTCCTGGGCGGTGAGCGGTGCGGTCAGGCGTTCCTGCACTCGCTGGGCGGCGTCGCGCATCTGCAGGGCGGCTACTTCTCCTTCGGGGGTGATCCACAGCAGCTTGCGGCGGCGGTCGCGGGTGTCGGGCTCGCGACGGATCCAGCCGCGCTTTTCCAGGCGCCCGATCACCGAGCCGGACGTGGCTGCATCGAACGCCACGCGGGCCGCCAGGGTGACCTGGTCTTCGCCCGGCTGGGCCAGCAGCTCGTGCAGGATGGCGAACTGCACCGGCGTCACGTCAAATCCGGCCGTCTCTTCCATGAAAAGTGCCACGGTCCGCTGGTGGGCGCGGCGCACCAGGTGGCCCGGCGTATTGTGGAAATCGAAGCTCTTTGCCATGGGCGCGAGTGTAGCGCCCCCCAGCAGAGGGTCTGCGCCCATGGCACACTGCCACACTGCGGCGCACACGGTACTGCGCCCGGCTTTTTGACAGCATTCCCAGAACCATTGAAAGGCAGACATGAGCTACGTGTTTCCTCCAGCCCCCGTGGTCAGCGTGCCCGTGGTGGGCAGCGGCGAACGGTTTCCGGTGCACCGCATCTACTGCGTGGGCCGCAACTACGAAGAACACGCCAAGGAGATGGGTTTCACCGGCCGCGAGCCACCGTTCTTCTTCCTCAAGCCTGCGGATGCCATCGTGGTCGTCAACGCGGGCGAAGCCGGGCAACTGCCCTACCCCAGCCTGACCGCTAACCTGCACCACGAGATCGAGCTGGTGGTGGCCATTGGCAAGGGCGGCAAGAACATCCAGGCCGCCGACGCTTTCAGCCACATTTATGGCTACGCCGTGGGCCTGGACATGACCCGCCGCGACCTGCAAAACGACATGAAGAAACAGGGCCGCCCCTGGTGCATTGGCAAGGGCTTTGACGCTAGCGCGCCCATCGGTCCCATCACGCCGGCAGCCCAGGCAGGTGATGTGGCCAACGCGCCCATCTGGCTGCAGGTCAACGGAGCGGACCGCCAGCGCAGCACCGTGACCCAGTTGATCTGGAACATTGCCGAGACCATCGAGCACCTGTCGGCCGCGTGGGAGCTGCAGCCCGGCGACCTGATCTACACCGGCACCCCCGAAGGCGTGGGCGCCGTGGTGCGTGGCGATACGCTCGAAGGCGGCGTGGACGGTCTCACGCCTTTGCGCTTGACCGTAGTCTGAAGACCACCGGGCAGCCCTGCTGCCCGGCCAGGCAAACGCCGAAAACGCTACGATTTTAATAGCTGGTAGCGCATGTTTCATTAGCGCTATCAGCCACTCTGACCCTCAAACCCCTGCATGACCTACCGCAGCCCCATCAAACATTGCCGCGCCTGTGGCACCGCCGTGGTGTACCGCCTGCCGGACGACGGCGACACCAAACAGCGTGCGGTCTGCCCCGCCTGCAACACGGTGCACTACGAGAACCCGCTCAATGTGGTGGGCACGGTGCCAGCGCTGCCCGATGGCCGCATCCTGCTGTGCAAGCGCAACATTGAACCCCGCTGGGGCAAATGGACGCTGCCCGCAGGCTTCATGGAGCTGGACGAAACCACGGCACAGGGTGCGGCGCGCGAGACCGATGAGGAAGCCGGTGCGCAGATCGAGATCGGCCCCCTGTTCAGCCTGCTGAACGTGCGCCGCGTGGGCCAGGTTCACCTGTTCTACCGCGCCACACTGCTCAGCGACCAGTTCAACCCGGGCTACGAGACCATCGAGGCGCGGCTGTTTGCCGAAGACGAGGTGCCCTGGGACGAGCTGGCCTTCCGCACCGTGAAAGAAACACTGGAGTGCTACTTTGCCGACCGCAAGGCGGGCACCATGGGCATGCACTTCATCGACATTGAGTAGGCCCTGCCATGACAGTTGCCACCTCCACAGCATCACCCGTGTCCACCCCACAGGCCAGTGTGCCGCCCGATGGTCTGCCTGCCTACCGCCTGCTCACCGGCCCCGACGACGCCAGCTTCTGCCGTCGCGTGAGCGACGCGCTGGCGCTGGGCTATCGGCTGTATGGCTCTCCTGCGGCCACCTTCAATGGGCAGACCGTGATCGTGGCCCAGGCCATCGTGTGGCCCGGTACGGTGGCCTGACTGCGCGGCCAACCCATCAGGCCGTGGTCTTATCGCACCTGCCGCGCGCAGCGCATCAAGGCTTGGCAGGAATCACGATGACGGTATTGCCGTCGCCCGAGCTACCGGCACTGCCGGTGTTTCCGGTGTTGCCCTTGCTGCCGGTGTTGCCCGTATTTCCCTTTGCGCCCGTGGCCCCCGTGTCACCCTGGTAGCCGGTAGCCCCCTGCATTCCGGTCGCACCGGTGCTGCCCTGTCCTCCGGTGGCCCCTGTCGAGCCCATACTGCCTGTAGCACCGGTGTAGCCCGTATTGCCCTGGTTGCCCGTGGCTCCCGTCGCGCCGGTGTAGCCGGTATCGCCAGTCTTGCCGGTGTAACCCGTGTTGCCGGTATTGCCTTGCGCGCCCGGAGGGCCCATGGGGCCGGTGCAGGCGCCCAGGGTCAGGGTGGCCAGTACCAGCAAGGTGGTGGTGATTGTTTTCATGGTGAGTCCTTTGGCGTTGCATGCAGTCCAACGACTGCATGCGCCACTGTGCGGGGCACCTCTGGCAGGGTCTGTTCGCTTGCGCGCTTAGTGCGGGCGACAAACGCTGGACGCAGACTTTGGCGACAACGTCCTACACCTCGCAAAGCCCCCTACCCAGGCGGCCTTGCTGGAAGGACCCAAGGCAACACCCACCCCATCGCGCCGAAGGCGCTGGCGTCACAGAAGCCCGGAAGACGCAACGGCCTATTCGCCCCCCACCCGGTCTTCCGCAGGCACAGGCGGCGAGACAGAACCCGGTGGGTCAATGGTGACCGGCGGCAAACCACCCGCACCCGCAGGCCTTGGCGGCATGCCAGGCACCGGGGGTTGCTGGGGGTCGGTGCGGAACAGCCCCCGGATCCAGTCGCGCATGGTGCTGAGCGAGCTGTCGGGCGGTGGCGGCGGGCTGGTGTCAAACTCGTCCACAAACCGGTCGTTGCCGTCGATCACCTTGTTGCGGATGGCCTGCTGCATGAACTCGCCCACCATGGGCAACGCACTGCGCGCGCCCTGTCCCCAGTAGTCGCTGCGCAGCGTGATGCGCCCGTCGTTGAAGCCGGCCCATGCGCCTGCCACCACGCGGGTGTGCATCAGGATGAACCAGCCATCGGTGTTGTCTTGCGTGGTGCCGGTCTTGCCCGCCACGTCGGCCTGGATGCCATACCGCGTGCGGATGGCCGTGGCCGTGCCCCGGTCCACGGCACCGCGCATGGTGTTGCGCAGGGTCTGGGCAGCCCGGGGCTGGAAGACCTCTTCCGGCACGGGCTTGGCAAAGGTCTCAAGCACCTTGCCGTGGCGGTCTTCGATGCTGGTGATGAGCACGGGCTCCACATAGCGGCCCAGGTTCACGATGCTGCTGTAGGCCGAGATCATCTCCTTGAGCGTGACCGGGCTGGTGCCCAGCGCGAGGGACGGAACCTCCTCCAGCTTGGACTGCCGCACGCCCAGGGCGCGTGCCACTTCGGCCACGCGGGCCGGGCCCACCTGCTGCATCACCTGCGCGGTGATGGTGTTCTTGGACAGCGCGAGGCCATCGGCCAGCGTCATGGGCTGGTCGCTGGGCGGGCCGCCATCGGTGGGGCGCCAGACGCGGCCACCGCCCAGCGGGATTTCGACGGCGGTATCCATCAACGTGTCTTCGGGCGTGGCACCGTTGGCAAACGCAGCGCCATACACAAATGGCTTGAAGGTGGAGCCCGGCTGGCGGCGCGCAGCCTGCACATGGTCAAACGGGTCTTGCGCAAAGTCGCGGCTGCCCACCCAGGCCAGCACATGGCCGGTGACCGGGTCTTGCGCCAGAAAGCCCGCCTGCACACGCGTTTTTTCGGCGCGCAGCTTGGCCATGAAGGAGGCGTCATCCATCAGCGCCTTCAGGGCGTCGTCAGGGGTGTCGCCTTTGTCAACGGCGGCGCGGTATTCGGCGCTCTCGCGCACCAGGGTCTGCACCAGCTCGTTCTTGGGGCCCCAGCCGTTGCGCTGCGACCAGGCGGTGTCTGCCACGCCTTGCAATTGCCGGCCCTGCCGTGCCACCGCCTGGTTGGCATAGGCCTGCAGGCGCGAATCGATGGTGGTGCGAATCACCAGACCGTCCGAATACAGGCTGTAGCCCTTGCTGTCGGCCCAGTCGATGAGCTGCTTGCGCAGCTGGATCGCAAAGTGCGGCGCCGGGCCCATCACCTCCGTCTGGCGTTCGAAGTTGATGCGCAGCGGGCGTTTTTGCAGGGTCTCGAACTGCTTGGCATCGAGCTTGCCCCGCTTGACCATCTGCGACAGCACCGTGTTGCGGCGGGCTTGCGCGCGCTCGGGGTTGAGCACCGGGTTGTAGTAGGCCGTGCCCTTAAGCATGCCAATCAGGGTGGCGCTTTCCAGCACATTGAGCTTGTCGGCCGACTTGTCGAAATAGGTGCGAGCAGCCATCTCGATGCCATAGGCGTTGTACAGAAACGGCACGGTGTTGAGGTAGGTCTCCAGGATCTCGTCCTTGGAATACGACGCCTCGATCTTGAGCGCGGTGATCGCCTCCTTGAGCTTGCGCGTGAGCGTGCGCGAGCGCCCGATTTCCTCCGGGAACAGGTTGCGCGCCAGCTGCTGGGTGAGGGTGGAGCCGCCCTGCGGGTCCCCGCGCAGCGTCAGCACCACCGACGACGCCGTGCGCCGCCAGTCCAGCCCGAAGTGCTTGTAGAAACGGTGGTCCTCGGTCGCGATCAGCGCGTCCACCACGTTGGGCGAAATCTGGTTCAGCTCCACCCATTCGCGGTTGGCCCAGCGGTATTCGGCCAGCAGCTTGCCGTCGGCCGACATAAGCTGCGCCGGCAGCTCGCTCTTGGCCTTGCGGATGTCGCTGATGCCGGGAGTAAAAGGCACCAACGCCAGCGTGAACACCAGCAGCGCAGCGGGCACCGCCACCACCGTCCACAGCAGCAGGCGCCGCACGGGCCGGGGAACCCAGGCCAACAGGCTCGCCATGCGGGCCCGGAAAGAAAGCAGCCAGTTGTGCATCAATGAATCGCCGGGAGATTGGGGGTCGCTTCAGGACCGCCCCATCAGGGGCCAGTCAGGAAGGAGAAAGGGGAATGAGAACGCGAAAAAAGAGTCGGGCATGGTGCACCGTGCTCCGTCAGACACCCTGGCCTGACAACAGTTCCAGCATGCCGGCTTCGTCGAGCACGGGCACACCCAGTTCCTGGGCCTTGGCCAGCTTGCTGCCGGCTTCTTCGCCCGCCACCACGTAGCTGGTTTTTTTGCTGACGGAGCCCACCACCTTGGCACCAGCCGCCTCCAGCAGATCTTTGGCGGCGTCGCGGCTCAGGGTGGGCAAGGTACCGGTCAGCACCACCGTCTTGCCCGCCAGGATCTGCGGAGCGCGCTCGGCCACCGGCCCCTCGGGCCAGGTCACGCCGCAGGCGCGCAGTTGCTCGACCACCTCGCGGTTGTGCGGTTGCTGGAAGAAAGTGTGCAGGCTCTGCGCCACCACGGGGCCCACGTCGTTCACCTCCAGCAACTGCTCAACGCTGGCGTCCATGATGGCGTCCAGCGTGCCAAAGTGCCGCGCCAGGTCCTTGGCCGTGGCCTCGCCCACATGGCGCAGTCCCAGGCCGAACAGAAAACGTGGCAAGGTGGTCTGCTTGGATTTTTCGAGCGCGGCCAGCACGTTCTGGGCCGATTTCTCGGCCATGCGCTCCAGCGCGATGAGCGATGTGAGGCCCAGCCGGTACAGGTCGGGCAGCGTGCGGATCACATTGGCATCCACCAGCTGGTCCACCAGCTTGTCGCCCAGGCCCTCGATGTCCATGGCGCGGCGCGCGGCGAAGTGCAGGATGGCTTCCTTGCGCTGCGCGGCACAGAACAGGCCGCCCGTGCAGCGGTGGTTAGCCTCGCCCTTTTCGCGCACCACGGCGCTGCCACACACGGGGCAGGCTGTGGGCATGCGGAAGTTGGGCACATAGCCCGTGCGCTTGCCCGGCATCACGCCTACCACTTCGGGGATCACATCGCCCGCACGGCGCACGATGACGGTGTCGCCCACGCGCACGCCCTTCTTGCGGATCTCGAACAGGTTGTGCAGCGTGGCGTTGGTGACGGTGACGCCGCCCACAAACACAGGCGCCAGACGCGCCACAGGCGTGATCTTGCCGGTGCGGCCCACCTGGACGTCGATGCCTTCGATCCTGGTGGCCATCTCCTGCGCGGGATATTTGTGCGCCACGGCCCAGCGCGGCTCGCGGGTCTTGAAGCCCAGGTCGCGCTGCAGCTGCAGGGAGTTGACCTTGTAGACGACGCCGTCAATGTCGTACGGCAGCGCATCGCGGCTGGCACCCACCTGCTGGTGAAACGCTACCAATTCAGTAGCACCCACCGCAATTTGTACCTGCTCTGCCACCGGAAAACCCCAGGATTTCAGCGTCTGCAGCATCTCGAAATGCGTGCGGAACACGGGCCCACCCTCGGCAGGCGGCGTGATGGCGCCCAGGCCATAGGCAAAAAAGCTCAAGGGCCGCTGGGCGGTGATGTTGGAGTCCAGCTGGCGCACCGCACCCGCAGCCGCATTGCGTGGGTTCACAAAGGTCTTGCCGCCCTGCTCCCGCTGGCGCTCGTTCAGCGCGTCGAAGTCGGCGCGGCGCATGTAGACCTCGCCGCGCACTTCGAGCAAAGAAGGCACGCCGTCGGGCAGGGTCAGCGGAATCTGGCGGATGGTGCGGATGTTGTGCGTCACGTCCTCGCCCACCTCGCCATCACCGCGCGTGGCGGACTGCACCAGGCGGCCGTTTTCATAGCGCAGGCTCATGGCCAGGCCGTCAAACTTGGGCTCGGCCACGTATTCGATGGCGGGGTCAGCATCCGTCAGACCCAGCTCGCGCCGCACGCGGGCATCAAACGCCTGGGCGCCCGTGGCCTCGGTGTCGGTTTCGGTGTGAATGCTGAGCATGGGCACCGTATGGCGCACGGGGGCCAGGCCCTCCATCACCGCGCCAATCACGCGCTGCGTGGGCGAGTCGGGGGTGACCAGGTCAGGGTGCGCGGCTTCCAGCGCCTGCAGCTCGCGGAACACGCGGTCGTATTCGGCGTCGGGCACGGTGGGCTCGTCCAGCACGTAGTACTGGTGCGCCCACTGGTTGAGCTGGTCGCGCAGTGCTTTGATTTTGATAGCAGGCTGCGCTTGATCCACTAGCGCTGGAGCCGAAAAAAGATCCAGATTGTCGGTCATGGCCGCACCGGCGCTCAGCTGAAAAGGCGCCGCGCCAACACCGACCCCGCCGACAGATCACGTCCATCGAGCTGGTCATACAGCAGCTCCAGGTCCGCAGCGATCGGGTCCATGGCCATGGCGGGCAGCGGCGTGCCGTTCTGGTCGCACAACACGCCGTCCATGGCCTGGCACAGGGCGGCGGCCACGTCGCGCAGGCGGGCAAAGGGCTGCTCGGTGCGGTGCACCTGGGCTACATCCAGGCTCAGGGTGATGTCGCGAATCGCGGACTGGTCCGGGTCTTCGGCCAGCGCGGCCTGGGTGTCGTACCCCAGGGTGAGCAAGGGCGGCAGGCCCTGGGTGCTGGCGGGCAGCACCAGGCGGCCGGGCATGGCGCCGGGCACAAAGCCCAGGCGGGCAGCGTTCTGCTGCACGTAGCCAGGGCTCCAGGCGGCCTGGCGGGCGCGCAGCATGAACATGAGTTGGGCATCGTGGTCGCTGGCGAACTGGTCCAGTTCGCGGGCGCGGGCCACTTCTTGCAGCATGTCGGGGAAGTCGGGGGCGGCGTTGATGGTGTCGGCAAAGGCCTGGGCCTTGACCACGAACTCGGAGAACTCGATCTCGTTGAGTGCGCCCATGCGGTTGGCCAGTTGCACGCCGGCCTGGAAAGACTGGTAGCGCTGGCCAGGGGCCGGGGTCTCCCACTGCTGGGTGGCTTCGTTCAGGCCTTCGATGGCAAAGGGCTTGCTGCCTGCGCGGCGGGTGGGCGGCAGCGCGGCCAGCGCCGCATCGCCCGACACCACATGCTCGGGCTGCAGCGAGGCGATCACGTCGATGAGCGGGTCCAGCCCGGGGCGGCGATCGGACGAAAACGGTGGCACGGGCAGTTGCAGGGCGTCGCCCGCGTCCACGGTGTGTTCAGACGGCTCCGGCCCCCGGTCCAGGCCATGGAACTCGCCGGGCGGCATTGCCCCCGCTGCAGCGGCATCAAAACCGGGCTCCAGGCGCTGCGCGGGCTCTGCCGCTGGGTCATGCTCCGTAGGCAAGGCGCGCTTGGGCGCGTTGCGGCGCGAGGTCCAGGTGTTGTAGGCCACGATCAGGGCCAGCACCAGGCCACCGATGATGGCGAGACTCAGTTGCAATGTGCTCATGTTTGAATCAATGGGTTCAAGCGTCCACCATCGTCAGCGCCGACTCCATGTCGACGGCCACGATGCGCGACACGCCCTGCTCCTGCATGGTCACGCCGATCAGTTGCTCGGCCATTTCCATCGCGATCTTGTTGTGGCTGATGAACAGGAACTGTGTGCCCTTGCTCATGCTGGACACCAGCTTGGCATAACGCTCGGTGTTGGCGTCGTCCAGGGGCGCGTCCACCTCGTCCAGCAGGCAGAACGGAGCTGGGTTGAGCTGGAAGATGGCAAACACCAGCGCGATGGCCGTGAGGGCCTTTTCGCCCCCCGACAGCAGGTGAATGGTCTGGTTCTTCTTGCCGGGTGGCTGGGCCATCACCTGCACGCCGGAATCGAGGATTTCGTCACCGGTGATGATGAGCTTGGCCTGGCCGCCCCCGAACAGCTCGGGGAACATGCGGCCAAAGTGCGCGTTCACGGTGTCGAACGTGCCCGAGAGCAGCTGGCGCGTTTCGCCGTCGATCTTGCGGATCGCGTCTTCCAGCGTGTTCATGGCCTCGGTCAGGTCGGCGGTCTGCGCATCGAGGAACACCTTGCGCTCGCTGGCCAGCTTCAGTTCATCCAGTGCGGCCAGGTTGACCGCGCCCAGTGCCGCGATCTCGCGGTGCAGGCGGTCGATTTCGCTCTGCAGGCCGCCCATGCGCACATTGCCCTCCTCGATGGAGCGGGCCACGGCTTCCAGATCGGCCTGGGCGTCTTGCAGCAAGGTGGTGTATTGCTCCAGGCCCAGGCGCGCGGCCTGTTCCTTGAGCTGGAACTCGGTGATGCGCTGGCGCAGCGGGTCGAGCGCGCGCTCCAGCTGCATGCGGCGCTCGTCGCTGGCGCGCAGCTTGGTGGTCAGGTCGTCGTATTCGCTGCGCTGGGCGGCCAGTGCCTTTTCGCGCTCCATCTTCACTTCCAGCGCGGCCTGCAGGCCGCCTTGGGCCGCGGCGTCAGAGAGACGGGCGAGTTCATCGCGCGCACGCTGCTCTTCGTCGGCCAGGGCCTTGGCCTGTTGTGTGGCGGTTTCGATGGAGCGGTTGAGTTCGCCCCGGCGCGCCTCCAGGCTGCGCTGCGAGAACGTGGCCTCCTGCGCCTGGCGCTCCAGCGTGCGCTGCTGTTCGCGGCAGGCGGTGAGCTTGCGTTCGGCCTCAATGACCTTGTCGCCCAGTTGCGCCTCGCGCTCCTGGCTGTCGGCCAGCTGCATGTCCAGTTCTTCAAAACGCGCTTCGGCGGCCACGCGGCGTTCCTGCAGGTCGGCCAGCTGGGCTTCGACCTCGGCCAGGTCGCCGTCGATCTGTGCGCTGCGGGCGCGGGTCTGCTCGGCCAGCTGGGTCAGGCGCAGGGTTTCGACCTGCAGCTCGTGGGCGCGGCTTTGTGTTTCGGTGGCTTCGCGGCGTGCGGCCACGAGGCGCTGCGAGGCATCGGCATAGGCCGCTTCCGCACGGACCAAAGCGGTGCGTGATTCTTCGGCGATCAGTGCCTGCGCGCGCAATTCCTTTTCGAGGTGCTCGATCTCCTGCGCGCGGGCCAGCATGCCGGACTGCTCCGAGTCCTGCGCATAAAAGCTCACGCTGTGGGCGCTGACGGCATGGCCCGTGGGCACAAACACCACTTCACCGGGCTGCAGCGTGCTGCGGCGGCTCAGGGCTTCGTCCAGCGTGGGCGCGGTGTAGCAGCCCTGCAGCCAGTCCACCAACACGGCGCGCAGGCCCCCGTCGTTCAGGCGCAGCAGGTCCGACAGGCGGGCATGGGGCGACGATGTTTCGGGGTGGCCCGCCGCAGGGGCGCTGTAGAAGGCCAGGCGCGCGGGCGGCGCGTCGTTGCCGCCCGAGCCCAGGAAGCCGCGCACCATGTCCAGGCGCCCTACTTCCAAGGCGGCCAGGCGCTCGCGCAGGGCCGCTTCGAGCGCGTTTTCCCAGCCGGGTTCGATGTGGATGCGGCTCCACAGGCCCTGCAGGCCATCGAGGCCGTGCTTGGCGAGCCAGGGGCGCAGCTTGCCGTCGGTCTTGACCTTTTCCTGCAGTGCCTTGAGGGCCTCCATGCGGGCCGACAGCTCAGCCTGGCGTGCGCTCTCGCTGTTAACGGCCTGCTGGCGGGCGCGGCGGTCGTCGTCCAGCTGGGGCACGGACTCCTGCAGCTCGTGCAGGCGGGCTGCGGTGGTTTCTGCGATCTCTTGCGCTTCTTCGAGCTGCTCGCGCAAGTTGGTCAGGCGGGCTTCGTCGGGCGCGGCCAGCGCATTGCGGTCGGTGCGCAGGCGCTCGAAGCGGGCGTCCAGCTGGCGGCTTTGCTCGTCAAAGCTGCGCTGCTCGGCGGCGAGCACGCCAATCTGCTGCTGCACCTGCACCACGGCAGTCCGTTGCTCGGCCGTGCGGCTTTGCGCCTGGCGCAGGGCCTCTTCCAGGTCGGGCAGCTGCATGGCCTGCTCTTCGACCTGGGCGGCCAGCAGCTCGGCGCGTTCTTCGGCGTCCACACCCGCACCGGCCAGGTTCTCCAGCTCGATGTCGGCCTCTTCCTTGCGGGTCTGCCACTGCGCGATCTGCTCTGCCAGCTGCACCAGGCGCTGCTCCACGCGCTGGCGGCCCTCGACCACGTAGCGGATCTCGGCTTCGAGCTTGCCGACCTCGGCCGTGGCTTCGTAGAGCTTGCCCTGGGCCTGGTTGACCTGGTCGCCCGCGGCGTAGTGGGCCTGGCGGATGGTTTCGAGGTCCGACTCGACCGCGCGCAGGTCGGCCATGCGCGATTCGAGGTCATTCACGGCCTGCAGGCCGTCCAGGCGCACCTTGTTCTGCTGCTCCTCGGCCTCAGCCCGCTTCAGGAACCACAGCTGGTGCTGCTTGAGCGTCGCATCGGCGTGCAACGTGTTGTATTTGGCGGCCACCTCGGCCTGCTTTTCGAGCTTTTCGAGGTTGGCGTTCAGCTCGCGTAGGATGTCTTCGACCCGCGTGAGGTTCTCGCGCGTGTCCGACAAGCGGTTTTCGGTCTCGCGGCGGCGCTCCTTGTATTTGGAGACACCCGCAGCCTCTTCGAGGAACAGGCGCAGTTCCTCAGGGCGGCTTTCGATGATGCGGCTGATGGTGCCCTGGCCGATGATGGCGTAGGCGCGGGGCCCCAGGCCGGTGCCCAGAAACACGTCCTGCACGTCGCGGCGGCGCACGGGCTGGTTGTTCAGAAAGTAGCTGCTGGTGCCGTCGCGGGTGAGCACGCGGCGCACGGCCACCTCGCCGTATTGGCCCCACTGGCCGCCTGCGCGGTGGTCGGAGTTGTCAAACACCAGCTCCACGCTGGCGCGGCTGGCCTGCTTGCGGGTGGTGGTGCCGCTGAAGATCACGTCCTGCATGCTCTCGCCGCGCAGCTCGCTGGCCTTGCTCTCGCCCAGCACCCAGCGCACCGCGTCCATGATGTTGGACTTGCCGCAGCCGTTGGGGCCCACCACGCCCACCAGTTGCCCGGGCAGCATGAAGTTGGTGGGTTCAGCGAACGACTTGAAGCCAGAGAGCTTGATCGAGGTAAGACGCACGGATCAGAAGGCGGATAAATGCAGGAGGGACGCGGGGGTCAACCAGGGCGCCGGTGCGCAGTCCCGGCGTAAAACACACCGGCAGGGCCGGGTGTGGGCAAGGCCGGAATGATACCGCGCCGCCTGCCCGCCCCCTGGCCTCCGGGGCCGTGGGTGGCGCCTGGGGGCACTGCGCAGGCGAAAAATCGGCAAAAATGGCCTGGTGCGCTAGTGTGATATGGCTTTTTTGCTATCAAATTTGATAACCAAAAGCGGGCCACGTCAATGCAGCACACACACCTGGTTACGCCCACCCGACTTGGCCTGGAACAGGGCTTCGTCTGCGCGGGCCACCGCCTGGGGCAGGTGCTGCAGTGCAGAGATTTCGCACGCTCCAATCGACACGGTGAGCTGCTCGGGGTCGGTGATGCTCTCCACCGCGCGGCGCAGTTTCTCGGCCACCTTCAGTGCGTCGGGCAGCGCGGTCTGCGGCAGGCAGACCAGAAACTCCTCGCCGCCCCAGCGAATGATCTCGTCGCCACGCCGCAAGGTGTCGGTCAGCACCCGGGCCACCGCCTGCAGGGCCTTGTCGCCCGCGTCGTGGCCAAAACGGTCATTGATGCTCTTGAACCGGTCCAGGTCCATCAACAGGATGGAAGAGACGGGCTCAAACAGCGAGGCACGGTACACGCGCCGGTCGATCAGGTCCACCGCATGGCGGTTGAGCAGCCCGGTGAGCGCATCGTGGTAGGCGGCGCGCTGCAGCTCCTGGCGTTCGGCGGCCACGGTCATGAGGGAGCCGAACAGCTCGGCCAGCCCTGCAAACAGGCTGACGCCGACTTCGTCAAAGTAGCCATCCCGGTCGGCATACAGCACAAAGATGCCGCTGTAGCCGTTGAAGGTGGAGGCGATGGGCAAGGCCAGCACGTGGTGGATGCCATGGTGGCGGGCTGCGTCGCGCCAGGGCCCAAACGGCGAAAACTGCGACACCGTGAAAGGGCCCGCAGACTTGCCGTCCAGCGTGGTGAAGGCAGGGCCAATGCGGGTGAGCAGGTTGCGTTCGATGTTCAGCGATTCGGCATAGGCCGCCGCCGGGCCTGCAAACACCTGCGGGCGGATGGTGTGCGTGTCGGTCGGACCGAACCAGGTCCAGGCCAGGCGGATGTGGCTGGAGACATCCACAATGGCCTGGCATACCCCGCGAATGATCTCCAGCTCGCTGCGCCCCAGGATCAGCTTGGCCGAGCGCTTGAGCAGTATCTCGGCAATCACCGAGCGTTCGTGCTGCGCGTCAAAGCCCTGCGTCAATGGCGAGGGTGCGGGCGGCGAAGGCTTTTTGAAGAACATGAAGGCGGCAGCGGTGGAGCGCCTGCATCATAGGTGGCGCAGCCAGACTGCGGTTGCAAAGGGTTTCCGGCGGCGTGTTGCCACCTGCACCCCGCGCAACGCACGCCACCTGCGCCCGCCGCAGGCCCCGCGTCATCCAAGGCGCCCATCCAGGGCGCCATTGGTTCGGCGCACCAGCGCCTCAAACTCCGCCACTGCAACGGGGGGGCTGAGCAGGTATCCCTGCCAGGCGTGGCAGTGGTGGCGCTCCAGAAACTCGCGCTGCGCCTCGGTCTCCACGCCCTCCGCAATCACGCGCAGGCCCAGGCTGGTGCCCAGCGCCACCACCGTGCGCGCAATCGCCGCGTCATTGGGGTCGGTCAGCACGTCGCGCACAAAGCTCTGGTCGATCTTGAGCTGGTCCAGCGGCAGGCGCTTGAGGTAGCTCAGCGACGAATAGCCCGTGCCAAAGTCGTCCAGCGAAAAGCCCACGCCGTAGCCCTTGAGCTGGCCCATCTTGTCGATGGTGTCTTCCACGTCTTGCAGCAGCAGGCCTTCAGTCATCTCCAGCTTGAGCTGGTGGCCGTCGGCGCCCGCACCCGCCAGCGCCGCAAGCACCTGGGCAACAAAGCCGCTTTGGTGGAACTGCCGTGGGCTCACGTTCACGGCCAGGCTCAGCAAGGCAAGGTCGGGCTGCTGGGCCCATGCGGCCAGCCGCCGACAGGCTGCCTGCAGCACCCACTCGCCGAGCGGCAGGATCAGGCCGGTTTCTTCGGCCAGCGGGATGAAATGCGCGGGCGAGATGAATCCGTCACGCGGGTGCCGCCAGCGCAGCAGCGCCTCGGCCCCGGTAATGCGGCCGTGGTCGATCTGGGGTTGGTAGTACAGCTCGAACTGGCCCTGGGCCAGGCCCACCCGCATGTCCAGCTCCAGCGTGGCGCGGGCGCTGACCGCAGCCTGCATCTGGGGCTCATAAAAGCGCAAGGTGTCCCGCCCCGCGTTCTTGGCCTGGTACAGCGCCAGGTCGGCACGCTTGAGCAGTTCGTCCACGGTCTCGCGCGTGCCACTGTAGATGGTGACGCCCATGCTCAGCGAGCTGTGGTGCGCTGCACCGTCGATCTGGTAGGGCTCACGCAGCACACCCAGGATGCGCTGCCCAACATCCTCGGCACGCGCTGCGGCCTCCTCGGGGCTGTCGCCCAGGTCTTCCAGCACCACCACAAATTCGTCGCCGCCCTGTCGGGCCACGGTGTCGTCTTCATGCACACAGCCGCGCAAACGGTGCGCCACCTGCAACAGCAAGGCATCGCCCCGGTCGTGGCCCCGGGTTTCGTTCACCGTTTTGAAGTTGTCCAGGTCCAGCATCAGCAGTGCGCCACTGCGCTGGTGGCGCGCGCTGGTGGCCAGCGCCTGCTGCAGCCGGTCCATCAGCAGACGGCGGTTGGGCAGGCGGGTGAGCGGGTCGTAGTAGGCCAGCTGGTTGATCTCTTCCTCGGCGGCTTTGCGCTCGCTCAAGTCCTGCATGGTGATCAGGCGCCCCCCCTCGACAAAAATGCCGGAGATCTCCACCGGCCTGTACTTGCCGTCCGCACAGCGGATCGTGTACTCGGCCAGCGGGATCACGCCCAGGTGCCTGGTGTCCAGCAACCTCTGGCGGATCGCGTCGCGCTCTGCAGCGTCGGGGTAGGCGAGCTTCCACCAGGTGTCGGTGTCGGGCACCTCCTCCTGCGTGTAGCCGCAGATCTGGACATACCGCTGGTTGCGAAAGCTGATGAGCCCATCGTCCTGCACCAGGCACAGCCCCATGGGCAGGCGCTCCAGAATGCTGCGCAGGCGTTGTTCATTGGCCCGGAGGTTTTCTTCCATGCGCTTGCGCGCAGTGATGTCCTGCACCACGGCAATGTGGTGGCCGGGCGCGGAGCCTGACGCCCACATCGACGACACGGTCAGATCGCCCCAGACCTCGTGCCCGTCCTTGTGGATGTAGCGTTTTTCCAGCCGGTACTCGGGCACATCGCCGCTCTGCAGCCGCCTCACTTGCGCCAGGTCCGCTGCCAGGTCATCGGGGTGGGTGAGGCTCTGAAAGGTCATGCCCACCATTTCCTCCGGGCTGTACCCCAGGATGTCGGCGTAGCGCTGGTTGACGCGCACAAACTGGCCCGTGGCCGAGTCCACCTGGGCGACACCCACGGTGGCCTGGTTGAAGAGCGCACGGAACCGCTCCTCACTCTCGCGACGGGCATCGTCGGACAGCTGGGCGCGCACCAGCGCCAGGGTGCGCTGGCGCACCAGCAGGGCCACGACGGAAGCCAGCAACAACGACACCACCGCGGCCGCCAGCCCGGCCAGCCACGGCAAGCGCGTTTCCGACGCCGTCAGGAACGACCGGGTCGGGTAGAAAGTAAGCTGCCAGCGCCGGTCATGCACCCCCAGCTCACGCACCAATGGCCGTGCACCGGGCAGGCCCGGGGCCGTCTGCTCCAGCAGGGGGCGCACCATGGCATCGCCCGAATCCGGGCGCACCGGCCCCAGGTCCGCCATGGCGACGGCGATGCCGTTCAGAAACCCCTGGCTGCCCAGCCCCTGCACCAGGTCATAGACCCGCAAGGTGGACGCCACCGCGCCCACAAAACGCTGCTCGGCCGTGCCGGCGGTGGGGTCGAACACCGGCACGCGGATGACGATGCCTGCGCGATGTGTTGTCTCCTGCAGCAGATCGAACGGAGCCGACACCACGGTCTGTCCGCTGTCGCGGCTGTAGCGCATGGCAGCCAGATTGGCGGGCTGGGCACTGATATCCAGGCCCAGCACCCCTTCATTGCCGAACATGGGCCAGAGATACTCGGCCACAAAGTACTCGGCACGCTCGCCGGGCGGGTGGATCTTGAACTGGGGCAAGCCGTCGGGTGACAACGAAGTGTCCGCCCTCACCCTGGCCTCGTAGGCCTCGCGCTCACGCCCAGGCACCCAGCGCGTGAAAGACAGGTTGCGAACACCAGGGTAGCGCTGGCCCACCTCCATCTCGCTGGCGGCCCGTTCAAAGTCCAGGCGCGACAAGCGGGGGTTGGCCGTGAACAGGCCCCGCAGGCCGTTGACCACCTCGGTGTGACCGGCAATGCGCTGGCTCAGCGCCTCGGTAAACGCCCGCGTCTCCTGGGTGAAGCGCGCTTCTTCGATCTGGGCCATCGACGCAGCCTGGTGCTGCGCCAGCCACAGGCTCACCACCAACCCCAGAACGGCCACACCCATGCCCGCCACCCAATGCCGATAGCGGCTTGGGGGTGCCAGGGCAGCCAGCGGGGAAGAAGTGGAAGAAGTCAGAGACGTGCCTTTGCTTTGCTGGCCGGGGAGCCGACCAGACACCATGCAAATTGCGCAGGATAGCGGCAATCCAGCCACTGTGGAGCCAACATTTGGTTACGGCGAAAAATTTAAGAAAAAAGTGCCTCTAGCGCCACAGCGACTTACCTCACAAGCTATGAAATGATGAGCATATTTCGCCACCAGAACGCCCACGGGTTTACCCGACAACCGCCCCTGGCGCCACGGGGTACGGCGCGAAACGGCTGTGGTTTTCATTCACATCCAACGCCCGCCCGATGGGCGGAAACGCGCGTTGCGGACAGGCATCGCGCTCGCACACCTTGCAGCCCATGCCAATCGGCACGGCGGCCTCGGGGTTGGCTAGGTCCAGCCCGCGTGAATACACCAGCTGCGGCGCGTGGCGGATGTCACAACCCAGGGCTACGGAGAACTCCTTGCCGGGCACGCCCCAGCCGCCGCCGCTGCGCGATACCACACGCGCCACCCACAGGTAGGCGCGGCCATCGGGCATGCGCGCCACCTGCGGCACGATGCGGCCTGGCTGTGCGAAGGCCTCGTACACATTCCACAGCGGGCACGTGCCGCCGATCTTGCTGAAGTGAAAGTGTGTGGCCGACTGCCGCTTGCTGATGTTGCCCGCGCGGTCCACGCGGATGAAGAAGAACGGCACGCCGCGCGCACTGGGCCGCTGCAGCGTGGACAAGCGATGGCACACGGTCTCGAAGCCCACACCAAACTGCTGGCCGAGCCGGTCGATGTCGTAGTGCGCCGCTTCGGCCGCCTGCAAAAAGGCCGTGTAGGGCAGCACCAGCGCCCCCGCAAAGTAGTTGGCCAGACCGATGCGCGCCAGCGCCCGGGCCTGGTCGCTACACAGCCCGGCGCCAGCGGCCAGACGTTGCAGCTCGGCGCCCTGCTCCAGAAACGCCAGCTGCGTCGCCATCTGAAACGCCCGCTGCCCTCGCTCCAGGCCCGCCGCCAGCTGCAGCAGCCCGGCCTCGGCCTGGAACACGCGCTGCGCCTGGCCAGGCAGGTCGGCCACATCCACCACGCGCACCCCGTGGGCCACGAGCAGGCGTCGGGCCAGCGCCTCATCGGCCCGGCCGGGCAGCATGCCCCATTCAGCGGCACAGCGTTCGGCAGCATCGTCCAGCTCGGCAATGTGGTTCTGGCGTGCAAAAAAGAAGTCGCGCACTTCTTCATAAGCCATGGGCGGATGGTGGGCCACAGTGCCCTCGCCGTCCCGGTCATTGCCCAGGGCGGCCAGGCGCTCTAGCGCCTGACGGTGCCGCTGGTGCAACGCCAGCAGCGTGCGCGCCACAGCGGGCATGCCTGCGGCCAGCTCGCGGATCTCTGCCAGAGACACGGCGTCGCCCGCGCCCTCCCCGCCCACCCCGGCAGGCAAGTCGGCCAACACCTCGCGCAGGCCCGTGATGAGGCGCGCCTCATCGTCGTCTGAGAAGCGCTGCACATCCACGCCGAACACCGCGTTGATCTTGAGCAGCACAGGCACGGTGAGCGGGCGCTGGTTTTGCTCCAGCTGGTTCAGGTAACTGGCCGACAGGTCCAGCGCCCGCGCCAGCGCAATCTGGGTCATGCCGCGCTCTTCGCGCAGGCGGCGCAGGCGCACACCCATGAAGGTTTTTTTCATTCCATCTTTCTCGCTGCTCTTTGGTCGCACCCTGATCGCCATTCGCAATATTCGCAAATTGGCTGGTTTTCGTTCGCAATCATTTGCCAATTTAGGGCTTACAGCGGAATGCCATTGTGCGTAAATTGCGAAGCATGACAACCCCCACTGGCACCGTCGAACTGACGGAAATCGTCTTCCCCGCAGAAGCCAACCACTACGGCACGCTGTTCGGCGGCAACGCCCTGCAGCTCATGGCCAAGGCGGCGTTTCTGGCAGCGCGCGGCGCCGCACAGCGCGACGTGGTGATGGCGGGCGTGACCGATGTGCGTTTTCTGGCCCCCGTGCCCGTGGGCCATGTGCTCACCCTGCGCGCCTGGGTCAGCCGCATCGGGCGCAGCTCGCTCACCGTGTGTGTGACGGGCCTGGCCGCCACGCTGGGCTCTCCCCCAGAAGAGGTGCTGAAGGGGATTTTTGAAATGGTGGCGGTGGATGCCAAAGGCCGTCCCGTTGCCATCACCAATTCGTATCTGAACCAGGAGACCGCATGACCACCACCACCGCAGACACCCCGGGCTTCAGGCCCAAGAAGTCCGTCGCGCTCTCGGGCGTGACGGCGGGCAACACCGCCCTGTGCACCGTAGGCCGCACGGGCAACGACCTGCACTACCGGGGCTACGACATCCTCGACATTGCCGAGGTCTGCGAATTCGAAGAAATCGCCCACCTGCTGGTGCACGGCAAGCTGCCCACGCGCGCCGAACTGCGCGCCTACAAGGCCAAGCTCAAGGCCCTGCGCGGCCTGCCGATGAGTGTGAAGCAGGCGCTGGAGCAACTGCCCGCCGCCAGCCACCCCATGGACGTGATGCGCACGGGCGTCTCGGCCCTGGGCTGTGCGCTGCCTGAAAAGGACGACCACAACCTGCCGGGTGCGCGCGACATTGCCGACCGGCTCATGGCATCTCTCGGTTCGATGCTGCTCTACTGGCACCACTGGGCCAGTTCGGGCCGTCGCATCGAGGTGGAGACCGATGACGACTCCATCGGTGCACACTTCTTGCACCTGCTGCATGGCACCAAGCCCAGCGCCGCCTGGGAGCGTGCGATGCACACCTCACTCAATCTCTATGCAGAACACGAGTTCAACGCCAGCACCTTCACCGCCCGCGTGGTGGCGGGCACGGGCAGCGACATGTACTCGTGCATCACCGGCGCCATCGGCGCACTGCGCGGCCCCAAGCACGGCGGCGCGAACGAGGTGGCGTTCGAGATTCAGAAACGCTACGACAGCCCCAATGAGGCCGAAGCCGACATCCGCCGCCGCGTGGAGGCCAAGGAAGTCGTGATCGGCTTCGGCCACCCGGTCTACACCGTGAGCGACCCGCGCAATGTGGTCATCAAGGGCGTGGCACGCAGCCTGTCAGAAGATGCCGGCAGCACCAAGATGTTCGACATTGCGGAGCGGCTGGAGACGGTGATGTGGGAGGTCAAAAAGATGTTCCCCAACCTCGACTGGTTCAGCGCCGTGAGCTACCACATGATGGGTGTGCCCACCACCATGTTCACGCCGCTATTCGTCATTGCACGCACCAGCGGCTGGGCGGCGCACATCATCGAGCAGCGGCAGGACAACAAGATCATCCGGCCGAGTGCGAACTACACCGGGCCCGAAGACCTGGCGTTCGTACCAATCCAGGACCGCAAGTAAAACCAGACGGCCGAAGCCCCCTGCCCCACGCTCATGAACACTCTGTATCGCAAGAAGCTGCCCGGCACGCAGCTCGACTACTTTGATGCCCGCGAGGCCGTCGAATCTCTGCAACCGGGCGCCTGGGCCACCCTGCCCTACACCGCCCGGGTCCACGCCGAAAACATCGTGCGCCGCGCCGAACCGGCCACCATCAACGACTGCCTGCGCCAGCTCGTCGAGCGGCGCAGCGACCGCGACTTCCCCTGGTACCCGGCACGCGTGGTGTGCCACGACATCCTGGGCCAGACGGCGCTGGTGGATCTGGCGGGCCTGCGCGATGCGATTGCCAAAGAAGGCGGCGACCCGGCCCAGGTGAACCCTGTGGTGCCGGTGCAGCTCATCGTGGACCACTCGCTGGCCGTGGAGTGTGGCGGGTTCGACCCCGATGCCTTCGCCAAGAACCGCGCCATCGAAGACCGCCGCAACGAAGACCGCTTTCACTTCATCGAGTGGACCAAGAAAGCCTTTGCCAATGTAGATGTGATCCCGGCGGGGAACGGGATCATGCACCAGATCAATCTGGAAAAAATGTCGCCCGTGGTCCATGCCGACCGGGGCGTGGCATACCCCGACACCTGCGTGGGCACCGACAGCCATACACCGCATGTGGACGCCCTGGGCGTGATCGCCATCGGCGTGGGCGGCCTGGAGGCCGAGAACGTGATGTTGGGGCGTGCATCGATGATGCGGCTGCCCGAGATCGTGGGCGTGCAGCTGACCGGCCAGCGCCAGGACGGCATCACCGCCACCGATGTGGTGCTGGCGCTCACCGAGTTTTTGCGCAAGGCCAAGGTGGTGGGCGCCTACCTGGAGTTCTTTGGCGAAGGCGCAGCCAAGCTCACGATTGGCGACCGCGCCACCATCTCAAACATGGCGCCCGAATACGGCGCCACGGCGGCCTTGTTCAGCATCGACGAACAGACGCTGGAGTATCTGACGCTGACGGGCCGCGAGGCGGAACAAGTGAAGCTGGTCGCGACCTATGCCAAGGCAGCGGGATTGTGGTCCGACACCCTCAAAGATGCGGTCTACGCGCGCAACTTGGTGTTCGATCTGTCGAGCGTGGTGCGCAACCTGGCCGGCCCCTCCAACCCCCACGCGCGCGTGGCCACGTCCGACCTGGCGGCCCAAGGCATCGCGGGCCCCTGGGCCATGCCCGCACCACAGGACGGCACGATGCCCGATGGCGCTGTGGTCATTGCCGCCATCACCAGCTGCACCAACACCTCCAACCCGCGCAACGTGATCGCCGCCGCGCTGCTGGCGCGCAACGCCAACCGGCTGGGCCTCACGCGCAAGCCCTGGGTCAAGACCTCGCTGGCGCCCGGCTCCAAGGCGGTGGAGCTGTATTTGAAGGAAGCGGGCTTGCTGGCCGACCTGGAAAAGCTCGGCTTTGGCATCGTGGCCTTTGCCTGCACCACGTGCAACGGGATGAGTGGCGCGCTGGACCCTGCCATCCAGCAGGAGATCATCGACCGCGACCTCTACGCCACCGCCGTGCTCTCGGGCAACCGCAATTTCGACGGGCGCATCCACCCCTATGCCAAGCAGGCGTTTCTGGCCTCGCCCCCGCTGGTGGTGGCCTATGCGATGGCGGGCACGGTACGTTTTGACATCGAAAAGGCCGTGCTGGCGGTGGTGGACGGCCAGGCGATTCGCCTCAAAGACCTGTGGCCCAGCGACGCAGAAATCGACGCCGTGGTGAAAGCTGCCGTGAAGCCCGCGCAGTACCGCGCCGTGTACGAACCCATGTTCGCCCTGCGGCATGACAAAGGCCCCCGCGTGTCGCCCCAGTACGACTGGCGCCCACAGTCCACCTACATCCGCCGCCCGCCCTACTGGGACACCGAGGGCATCGGCGCACTGGCCGCCCACCCGCGCACATTGACGGGCATGCGCCCGCTGGCCATCCTGCCCGACAACATCACCACCGACCACCTCTCGCCATCCAACGCCATCCTGCCGGACAGCGCAGCGGGTGAATATCTGGCGCGCATGGGCGTGCCCGAGGAGGACTTCAACTCCTACGCCACGCACCGGGGCGACCACCTCACGGCCATGCGCGCCACGTTTGCCAACCCCCAGCTCGTCAACGAGATGGCCGTGGTCAAAGGCCAGGTGAAAAAAGGCTCGCTCGCCCGCGTGGAGCCCGAAGGCCAAGTCATGCGCATGTGGGAGGCCATGGAAACCTATCTGAACCGCCGCCAGCCGCTCATCATCATTGCCGGTGCCGACTACGGCCAGGGGTCCAGCCGCGACTGGGCAGCCAAGGGCGTCCGGCTGGCGGGGGTGGAGGTGGTGGTGGCCGAGGGCTTCGAGCGCATCCACCGCACCAACCTGATTGGCATGGGGGTGTTGCCAGTGGAGTTTGAAGCGGGGGTCAACCGCATCACGCTGGGACTGGATGGGACGGAGGTGTATGGCGTGGAGGGAGACATGCAACCCCGTGCCGACCTCACCCTGGTCATCCACCGCAAGAATGGCGAGGAAACCAAGGTGCCCATGACATGCCGACTCGACACCGCCGAAGAGGTCTCGATCTACCAGGCGGGCGGCGTGCTGCAGCGCTTTGCGCAAGACTTCTTGGCCAAGAATACAGAACCAAAAAAGGCTCTGGCGCCCGTCTAACAACCGCCACGCGCTATCTAATTTGATGATTCTCCATGAGCATTTTCCCCGCACCACAGATCCGCATCCCCGCCACCTACTTGCGGGGCGGCACTAGCAAGGGCGTGTTCTTTCGCCTTGACGACCTGCCCGCCCCCGCCCAGCAACCCGGCCCGGCGCGGGACGCGTTGCTGCTGCGCGTGCTGGGCAGCCCAGATCCGTACTGCAAGCAGATCGACGGCATGGGCAATGCGTCGTCGAGCACCAGCAAAGCGGTGATCCTGTCGCGCAGCACGCGGCCGGGCCACGACGTGGACTACCTGTTTGGGCAGGTATCCATCGACCAGCCCTTTGTGGACTGGAGCGGCAACTGCGGCAACCTGTCGGCTGCGGTGGGGCCGTGCGCCATCCACATGGGGCTGATCGATGCGGCGCGTATTCCACAGAACGGCACCTTTCCGGTTCGCATCTGGCAGGCCAACATCGGCAAGACCATCGTGGCGCATGTGCCCATTGCCCATGGGCAGGTGCAGGAGACGGGCGACTTCGAGCTGGACGGCGTGACCTTTGCAGCCGCCGAGGTGGCGCTGGAGTTCATGGACCCGGCGGAGGATGGCGATGACGGGGGAGCCATCTCGACAGCGCCGGGCCGCCCCAAGCTGGCTAGGGCCCCCTCGGGGGGCAGCGAACCACACGCAGTGGGGAGCGTGGGGGCGTTATTCCCGACGGGCAACGTGGTGGACACCTTGGAGGTGCCCGGGGTCGGCAGCTTCGCCGCCACGCTGATCAACGCGGGCATCCCCACCATTTTTCTCAATGCGCAAGAGCTTGGTTACACCGGCACCGAGCTACAAGGTGCCATCAATGGCGATGCGGCGGCGCTGGCACGCTTCGAGGCCATCCGCGCCCACGGCGCCTTGCGAATGGGGCTGATCCGTGACCTGGGCGAGGCCACCATGCGCCAGCACACCCCCAAGATCGCCTTCGTCGCGCCGCCCGCCAGCTACACGGCCTCCAGCGGCAAAGCCATTGACGCCAAGGACATCGACCTGCTGGTGCGCGCGCTCTCCATGGGCCAGCTGCACCACGCCATGATGGGCACGGCGGCGGTGGCCATTGGCACGGCGGCAGCCATCCCAGGCACGCTGGTCAACCTGGCAGCGGGCGGTGGCGTGCGCAGCAGCGTGCGGTTTGGCCACCCCTCGGGCACCCTGCGTGTGGGGGCTGAAGCAACGCAGATCAACGGCCAGTGGAAGGTGACCAAGGCCCTGATGAGCCGCAGCGCCCGCATCCTGATGGAAGGCTGGGTGAGGGTGCCGGGCGACATTTTTTAAAGCAAAAATGGCTTGATGCGCTAGTGACTCATGCGCCAACAGCTATCAAACATATAGCAACCCAGCTCACCACCCCAACCATGAACACCAGACAACAACTCAAAGCCCTGGCCCAGGCTCGCCGGGGCGTCATCGTGCCCGGCGCTTTCAACGCCCTCTCCGCCCGCGTGGTGGCCGACCTGGGCTTTGAAGCCCTCTACGTCACCGGCGCTGGCGTGACCAACATGTGGTTCGGCCTGCCCGACCAGGCCTTCATGGGCCTGACCGACATTGCCGACCACACCGCACGCATCCGCGACGCGGTGGAGCTGCCGCTCATCGTCGATGCCGACACGGGTTTTGGCAACGCCCTCAACACCTACCATGCGGTGCGTGTGCTGGAGCGCGCGGGGGCCGACTGCATCCAGCTCGAAGACCAGGTCAGCCCTAAGCGCTGCGGGCATTTCAACGGCAAGGACGTGATCAGTACCGACGAGATGCTGGGCAAGATCAAAGCCGCCGTGGATGCGCGCCGTGATGCGGACACCCTCATCCTGGCCCGCACCGACGCCTGCGCCACCCACGGCTTCGAGGCTGCCGTGGAGCGCGCCCAGCGCTTTCAGGAGGCGGGCGCAGACATCCTGTTTGTGGAGGCCGTCACCACGCTGGAAGAGATCCGCGCCCTGCCCCAGCGGCTGGCGGCGCCACAGTTGATGAACATGGTGATCGGAGGCAAGACCCCCATCACCAGCGCCGAAGAACTCGCCGGCTTGGGCTATGGCCTGGTGCTGTACGCCAACACAGCGCTGCAGGGCGCGGTGGCTGGCATGCAAAAGGCCTTGACCGTGCTGCGCGACGAGCAGCGCATTGACGAAGACCCCGCACTGGTCGCACCGTTTGCAGAGCGCCAGCGGCTGGTGCGCAAAGCCGACTGGGATACGCTGGAAGCGAAGTACGCCAGGCCTTAGTGTCACACCCGGGGCAAGAACCCGTCGCGTTTTTGCCTTCAAGGCCGCACAAGCCTCCGGTGCCGGGCACAATGGGTCTTTCCAGCACACCGTGCGCGCTGCACCATGCAAAGCATTTCTTCGTTGAACCTGGTGGACCTGTTGCTCGACGCCGTCTGCATCGTGCGGGGAGACAGCTCGATTGTGTTTGTCAGTTCAGCGTTCGAGCGCATCTTTGGGTACACCCCCGACGAAGTGGTCGGCAAGCGCATGCTGGACATGGTGCACCCCGACGACCTGCCCGCCACGCAACGACAGGCACACAACGTGACGCAGGGCGAGCTGCAGCTGCAGTTTGAAAACCGCTACGTGCGCAAGGACGGCTCCATCGCCCACATCCGCTGGACAGCCCGCTGGCTGCCCGACAAGCAGGTGCGGCTGGCCGTGGCCCACGACATCACCGCGCGCAAGGCCACCGAGTCGATGCAGGCGGTGATCTACGCCATCTCCGAAGCCGCGCACACCACACACAACCTGCAGGCCCTGTTCCAGCACATTCACCAGATCGTGGGCGGCCTGTTGCCCGCCACCAATTTTGCGGTAGCCCTGTACAACCCGCACGATGACCAGCTGAGCTTTCCGTACCACGTCAACGAGCACCTGCCCGCACCCGAACCCATGGCGCTGGCCGAGGACCCGCGCTATGCGGAGGTGATCCGGGGCGGCGCCACCTTGCTGCTCACGCCGGACTCATCGGTAGCAAAGGCCACGCAGTGGCGCGCTGCGGCGCATGCCACGCAGGCGCCGCTGTACTGGCTGGGTGTGCCCTTGCAGACGCAGCATGGCCCCCTGGGAGCACTGGTGCTGCAAAGCTACACCGAACAAGGCCGCTACACCGACAAGGACAAGGAGCTGCTGCAGTTCGTCTCCACCCAGGTAGCGGCCGCCATTGAACGCAAGCAGATGTATGAGCGCCTTGAACATATGGCGCAGTACGACCAGCTCACGCACCTGCCCAACCGCCAACTGTTTCTGGACCGACTCAAGACCGCCCTGGCCCGCGCGCGGCGCGACCAGACGCTGCTGTCGCTGCTGTTCATTGACCTCGACCGGTTCAAGGAAGTGAACGACACCCTGGGCCATGCCATGGGCGATCTGCTGCTGCAGCGGGTGGCGCAGCGGCTGCTCGAATGCGTGCGCGCATCCGATACGGTGGCGAGGCTGGGCGGTGATGAATTTGTGGTGCTGCTCGAAGGCGGCCAGGCCCGCGAGCACGCCTGTGCGGTGGCCGACAAGATACTCGCGGCCTTTGGTCAGGATTTCGACCTCGAAGGCCAGCGTCTGTACATCCAGCCCAGCATTGGCGTGGCCATCTACCCCGAGCATGGTGGCGAAGAGCACCGCCTGCTGGGCCACGCCGACGAAGCCATGTACCTGTCCAAGCGCAACGGCGGCAACCAGGTGCGTGTGGCGCTGGCGCCCCTGCATTCCTGAGGTCCGTGTTGCCAGCCCGTCTTGCACACGTCCGTCCCTGGCTCTGAGGCGACTTCGGTGGGGGCGTACAACGGGACCAAGCCGCTTGTATTGCAGTGCGCGGTGCGGTTGGGTCTGGCTGTGGCGGCCTTGCCGGTAGCTCTTGCCGTCACGCTGATGCTCTATCCGGTGTGGTCATGGGTGGAGCGCACGACAGGCATCGAAAGCGTGGGCCACAGCGGGCCGGCCAGCTGGTGCTATCTGGCCGTGTGGGTGCCCATGGTCACGGCCCTGCTGCTGCCCCCAATGTGGCGCCTGGCCAAGTCACTCTTGCGCAAGCCACATGGCCACGCAGACACATAGGGGTTCTTGGGTCGAGGCCCACCGCCGCAGGCATATCACCGCACAATGCGGCCTGGCATTCGCAACCCCCCGGCCGGATGCTCTGACCCACCCCTGGGTCACTTCACCACACTCGGCGCCCAGCGCCACGCACCCATGCTCTACAACGCCTTGAAGCTTGTCCATGTCCTGTCCATCATCGTGTGGGTGGGGGGCATGGTGTTCGCCCATTTTTTTCTGCGGCCTGCCGCGCAGGCGCTGGAGCCCCCGCAGCGCGTGCGGCTGATGCATGACGTGCTGCAGCGCTTCTTTATGGCAGTCACTGCCGCCGTGGTGCTGGTGCTGGGCAGCGGCCTGTGGATGATCGGCCGCGCGGCCAAGCAGGCGGTTCAGACGGGCGGTGTGTTCTCCATGCCACTGGACTGGACCATCATGGCCACGCTGGGCCTCGTGATGATGGCCATCTTCGGCCATATCCGCTTTGCGTTGTTCCGGCGCCTGCAGCGTGCCGTGGCAGCGTCGGACTGGCCCAGCGGCGCCAAGGCCCTGGGCAGCATCCGCAGCTGGGTGGGCGTGAACCTGGCGCTGGGTGTGGTGATCGTCGTGGTCACGCTGCTGGTCTAGGGTCTATTGATTGGATGGGCCCGCAGGCTGCTGCCCCGCGCGGCAGCACGCACCGCGTGGCCCCAGGAGTTTTGACGTTGTTCCGTTTCTTCGAAAGCCGGCTTCCCCCCTACCCCGCTGCAGAGCCGCACTTGCCTCCCAAGGCCTTTTTGGCCTTTGTGTGGGACGGCACCCGTGGCCTGCGTGGCTACGTGGCCGCCATGGCAGGTTTGTCCGCAGCCATTGCCATTTACGAAGCCCTGCTGTTTGCCGTGTTGGGCGTGGTGGTGGATTGGATCTCCACGTCCGCGTCTCCGGGCACGCTATGGGCCGAACGCAAAGCGGCGCTGATCGGCATCACTGCGCTGCTGCTGGTGTCGGTGGTGCTGGTCGCCTTGCAGACCAGCATCAAGCACCAGGTGCTGGCCATCAACTTTCCGCTGCGGCTGCGCTGGAACTTTCACCGGCTGATGCTGGGCCAGAGCATGGCGTTCTACGCCGACGAGTTTGCGGGCCGCATCACCACCAAGATCATGCAGACCGCGCTGGCCGTGCGCGACATGATCTTCACGACCACCGACGTGGTGATTGGCATGGGCATCTACCTGGTGACCATCCTTGTGCTGCTGGCCGGGTTTGACGCGCGGCTGCTGCTGCCGTTTGCCGCGTGGATGGTGGCCTATGGCCTGGCCTGCTGGTACTTTGTGCCGCGCCTGGGCCAGGTGGGCAAGGCGCAGGCCGACGCGCGCTCGGTGATGACCGGGCGCATCACCGACGCGTACACCAACATTGCCACCGTCAAGCTGTTCTCGCACACGCGGCGCGAATCCGAATTCGCGCGTGCCGCCATGGACGCGTTCAAGCTGACCGGCTATGCGCAGATGCGCCTGGTGAGCCTGTTCGAGATCGTCAACCAGCTGCTGGTGGTGGCCATGATTCTCGGCGCGTGCGGCACGGCCCTGTGGCTATGGTCGGCCGGCGAGGTGGGTGCGGGTGCCGTGGCGGCCGTCACCGCGATGACGCTGCGCGTATCAGGCCACGCGCACTGGGTGATGTGGGAGATGACCACCCTGTTTGAAAGCGTGGGCACCATCCAGGACGGCATCAACACCCTGACCCGACCGCGCGCTGTAGTCGATGCCCCCGACGCCAAGCCTCTGGTCGTGACCCGGGGAGAGGTACGCTTTGAGGACATGAGCTTTGCCTACGGCAGCGGCCCCGATGCCCGTCCGGTCATCGACCGCCTCAACCTCACTATCCGCCCCGGCGAGAAGATCGGACTGATTGGCCGCTCGGGCGCGGGCAAGTCCACGCTGGTCAACCTGCTGCTGCGCTTTCACGATGTGCAGTCGGGCCGCATTCTCATCGATGGGCAGGACATTGCCCGCGTGACCCAAGACAGCCTGCGCCGCCACATCGGCATGGTCACGCAGGACACCTCGTTGCTGCACCGCTCCATGCGCGACAACATCCTGTACGGCCGCCCCGATGCCAGCGAGGCCGACCTGCACCAGGCGGCCGCCCGTGCAGAGGCCGCAGACTTCATCGCCACACTCACCGACCTGCAGGGCCGCACCGGCTACGACGCCCATGTGGGCGAACGCGGCGTGAAGCTCTCGGGCGGCCAGCGCCAGCGTGTGGCCATTGCACGCGTGATGCTGAAAGACGCGCCCATCCTGCTGCTGGACGAAGCCACCAGCGCGCTCGACTCCGAGGTGGAAGCCGCGATCCAGCAAAGCCTCGACGGCCTGATGAAGGGCAAGACCGTGATTGCCATCGCCCACCGCCTGTCCACCATCGCCGCCATGGACCGCCTCATCGTGATGGACGCGGGCCGCATTGTGGAAGAAGGCACGCACGCCCAGCTGCTGGGCCAGGGCGGCGTGTATGCCCGCCTGTGGGGGCATCAGAGCGGCGGGTTCCTGGGCGAATCCGAAGAGGACTGAGCCCGCAGAGGCAGACAGGCCTCCAGCCGCATGGGCGACACGCTGTCGCGCACGCGGCTGTGCCCCGGGTGTGTTGTCCCTACGGTGGCGGGTTTCAACCACCGGATGGAATCGCACCGATGATCAAAGTCACCGCCGTCTACCGCTGGCGTGAAGGCGCCACCTTCAACCACGACTACTACCACTCCGAGCACATGCGCATCGCCCGCGCGGCACTGCAGCCGCTGGGCCTGGTGCGGCTGGAGAGCGACCGCGTGCTCTACCCCGGCGATCCGCGCCCAGGCCAGATCGTGGCGCTGACCAACGCGTTCTTCAGCGACCTGAAGCAGGCCCAGACAGCAGCCAAAGCGACGATGGCTGAACTGTCGGCAGACATTCCCAACTACACCAACATCCAGCCCGATTCGTACTTTGCGCAGGCGTTGGAGCACTCTGTCACCACCTGACGGCCTCGTGGGTTTGCGGTGAGCGACCCACCCCTACCCACGTTCACGCAAGGCCTTGAACAGCAGGCCCAGGCACACGCCCATGCCCAGCAAGGGGATGGCGGCCAGCACCGCCACCACGGCACGCGCCAGGGGCGACCAGTCAAAGTCGCGCGCCGTGCGCCACGCGCCCAACGCGGCGATCAGGCCCAGCACCAGCATGCCCATGCGGAAGCTGGCTCCGGGTTTGAAGAAAGCCATCAGCAATGCCCCATTGGCCACACCAATGCCCAGCGCCGCATGGCCCAGGTGCCACGCAAACGCTGGGGTGGAGCGCCCATAGCGGACATCTCCATGGGCATCGTCTTCATCGTCCTCTTCGCTGCGATGCGTCGGGCCTGTGCGGCTGCGCGATGGGCTGGGCGCCGGCGAACGCGGAGTCTGTGGCTCTGGTGGCCTGGCTGCACCTGGCGACGGCGGGGCGCCATCGCCCCGCCCCCACTCGCCTGCGGACAGACCCGCCGCTGCCGCTGCGCCCACCACCCGCGCGGCGGCCCCACCAGGAGCCTGAAGACTCGGGGCAAGTCCACGCTCTTGCAGCACGGCGCGCAGCCGCCCCGGCTCGCGCAGCGCCATCACCAGCGCCCGCACGGGCCCCTGCTCTTGTGGCTTGATGCGCAAGTCGGCCACCTGCATGGTGGTGCCCCGCGTATTGGCCAGCATGAACAACGCCTTGGCCACCATGGCATCTTTGGGGCCGCCCTTGCCGCTTTCGATGAAGGTGCCCAGGTTGTAGGTGGCGTCGGCGTGGCCTGCCTCGGCCGCCTGGGCATACCAGGCGCGGGCCTGGGCCAGGTTCACGGGGCCGCCATAGCGGCCATGCTCATCGCTGGTGCCCAGGTGAAACGCGGCGTGCGGATCGCCCTCGCGGGCGTACCAGCCCGGCAGGTCGCGCAGGGGGTTGCCAGTCCACACCAGGGGTGCTGCGGCACCGGGTGCGGATGAAGCCGCAGCCATGGGCGCCAGGCTGAGGCCGCCGGGCGATTCTGACGCTTGCTGGGCCTGCTGCTTTTGCTGCGCCCGCTGCCGCTGCGTTTGCGCGGCGGCGTTCCACTTGGCGGCCTGCTGCGCGTCCGCCGGCCCGCCCCAGCCGCGCTCGAACATCACGGCCAACAGGCGTTGGGCGGGTTCATGGTCCCAGTCTGCCGCGCGCTGGCACCAGGAGCGCGCGTTCTCGTAGTTGGGCTGCTCCCAGCCGATCACGGTCTCCAGCGCCTGCCGAAAGGCTGCCACCTCGTGGCCCTGGGCCGCTGCGGGCTCCAGGGCGTCTGCCGCTTCAATGCGCTTGCGCGAGTACAAGGCCAGTTGCTCGCTGCGGGCCACAGCGTCATCGACTGCCTTGCGCTCTTCGTCCACGACCTGCAGCAGTGTCTCGCCCGGGGCGGCCATCAGCCGTGCCATCAGAGCCTGAACGCGGGCCTTCGCCTTGTCTGGAAAGCGCTCGTAGAAGGCTTGGGCGTCCTTGCGGGTCTCCGCATCGTGCGCGCCCATGAGCTGCAGTGCAGCCGCCAGGTCAAAGTGCCTGCGCTGGCCCATGGTGCCAAAACGCAGGGCCCGACCCAGCGCATACAACGCATGGGGGTTGCCCCGCGCGGCCCAGCGCCGGTACTCGGCCCAGGCTTTGGCGTCATCGCCCGCCTGGCGCGCACGGACCGCATGGCGCACCTGCAAATCGGGCTCCTCAGGGGCGTCGCCATTGGCCAGGTAGTGCACGCCACTTTGTGGGTCATACAGATTCAGGCCCAGGCGGGCCGCCTGCTCCCAGCCATCGTCAAACGGCGGACCCCAATCTGGAAAGCGGGTGTTGATACCGACGCCAAAGGTCGGGTCGGTGATGTCAGGACCACCGAGGTAAATGTCCCAGAACCCGGCAAAGCGCTGTTCGACGGCCCGGGCCCAGGCAGTGAATTGGGGGTTCATCGGCACCTGGGGGCCGGCCTCTACGCGCTCGTACTGCGCGTCCGCCTCGGCCTTGGTGGCTGGCCAGGGCCAATCAGCGGGCTTCTCCCAGATCTGGATGGTGTAACTCACGGCTCCCTCCTCGGATGCCGCTCGGAATGCGGCTTGTTGTTTGTGTTGACGGTCGTCAAGTGCGAGCAAATTCTAGAAGCGTCCTCCGCCAGCATGCATCGCGGCACCTCTCTGTTTTGTCCAGTGATGTGCCAGCACCACACCCGGATATCTGTTGCTGTTTTTGAGTAAAAATGGGCTGTAGCGCCCATACTCTATGTGCCAATAGCTCTTTTTTTTATAGCAAACCATGTCCCAGCCACCCGTTTCCGCCATGGCCCTTGCGATGCCTGTGCCCACCGGCGAGCAGCTCAAGGCCGCGCGCGTTGCGGCCGGGCTCAGCCAGGCGCAAGCCGCCGAACTCATGGGCTACCCGCTGCAGACCGGCAGCCGGGGCGGCGTGCAATCGCGCACCTGGCAGGCACTGGAGAGCATGACCGACGAGCGCAACATGCAGGGACCCGTGTTTGCGATGTTTCTGTTGCTCACCGGACAGCATCCCGATCTCGTGCTCGCACATCGCTCACCATCGACGGACGCCCCCGCGAGCGCGCCAGCGCCCTACCCGCAATAAAAAAGGCGGAACGGCCCAAAGGCTGTTCCGCCAAGTCTTTACAGGAAGAAAACAGGATAAGCCGGGCGATCAGTCCACCTTGATATTGGCCGCCTTGATGACCTGCGCCCATTTGTCCACTTCAGCCTTCTGGAAGGTGGCGATCTGGGCCACGCTCATGTCGGCAGGCTCCATGCCAAACCCCTTGAGGCGGGTCTGCATGTCGGGCTGGGCGAGGATCTTGCGGATCTCGTCGTGCAGGCGGCTCACCACTTGGGTGGGCGTGCCCGCCGGCACAAAAATCGCCTGCCAGGACTGCACCTCGAAGTCCTTGAGTTCGGCCACACCCGACTCTGCCACCGTGGGCACGTCGGGCATGGAGGCCAGGCGCTTGGGCGATGTGACGGCAATGGCGCGCAGCTTGCCGCTCTGGATGTGCGGGGCAGCGACCACGGTGGTATCGAACATCATGTCCACCTGGCCGCTGATCACGTCCTGGATGGCGGGGCCGCTGCCCTTGTAGGGAATGTGCGTGAACTTCACGCCCGACTTGTAGGCCAGCAGTTCCACCGCCAGATGCTGCGAGCTGCCCGTGCCGGCGGACGCAGACGACAGGCCGCCCTGCTTGCCCTTGGCGGCCGTCAGCACGTCCTTCAGGGTTTTATAAGGGCTGTTGGCCGACACCACCAGCACCACCGGGTTGGTGCCGATCAGCGTGACGGGGCTGAACGACTTGATGGGGTCGTAGCCCAGCTTGGGGTACAGGCTGATGTTGATGGCATGCGAGCTGACCGTGCCACCCAGCAGCGTGAAGCCATCCGGGGCCGAGCGCGCGGCAGCCTCCGAGCCGATGCTGCCTGCCGCACCGCCCTTGTTCTCCACCACCACCGTGGTGCCCAGGGCTGTGCCCAGTTGCTGGCCGATCAGGCGGGCCAGGGTGTCGGTGGTGCCACCGGCGGCAAAGGGCACCACGTAGCTGATGGCTTTGCCGGTGGGCCAGGTGGTCTGGGCCACGGCGGGCAGCGCCATCAGCGCGCCTGCAGCTGCCAGCGCTGCGGATTGGACCAGGGTTCTGCGTTGCATGTGTTTGTCTCCTAGGGGCAATGAAAAAAGGGGGCAAGGAGCGAGGGCGCCTGCGAAGGCCGTGTTGTCGGTGCAGCCTGTGAACGCACGCCCTTACCCGCTCAGGGCATATCGACGATCTCGATCCAGTTGGGGTTCTTGCCCACCGGAACGCGGGTGGGCGCACCGGGAAGGCCTGTCGCGGGGTCAATGGGGTGCAGTGCGACGTGGTGCGACTCCTGTCCCGCAGCGATCAGGAAGCGGCCAGACGCGTCCACTGCAAAACCGCGCGGCGTCTTTTCGGTGGGCACATGCCCCAGGGGCTGCAACTGCCCGGTGGCGGCATCGACACGAAATGCGCTCAGTGTGCTGGACGTGCGCTCCGACGCATACAGCGTGCGGCCATCGGGCGATAGGTGAATGTCGGCGGCCCAGGGCTTGCCCGCAAAACCTGCGGGCAATGCCGTGGTGCGCTGCAGCGGGCGCAGCGTGCCACGCTCCTTGTCGTAGGCCATCACATGCACGGCCGCGTCCAGCTCGTCCAGCAGATACAGGTGGCGCTGATCGCCGCTCCAGACAAAGTGGCGGGGGCCGGACTTTTCGGGCGCCACGGGGGTCAGCGCGGGCTCGTGGGCGGTGAGCTTGCCGGTCTCTGCATCAAACTTCCAGGCCGAGAGGTGGTCGCCACCCAGGCTGGTAGCAAAGACATAGCGGTTGGCTGCGTCCGCGTGGATGGCGTGCGCGTTGGGCGCAGTGGGGATGAGCTGCTGCACCGCTCCCACGACACCGTCCTTGCCAATGCTGTTGACCGTGATCTTGTGTCCGGGGTAGGAGGCTGCGAACAGCCAGCGCCCGGTGGCGTCGGTGTCGATATTGGCCATGCTGTCGGCCAACGGCGCCTCGCCCAGCTTGCGCAGCTTGCCGCTCGCCGGGTCAATGGCCAGGCTGACCACCCGAAACGGCTGCGAGCGCAATGCCACGTAGAGCACGCGCTTGTCCGGGCTGACGGCCATGGGCATGGCAGCGCCGCCCAGTGCCGTGGTGTCCACGGTCTTGAGCGTCCCGGCGGCGCGGTCCAGCTCCAGCACCGACACATCCTGGCTGTCTGCATTGGCCACGTACACCCAGGTGGCTGCCTGTACCGCCTGTACGCCCAGCGCGGTTGCAGCGGCCAGCATCACGGGCGCGACGCGGTGATGGATACGAAATGGGATGGTCATGCTCGGTCCCCTGGTAGTGCCTTCGGCTGGACTGCGACTCTGAAGCGCGCCCGCCAGTGAGGCTGTGGTGGTTCTGCTGCGCCCGGAGACGCCATTCGCAGGGCGTTCCATTGCTGCAGCATCGTGTGATTGTGATATGTCGTCATACAACAAGGAGTGCATTCTGACCCATCTTCAGCGCTGACAGAGAAAGGGATTACCCGAGGTCACGCACAACCTTGAAACACCCGCCAATCAACAATCTCTGGATTTTTTGGGGCCAGAATTCTCAGTACAAACCCTGAAATTCCCCTAAACATGCACTGAATGACACCGGCATGGATTGCATATTTTTCGATCTAGTTGTACGATGACTAACAACACAAACACACGGAGACATTCCATGAGCCTGCAACGTCGCGCAATTCTTCTGGCCTGCACTGCCGCTCTGGCGGCAGCTTCTGCCACGGCCCAGACCGCTGAATGGCCTGCCAAGACACTGCGCATCGTGGTGCCCTACCCACCAGGCGGCAGCTCGGACATCATTGCGCGCTCGATCAGCCAGGCGCTGTCCGAATCGCTCAAGCAGAGCGTGATCGTCGAGAACAAGCCCGGCGCCAATGGCAACCTGGGTGCCGACTTTGTGGCCAAAGCCGAGCCCGATGGCTACACCATGCTGCTGTGTGATGTGGGCGCGCTGGCGATCAGCCCCTCGGTCTACACCAAGCTGTCGTTCGACCCCTCCAAAGACCTGCGCGGTGTGACCATGCTGGCCTACTCGCCCCACCTGCTGGTGGTGCACCCCTCGGTGCCGGTCAACAACCTCAAGGAGCTGATCGCCTACTCCAAGAAGAACGAGTTGAACTTTGCCGTGACGGCCACCGGCAGCGCTCCCCACCTTGCCGGCGTGGCGCTGGAGCGCGCCAGCGGCGCACGCTGGCAGTACATCCCCTACAAGGGCGGCGTCACCGCGATTCAGGACACCGTGGCGGGCCAGACCCAGGTGCTGATGAACGGCATGCTGGCCACCCTGCCCCAGGTACAAAACGGCAAGCTCAAGGTGCTGGGCGTTTCCAAGTCCACCCGCATGCCGCTGATCGGTGACGTGCCCACGATTGCCGAGCAAGGTGTGGCCGGCTACGAGTCCGGCACCTGGCAAGGCGTGCTGCTGCCACGCGGCACACCCGATGCGGTCGTGCAAAAGCTCAACAAGGCGCTCATCACTGCCATCCGCGCACCCGAGATCCGCTCGCGCCTGGCAGGCCAGGGCGCCGAAGTGGTGACCATGACCTCCACCGAACAGGACCAGTTCTTCGCCAAGGAACGCGCGCGCTGGGCCAGCGTGGTGAAGGCCGCCAACATCAAGCTCGACTGAGCGCCACAGACACCCGTTTCATTCACCATCCTCTCCCGCTGCAATGACCATGACCCCGCAAGAACTCAAAACCATCATGGGCTCCGGCCTGCTCTCGTTCCCCATCACCGACTTCGACGAGCAGGGCAACTTCCGCCCCAAGACCTACATCGAGCGCCTGGAGTGGCTCGCCCCCTATGGCGCCAGCGCCCTGTTTGCCGCCGGTGGCACCGGCGAGTACTTCTCGCTCTCGGGCCCCGAATACAGCGAGGTCATCAAGACGGCCGTGGATACCTGCCGGGGCAAGGTGCCGATCATTGCCGGGGCCGGTGGCCCCACCCGCACGGCCATTGCCCATGCCCAGGAGGCCGAGCGTCTGGGCGCCCATGGCATCCTGCTGCTGCCGCACTACCTGACCGAAGCAGGCCAGGAAGGCCTGATCGCCCATGTGGAGCAGGTCTGCAAGAGCGTGAAGTTTGGTGTGATCGTCTACAACCGCGACCGCACCAAGCTCACGGCCGAGTCCCTGGCCATCCTGGCCGAGCGTTGTCCGAACCTGGTGGGGTTCAAGGACGGTGTGGGCAACATCGAGACCATGTCTTCCATCTACATGAAGATGGGGGACCGCTTCTCGTACCTGGGCGGTCTGCCCACGGCGGAGGTGTATGCCGCTGCCTACAAGGCGCTGGGCACCCCGGTGTATTCGTCGGCGGTGTTCAACTTCATCCCCAAGACGGCGATGGAGTTCTACAAGGCGGTGGCCAGCGATGACACAGCCACGCAGCACCGGCTGCTCAAGTCGTTCTTCATGCCGTACCTGGCCATCCGCAACCGGGTGGAGGGCTATGGCGTGTCGATCATCAAGGCGGGTGCGCGCATCGTGGGCCATGACGGCGGGCCGGTGCGGGCGCCGCTGACGGACCTCAAGCCCCACGAGATGGAAGAGCTCAAGGCGCTGATTGACAAGCTCGGGCCGCAGTAAGCGCGGCCTGGCGCAGGGCCTGGTTCACCAGGCCCTCGTTTTTTGCTCCCATTGCAGCCCCCCCTACACCCCGGGCCCGGCCGTGCACAGGTCCGGGGGCAGTCCTGGCACGCCCATTCCACAACCATCAACACAACAACGGAGACAGAAAAGATGTTCAAGAAAATCATTCTGGCCACAGCCGCCGCCGTCACGCTTGCCGCACTCTCAGGTTGCGCCACCGGTGCGGCAGCCACCGGCTCCTCGGCATCGGCCGAGCAAGCTGTGGCAGCCGCCGCAGAGAAGCTGCGTGTCGCCATGATCGACCCCACGCCTGCGGCGCTGACGGCCCTCGTTGCCGACGACCTGAGCTACGGCCATTCCGGCGGCCGCGTGGACACCAAGGACAGCTTCATTGGTGACCTGATCGCCGGCAAGTCCGACTTCGTGACCATCGCCATCACCGACCAGACCATCAAGGTGGTGGGCAACACCGCCATCGTGCGCCACACCCTCACGGCCGACACCAACGATTCGGGCAAGCCCGGCAAGGTGCAGATCAAGATCCTGGGCGTATGGCAACAGCAAGGGGGCCAGTGGAAGCTGCTGGCGCGCCAGGCCGTGCGCGTCGCGGCATGATGTAGACACATCGGGGCGGCTGTGTGCCGCCCCTTGCATTTTTTGGTACTGTTGCCCCACGAAACCATGACCACGACTCCCCCTCGCATCCTGCAAATCGGCCGCCTGCCCCTTCCCGCACTGGAAGTCGAACTGGCTGCCCATTACAGCGTCGCCTGCCTGGCCGACCAGACCGATCCGGCGGCTTTTCTGGCGTCGCACGGTGCGGAGTTCACGGGGGTGGTGACCACCGCAGCCATCGGCCTCAAGGGCGAAGTCATTGCGGCATTGCCCAACCTTCGGGTCATCAGCAGTTTTGGCGTGGGTTTTGATGCGCTGGACATCGATGCAGCCAAGGCCCGGGGTGTGCAGGTGGGCTACACACCCGGCGTGCTCAACGACTGTGTGGCCGACATGGCGTTCGCGCTGATGCTGGATGTGTCACGCCACGTGGCCGCCAGCGACCGTTTTGTGCGCCGTGGTGAATGGCCGAAGGCCAGATACGCACTGGGCACCCGCGTGTCCGGCAAACGGCTGGGCATCGTGGGCATGGGCCGCATCGGGCAGGCCGTGGCCGAGCGTGCGAGCGGCTTTCGCATGGAGGTGGGGTACCACAACCGCCGCCCGGCGCAGGAATGCGCACTGCCCTACTTCGAGTCGGTGACCGCGCTGGCGCAGTGGGCCGACTACCTCGTGCTCACCGTTGCAGGTGGCGCCGCAACGCGCCACCTCGTTAACCGCGATGTGCTGGAGGCCTTGGGCCCCAACGGATTTCTCATCAATGTGGCGCGTGGCACTGTGGTGGACGAGGCGGTACTGATCGATGCGCTGACCGAGCGCCGCATTGCCGGCGCCGGGCTGGACGTGTTTGAGAACGAACCCAGCGTGCCCGCCGCGCTGATGGCGCTGGACAACGTGGTGCTGACCCCGCACACCGCCAGCGCCACCCACGAAACCCGCCGCGCCATGGCAGACCTGGTGCTGGAGAACCTGGCATCCTTCTTTGCGACGGGCACCGTGCGCACGCCGGTGCCAGGCACGCCGGGCGCTTGAGCCCGCCACGGCGCCTTGTGTAACGCAGCTGCCCTCACAGGGAGGGTGTGGGGCAGTTCAGCGCGTCACTTCACGCGGTCGCGCGAGATGTCCATGATCATGCGCGTGGCCAGGTACAGGCGCGGCACGATGGTGTTGATCTGCACGTACTCCGCATCGTTGGAGTGCGCGCCGTAGCCCGACAGGCCCATGCCCTCCACCACCGCGCCCTTGGTCTTGAGCGCCGCAAACGCTGCGTCGGTGCCGCCGCCGGTGGCTTTTTCCACCACATTGAGCGACATGCCCAGCTCCTGGTAGATGACCTTGCCGTAACCCGCCACACGGCGGGATGCGTCGCTGGCCTCCAGCGGCGGGCGGCGCACTTCAAACTTCACATCCACCTTGGATGCGGGCAGCAGCTTGCTCTTGACCTTCTCTTGCAGGCCTTTCTCCAGCCCGTCGAAGTCCGCCACACGCAGCGCGCGCGCATCGGCCTGGGCCGTGGCTTCGGCCGGAATCACGTTGCGGTTGGTACCTGCCTTGGACACCGTCCAGTTCAGCTTGAGGCCCTCGTCGGACTTGGACAAGTCCTTCATTTGCAGCAGCTGGTGCGACAGCTCATACAGCGCGTTCACGCCATCCTCGGGCTTGGCCCCGGCGTGCGATGCCTTGCCCTGCACCGTGAGGTAGGCCGCCCCAATGCCGCTGGTGGCCAGGCGCAGCGTGCCGTCGGTGCCGCCGCCTTCGAACGACAACACCACGTCCTGCTCAGACGCCACACGGGTGATGGTGCTGCGCCAGCCGGGCGAGCTGATTTCTTCGTCACCGTTGATCAGCACGGTGAGCGTGCCGTAGTCCTTGAAGTTGAGCTTTTGCAGCAAGGCCACGGTGTGGATGATGAGCGCGATGCCCTGCTTGTCGTCCGAGATGCCCAGGCCATAGGCCTTGTCACCATCGATGCGGAAAGGCTGGCCCTTGAGCATGCCTTTGAGGTACACCGTGTCCATGTGCGCGATGAGCATGATCTTCTTGCTGCCCGTGCCCTTGAACACGGCCTGCACAGCAGGGCCCACCTTCTCGGGGGTATCGTCGAGGCGGTAGATATCGCTGGTCTGCAGCACGTCCACCGTGCCGCCCAATTGCTTGAGCTGGCTGGCAATGCGCTCGGCGATCTGGTTCAGGCCTTCGATGTCCTTGCTGCCCGACTCGATATGCACCAGGTCACGCAGGGTGTCGAGCAGCGGCTGCTGCTCCTTCTGGGCCAGCGCATGGACCTCAGCAACAGGTGCAGCTTGGGCCAGGGTGGCGGCAAACGCCAGCGCCAGCGAGGCCATCAGGGGGCGGACAAACGAAGGGGCTGAGTGTGGGCGGCGCTGCGGATGGTGCATGGTGCAAAGGCTCGGTGAAGGGATGAGGAAAGCGATTATGGAGTCTTGCAACACCAATTTCAAACACTGATCCTCCTTGCAATGTTTCGGTCAGCGCCTGCGCGCCAGACTCAGCCCGCGGGCGCAAACACCTCGGGGCCCAGCCGTGACTTGTGGCCCCGGGGTTCGAACAGCCACATGCCATACAGCGGCAGAGATTCCGCCAGCCGCAGGGGCGCCACCAGCGTGGACGCGCCGCCCAGTAACGCAGGGTGCGGCACAACAGCCAGCAGATCGGACTGCGCCACCAGGTGCAACAGGCTGGCAAAGTCGGGGCAGCGCACGGACATCTTGGGGGCAGGCATGCGGCGCACACGGTGCGCTTCCGTCAACACATCCACCGGCCCGCTGACGCTGGGCCCCACACAGGCCCACGCAGCGCCCTGCAGTTGCGCCAGCGACTGGGCCCGGACCCATGGGTGGCCCTTGCGCGCATAGACCTGGGGATGCAACTCGTACAGGGGGCGCTCCGTCACATCGGGATGCACAAACTTGCGCGGTTTGGGGGCAATGACCGCATCAAAGCGCCGCTGCAGCAGGCCGTCCAGCAGACTGCCTTCATCGGCCGTCGCCATCTCCAGCGAGCGCCGGGCGTTGGGCAGACACCAGCTGGCATACAGCAGCGGGCCGCAAACCAGCGCCGCTGAAGACGTGAGCCCCACCCGCAGCAGGTATCGGTCTGCCGCAGTCACCGAAGCGCGGGGCAACGCCTCCACCCCTTGTGCCAGGGGCAAGGCCTGCGCGGCTACGGCCCGGGCCAGGTCGGTGGGCACATGGCGTCGCCCGTCCCGCACCAGCAAGGGCTGCGCGAAGTGGGCTTGTAGTGCTTTCATGCCATGGCTGATCGCAGGCTGCGACACGCCGCAGGCCTTGGCCGCCAAGGCGAACGAGCCTTGTTCGATGACCGCATGGAGGTATTGCAGGTAGCGCAGATACATAAACACCTTTTATGTATAAGCCACCATTGTCTCTTGTCGTGCGGCGCGGAGTTGGCGAAGCTACGCACTCCACTCCACGCCCTTTGCATCGCCACGTATGAGCCACACCCCCATCGATACCGTCCGCACCTACCTCGCCCACCTGCACGCCAGCCACACCGACGGGTTGATTGCCTGCTTTGAAGACGATGGCGTAGTGCATTCCCCCTTCCTGGGCACCATGCGCGCGAGCGACTTTTTCCAAAAGCTCGCCCAGGCCTCCAGCGGCAGCGTGATCACCGTGCTGGATCTGTTCGTCTCCGCGCAACCAGACAACGGCGGCGCCGTGCGGGTCGCCGCCTATTTCCGCTATGACTGGACTTTGAACGATGGGCGCGAGGTGACGTTCACCTGCGTGGATGTATTCACGTTCGACGCGGGCAGCACGCGGATCCGCGACATGAACATCGTCTACGACACCCACCCGCTGCGCGAGGAAGTGGGCGACAAGTACGCGCCCGATCCGGTCACAACAACTCCACGCCCTTGAGCGTCACGAAACTCGTCTCCCGCGTCACCTGCACAAAGTCCTGCAGATACGGCTTGGCCGACAGGCTGGGCAGGCAGGCTGCGTGCAGCTCGCCGCGCAGGCCTTTTTCGCCAGGTCCTGCCGCAATGGGCCGCGCCGTCACATAGCCCCGGTCCAGGTAGCTCTGCACCGCCCACAGCGGCAGCGCCGCCACGCCGCGCCCGCTGGCCACCAGCTGCAGCATGGCCACCGTCAGCTCGGTGGTGCGGCGCGGGGGGCGCACGCCGGCGGGCTCCAGCACCTGGCGGATCAAATCGAGCATTTCGTCGGGCACGGGGTAGGTGATGATGGTCTGGTCGGCAAAGTCCTGCGCCACCAGGTGCGGCTTGGCCACCAGCGGGTGCGTGTTGGCCAGCAGCGAGCGGATTTCAAAGCCAAACAGCGCGTGGTAGTCCACGCCCGCCTCGTCGCCGTCCACCTCCGACACGATGGCCACATCGGCCCGGCCCTGGTGCAGCAGGCCCACTGGGTCGGCATGAAAGCCGCTCACGATGTCCAGCTCCACCTCGGGCCAGCGGGTGCGAAAGGCGTCCATGGCGGGCATCAGCCAGTCAAAGCAGGTGTGGCATTCCACCGCAATGCGCATCTGCCCGCCCTGCCCCAGCACCAGGCGGGCGATGTCGCGCTCGGCCCCTTCCACCTGCGGCAGCATCGCATCGGCCAGCGCGAGCAGGCGTTCGCCCACGGCGGTGAACTGCGGCGGCACCGATTTGCGCTCAAACAGCGGCTGGCCGTAGCGGTCTTCCAGCAGCTTGATCTGGTGCGACAGCGCCGACTGCGTGAGGTTGAGCAACTGCGCGGCCCGCACCAGGCTGCCGCTGTCACGCAGGGCCACCAGCGTGCGCAGGTGGCGCACTTCCAGGATCGACTGGTTCATTATTAATTTTCAAGTTGATCAACTAAAACTTTCGTTTGAATAATAAACGAGCCCACGCGACCATCGGTGCCTTCATTGCATTGCTCCATTCAGAAGAAGGAAATCACCATGTCGCTCGCCGCTCCAACCACCCGCCGCCCCGTGCTCACGCACACCCTGGGGTTTCCGCGCATGGGGGCGCAGCGCGCGCTGAAATTCGCGCTCGAATCCTTCTGGCGGGGCGACAGCACCGAGGCCGAGCTGCAAGCCACCGCCGCCCAGCTGCGCCAGCAACACTGGCAGGCGCAGGCCGACGCAGGCCTGGGCTTTGTGACCGTGGGCGACTTTGCGCTGTACGACCATGTGGCCAACCACATCCAGCTGCTGGGCTGCGAGCCTGCGCGTTTTGACTTTGACGCCCAAGCGCCCGAGCTGGCGCGCTACTTTGCTATGGCCCGGGGCGTGTCGGCCCAAGCTGAAAACCACCAAGGCTGCAGCACCGGTTGCACAGCCCAGCACCACACCACCGGCCAGCCCGCACTGGAGATGACCAAGTGGTTCGACACCAACTACCACTACCTCGTACCCGAGTTCAGCGCCCACACCCAGTTCCACCTGGCCAGCGAGCGCCTGTTTGCCGAAGTGGCCGAGGCCCAGGCGCTGGGCCACCGCGTCAAGGCCGTGCTGCTGGGGCCGCTGAGCTTTTTGTGGCTGGGCAAATCCAAGGCGGCGGGCTTTGACCGCTTCAGCCTGCTGGAATCCCTGCTGCCCGTGTACGAAGCCGTGCTGGCGCGCCTGAAGGCCCAAGGCGTGGAATGGGTGCAGATCGACGAGCCCATCCTGGGCCTGGACCTGCCCGATGCGTGGCGCCATGCCTTTGAGCCCAGCTACTGGCAACTCGCCCGCAGCGCGCCCAAGCTGCTGCTGGCCACCTACTTCTCGCCGCTGGCCGAAAACCTGCGCCTGGCCTGCCAGCTGCCCGTGGCCGGCCTGCATGTGGACGCCGTGCGCGCCCCCGACGAGTTGGTGGGCGTGGCCGACTGGTTGCCCTCGCACAAAGTGCTGTCGGTGGGCATCGTGGACGGCCGCAACATCTGGCGCACTGACCTGGATGCGGCGCTGCAAAAGCTGCGCCCCGTGGCCGACAAGCACCAGGGCGAGGTGTGGCTGGCGCCATCGTGCTCTCTGCTGCATGTGCCGTTCAGCCTAGAGGCCGAAACGCAACTGGACGCAGAGGTGAAATCCTGGCTGGCGTTTGCGGTGGAAAAACTGGATGAACTGCGTGTTCTGTCTACCGTGTTGTCACAAGGCGAGGCGGCAGTAGATGACGAACTGCGCGCGGCCCGCACCGCCCTGGCCGCCCGCCGCGCCAGCCCACGCGTGCACCGCGCCACGGTGGCCGCCCGCATTGCGGCCGCTGCTCCAGGTGCCGACCAACGCGCCAGCACCTTCCCCGCAAGGCAAAAGGCCCAGCGTGCGCGGCTCAAGCTGCCGCTGTTGCCCACCACCACCATCGGCTCCTTCCCGCAGACGGCCGAGATCCGCGCGGCCCGCGCCGCATTCAAGCGCGGCGCGCTCGATGCAGCCCACTACGAGCGGAAGATGCAGGCCGAGATCGCCCTGGCCGTGCGCAAGCAGGAGTCGCTGGGCATCGACGTGCTGGTGCACGGCGAAGCCGAGCGCAACGACATGGTCGAATACTTTGGCGAGCAGCTCGACGGCTTTGCCTTCACCGCCAACGGCTGGGTGCAAAGCTATGGCTCGCGCTGCGTGAAGCCGCCCATCATTTACGGCGACGTGGCCCGCCCCACGCCCATGACGGTGGCGTGGACGCAGTACGCGCAGAGCCTCACCGCCAAACCCATGAAAGGCATGCTCACCGGCCCCATCACCATCCTGCAATGGAGCTTTGTGCGCGACGACCAGCCCCGCGCCACCACGGCCGACCAGATCGCCTGGGCGATCCGCGACGAGGTGTGCGACCTGGAAGCCGCCGGCATCGCCATCATCCAGATCGACGAGCCCGCCATCCGCGAGGGCTTGCCGCTGCGCCGCGCGGGGTGGAAGAGCTATCTGGAGCGCGCCACGCGAGCCTTCCGCATCAGTGCCAGCGGCGTGCGCAATGACACGCAGATCCACACCCACATGTGCTACAGCGAGTTCAACGACATCCTGCCCGCCATCGCGGCCATGGATGCCGATGTGATCACGATTGAGACGAGTCGGTCGGACATGGAGTTGTTGCAGGGCTTTGGCGACTTCAAATATCCGAACGAGATCGGCCCCGGCGTGTACGACATCCACTCGCCCCGCGTGCCCGGCGTGCAGGAGATGGCCGCGCTGCTCGAAAAAGCCGCCGAGGTCGTGCTCGTGGAGCACCTGTGGGTGAACCCCGACTGCGGCCTCAAAACCCGGGGTTGGCCCGAGACTGAAGCCGCGTTGCGGCACATGGTGCAGGCCGCGCAGGTCGTGCGTGAGCGGTTGCTGGAGGAAGCGTTCAGCTGAAGCGTACGCTGCGGGTGATGGCGGCGCCATTTGCCAGCCCATCCTGATTGGCGCAAAATGCACCAATCAGGAGATTGCCATGTCCGCCACCCCCTTCTCGTCCGTCAAACTCCCCGCCCACTTGGTGGAGCAAGCCCGCCAGGCCGCGCAGCCCATGCGTCGCTCGGTGGCCAGCCAGATTGAATACTGGGCCACGCTGGGCCAGATCGTGGAGCACACCGGGCTGAGCGTGCAAGAGGCACGCAGCGCCATTGAGCAATATGAAGCTGCTGCATCCCGCACTGCTACAGCGGCAGCTCCCCCCTCGGTCGATGCCCTCACTGCCCGCCTGCTGGCCGCACAAACGCGCGGTACCCTGGCGCAGCGGGTGCGTGAGGTGGTACTGGAGAACCAGGCCAAAGCCACCGCCGCTGTTTGACACACGTGGTGGCGCCCCCGCAAACACCCTCCCGGCTATCGAGCACTAGCAATTCGCCCCGCTGGTTCCACCTGCTTGCGGGCCCCAACGGCGCGGGCAAATCCACCCTGTACCGCGCCCTAGTGCGCGAAGGCATCCTGGGACCGCCGCTGGAATTTGTGAACGCCGATCTTCACGAACAGGCAAATCTGCAGCACATTGCCGATCCAGAAGCCCGGTCCGAGGCCGCTCGCCACTGGGCCGACGAGCGACGCGCTACGCTGCTGGGCGAGGGCGCCGACTTTGCCAGCGAAACCGTTTTTTCGCACCCCTCCAAACTGGCCCTGATTGAAGAAGCCCAACGCCTTGGCTACACCGTGGCGTTGTATGTGGTGGCGCTGGACGACCCCAGTCGGCTGTTGAGCCGCGTGGCGCAGCGTGTGCGCGAAGGCGGGCATGCTGTGCCGCCCGAACGCATCCTGGCCCGCTACCCCCGCACGCTGGAAAACCTGACACGGGCCGTGCGCAAGGCCAATGTGTCGTATCTGTATGACGCCGCCGAGGTCACAGGCACCGGACCTCAGCTGGTGGCGGTGAGCACGCCGCATGAAACGACGGCGCTGGTGCCCCACTTGCCGCACTGGGCGCAGCAGCTGGTGGGTCGCTGAACCGGGCAGCGCACCCACCACGCCCGTGCTGCAACGTCATCACCGCAACGTGGGCTCGCTCCGCTGACCTTTCATCTCAGCCAACTTGACCAGCACCTGCATCGCGTGGTTCAGCGGCGTCGGCACGCCCAAGGCGGCGCCGCGCTTGACCACATAGCCATTCAGGTGGTCGATCTCGGTGGGCTTGCCCCGCGCCAGGTCCTGTGCGGTGGACGAATACTGGCCGGGCATGGTGCTGGCAATGCCGCGCACCGCCGCCTGCACATCGCCCGGAATCGTCACTCCGTCAGCAGCCGCCACCGCCAGGCACTCGGCCACGATGTCGGCAATCACCTGCGTCACGCCGGGCACCTGCACCAGCGGGCCGTAGGGTTGTTGCGACAGTGCAGACAGCGCGTTGTAGGCGCTGTTGAGCACCAGCTTGGCCCAGAGCGCGCCACGCACGTTGTCTGACACTTGGGTGGGAATGCCCGCTGCCGTGAGCTGGCGGGCCACCTCGTCGCTGCGCGGCGAAGGTGCGATCACCAGCTCGCCCCGGCCATGGTGCACCACGTGCCCGGGGCCGCCCATGGCAGTAGCCACATAGACCACCGCGGCTGCCACGGGGGTGCTGGCGTCCAGCACGGCGCGCACGCGCTCGTCGTTGTCCACACCGTTCTGCAAGGTCAGCACCAGCGCGCCAGGGGCCAAATGTGGGCGGATCTGCTGCGCGGCGTCTTCCGAGTCGGACGACTTCACGCAGAACAGCACCACGTCCGCGCCGTGCACCGCGCTGGCCTCGGTGCTGGCCGCCAGGGGCACCTGCACATCCATCGCCGCCGTCTGCAGCCGCAGACCGTTGTCACGCACGGCCAGCACGTGGGCGGGCCGCCCGATGAGCGTGACGGCATGGCCCGCCCGGGCGAGCAAGGCACCAAAGTAGCAGCCCACGGCACCCGCGCCCATCACGGCAAAGCGCAAGGGCGGGGAAATGTCCGAGGCGGTGGGCAGGGAGGCAGACGAATCAGCAGAAGCGGTCATGGCGGTGTCCCGGTGGGCAAGTCACAGAAGGGGCGGTCAACAAGGCGCCTCACTATATCGGCGGCAGCCTGCGCACCAAAAATCAAGGTTTTTTGGACTGATGCGCTAGTCGAACATGCCTCATCAGCTATCAAATACGTAGCAAATTGACATTCTGCAAGGCTGCTTGCAGGGGCGCACTCCCTTCACTCGCGCCATTTTCAGCACCGCGAACCCCCGTCCGTTACCTCCCGTTCGTGTGCTCCCACCCCGCTCAAAGGCCCCTCTCCAGGGTCAGGAATTTAATCAATGCAAAGACAATAATTGTCTAGTCAATTAAATTTCCCACCCATGTCAGCCCCTCCCGAACCCAGCCAAGCCCCCGCGTTCTACAACGCCGAGCACTACGACCCCAGCAAGCTGGTGCCCGAAAACAGCGTCGGCTACCTGATGCGCAAGGTGATGTCGTCCATCCGCACGCAGGCCGATGCCCAGCTGTCTTTGCACGAACTCACCTACGCCCAGTGGCTGCCACTGTTCAAGTTGTCCCTGTGCGAGACCGCCACCGTGGCCAGCCTGGCGCGTGACCTGGAGACCGACCCCGCCTCCATGACCCGGTCGCTCGACCGCATGGAAGCCAAGGGCCTGGTGGTGCGTGAGCGCTCCACCGTGGATCGCCGCGTCGTGCAGCTCAGGCTCACACCGGAAGGCCAGCGCATTGCAGCCCTGGTGCCGCCCGTGCTGGCCGACGTGCTCAACGGCCACCTCAGCGACTTCAGCCACGACGAGTGGCAGCTGCTGCTGTCCATGCTGCGCCGCATGCTGGCGAACGGAAAACCCCCTGTGCCGCCTTCGGCGCCTTCCCCCTGAAGGGGGACGCCACCAGTGGCCTGGCAAAGCCAGTTCCACGGTGGCCCTGGCCTCGGCCCTGCCAGTTTCCAACGCCCTCGTTTTCCTCCACACAACACCCAAAAACCATTCTGGAGATTTCCGTGACCGCCACTGCCCCCACCCCTCTGTCCACCCGCTCTGCCCTCGCCGCCCATCTGGCGGTATCGGCCGTTGCCCTGGCCGCCGCGCTGCTACTGGTGGGCTGCGCCAACCCCGGCCCGGCCCACACACCGCTGGCGCAAACCACCCCGGCCGCCGCCGGCCTGAACGCAGCCACCACCGACGTGGTGGCCACCAGCCAATGGTGGAAAGCGCTGGGCGACGAGCAGCTCAACACCCTGATCGACACCGCCCTGCAAGGCAGCCCCAGCCTGGCCGTGAGCCGCGCCCGCCTGGAACAGGCCGTGGCCCTGAGCCAGGTGCGCGAGGCCGCCAACGGCCCGCAGGCCACCCTGGGCGTGGACGCTACCCGCCAGCGCTACACCGCCAACGGGCTGGTGCCCGCCCCGGTGGCAGGCAACACATACAACAGCGGCACCGTGCAGGCCACGCTGAGCTGGTCGCCCGACTTCTTTGGCCAGCACGCTGCCGAGCTGCAGGCCGCGCTGGGCCAGGCCCGCGCCGCCCAGGCCGATGCCGCCGCCGCCGCCAACACCCTGGCCGCCCAGGTGGGGCGCAGCTATGTGGCGCTGGCCCGGCTGGTGGCCCAGCGCGACGTGGCGACGCGCGCGCTGGAGCAACGGGAAGAACAGCGCAAGCTCACGCAAGAGCGCACCTCTGCCGGCCTGGACAGCCAGGTCGAGCTGACCCAGGCCCAGACCGCTGTGCCCGACGCCCGCACACAAATCGAAGCGCTCGAAGAGCAGATCACCCTGGGCCGCCGCCAACTGGCCGTGCTGACCGGCCAGGCGCCCGATGCCCTGCCCCAGCTCACGCCCCGCCTTGCCGCCCTGCAGCCCACTGCCGTGCCCGAGGTGCTGGGTGCCGACCTGCTGGGCCGCCGCCCCGATGTGGTGGCCGCGCGCTGGCGCGTGGAAGCGGCAACGCAAGGTGTGAACAGCGCGCGCAGCGAGTTCTATCCCAACATCAACATCGGCGCGTTCATCGGCCTGAACTCGCTGGGGCTGGACCGGCTGTTCAACGGCAGCTCGCGCCAGATGGGCGTGACGCCCGCGCTGCGCCTGCCCATTTTTGACGGGGGCCGCCTGCGCGCCCAGCTGGGCGGCCGCGCCGCCGAGCTGGACGTGGCCATCGCCCAGTACAACGGCGCCGTGCTCGATGCGGTGAAGGAAGCCGGCGACGCCGTGGCCTCCATCCAGTCGCTCACCCGCCAGCAGGCCTTGCAGGACGAGGCCGTGGCCAGCGCCGAAAAAGCCTACCGCTTTGCGCAGGAGCGCTACCGCGCAGGCCTGGGCAACTACCTGGTGGTGCTCTCCACCGAAAGCCAGGTGCTGGCCCAGCGCCGCCTGGCCGTGGACCTGCGCGCCCGCCAGCTCGACACCCGCCTGGTGCTGATGAAGGCCCTGGGTGGCGGCTGGACGGACGACACGGCCGTGCTGCACACCGCCGCCGCGCACTGACCGGCCCACCGGACCGCACTCATTCAAAAACACATAACAACACATTCCTGAAAGACCACAGCCATGACCGCCAACAGCGAACCCCTCACCGCCAACGAAGCCAACACCGCCCGCCGCCGCGGCCTCACCCTCATCGCCGCAGCCGTCGCGCTGGTGGCCATCGGCTGGGGTGGCTGGCACTGGGCCAATGGCCGCCATGTCGAGACCACCGACAACGCCTACGTGGCAGGCAACGTGGTGCAGATCACGCCGCAGATCGGCGGCACGGTGGTGTCCATCGGCGCTGACGACACCGACTATGTGAAGGCCGGCCAGTTGCTGGTCAAGCTCGACCCCGCTGACGCCCGCGTGGCGCTGGAGCAGGCCGAGGCCCAGCTTGCACAGACGGTGCGCGAAGTGCGCACCCTGTATGCCAACAACTCCACGCTCAAGGCCCAGGTCAGCCTGCGCAGCGCCGACCTGGCCCGTGCCCAGGCCGATGCTGCCCGCGCCCAGGACGACGTGAACCGCCGCACCCCGCTGATGGCCAGCGGTGCCGTGGGCAAGGAAGAGTTCCAGCACGCCACCGCGCAGCTGGCCGCCGCCAAGAGCACCGTGGCCGCCGCCCAGTCGGCCGTGCTGGCCGCACAAGAACAACTGGCCGCCAGCCAGACACAGACAGAAGGCACCTCGGTCGAGCAGCACCCCAATGTGCAGCGCGCCTCGGCCCGCGTGCGCGAGGCCTACCTGGCCGTGCAGCGTGCCCAGCTGGTCGCCCCGCTGGACGGCCACGTGGCCAAGCGCGGCGTGCAAGTGGGCCAGCGTGTGCAGGCCGGCGCCCCGCTGATGACGCTGGTGCCGCTGAACGACCTTTGGGTGGACGCGAACTTCAAGGAAAGCCAGCTCAAGACCCTGCGCATCGGCCAGACCGCCGAACTGGAAGCCGACGTGTACGGCACCAAGGTCACGTACCACGGCACGGTGACCGGGCTGGGCGCAGGCACTGGCGCTGCCTTTGCGCTGCTGCCCGCACAGAACGCCACGGGCAACTGGATCAAGGTGGTGCAGCGCGTGCCCGTGCGCATTGCGCTCGACCCCAAGGAAGTGGCAGAGCACCCGCTGCGCGTGGGCCTGTCGATGGAAGTCAAGGTGGACACCGCCGACCAGAGCGGCAAGACGCTGGCCGACACGCAGCGCACCACGCCTGTGGCCGCCACCGCTGTGTTCGACGAGCAATTCAAGGCCGCCGACGACGAAGTGGCGCACATCATCGCCGCCAACCTGGGCCGCAATGGCAAGGCCGCACTGGCCGTGGCGTCGCCCAAGGTGAGCAGCCAGCCCGCAGTGCAGGCGCAAAAGCATGCATCGGCCCCGGCGCAGCCCGCTGTGCAGTCCCCGGTGGTGCAGTAAGCGGGGTTGACCGAGCATGACTGCCGCCAACCCCACTGCAGACACGGCAGGCCAGGCCCCCGCTCCGGCGGCGCCTGCTGCGGTGTCGCCACCAGCAGCCCCCCCCGGGCCGCCTGCTGCCTATCCGCCGCTGCAGGGCTCCGCCCTGCTGCTGGGCACACTGTCGCTGTCGCTGGCCACGTTCATGAACGTGCTGGACTCGTCCATCGCCAACGTTTCCATCCCGGCCATTGCCGGCGACCTGGGCGTGAGCCCCGGCCAGGGCACCTGGGTCATCACCAGCTTTGGTGTGGCCAATGCGATCTCGGTGCCGCTCACCGGCTGGCTCACGCAGCGCTTTGGCGCGGTGCGCCTGTTCACCATGAGCGTGCTGCTGTTCGTGCTGACCTCCTGGCTGTGCGGCTTTGCGTCGTCGCTGGAGATGCTGGTGTTCTTCCGCGTGCTGCAGGGCCTGGTGGCCGGGCCGATGATTCCGCTGTCGCAAACGCTGCTGCTGGCGAGCTACCCGCGTGCCTTGGCCGGCACGGCGCTGGCGCTGTGGGGCGTGACCACGCTGGTCGCGCCGGTGGTGGGGCCGCTCCTGGGCGGGTGGATCACCGACAACATCTCGTGGCCGTGGATCTTCTACATCAACGTGCCCGTGGGCCTGCTGGCCGGGGTGCTGACCTGGGGCATCTACCGCAAGCGCGAGACCCCCATCCGCAAGTTGCCGATTGACACCGTGGGCCTCAGCCTGCTGGTGCTGTGGGTCGGCGCGCTGCAGCTCATGCTCGACAAGGGCAAGGAGCTGGACTGGTTTGCCTCGGGCGAGATCATCACCATGGCCGTGGTCGCCGTGGTGGCGTTTGCTGTCTTCCTGGTGTGGGAGCTGACCGAGAAGCACCCGGTGGTGGACCTGAAGCTCTTCAAGGGCCGCAACTTCACCTTTGGTGCGCTGGCGCTGTCGGTGGCCTATGCGCTGTTCTTCGGCAACGTGGTGCTGCTGCCGCTGTGGCTGCAGCAGTGGATGGGCTACACGGCCACCTCGGCCGGCATGGCGCTGGCGCCGGTGGGCGTGTTCGCCATCCTGCTCACGCCGCTGGTGGGCAAAAAGGTCGGCCAGTGGGACCCGCGCCGCATGGCCACGGGTGCGTTCATCGTGTTCAGCACGGTGCTGTGGATGCGTTCGCAGTTCACGGTGCAGACGGACTTCATCCACATCCTGATCCCCACGCTGTTGCAGGGCGCGGCCATGGCGTTCTTCTTCATCCCGCTGACCACGCTGACGCTGGCGGGTGTGTCGCCAGACCGCATCCCGGCGGCAGCAGGCTTGTCGAACTTTGTGCGCATCACCGCCGGTGCCATGGGCACGTCGATTGCCACCACGCTGTGGGAGAGCCGCGCCGCCATGCACCACGCGCACCTGACCGAAGGGCTGGTGCAAGGCCAGGGGGTGTTCGCGCAGACGCTGGACGGCCTGGTGGCCTCGGGCCTCACGCAGATGCAGGCGCTGGCGCAGATCAACCGGCTGATCGACCAGCAGGCGTTCACCCGCGCGGCCAACGACATCTTTTTGGGCTCGGCCGGCTTGTTCCTGCTGCTGATCGGGCTGATCTGGCTGACCAAGCGCCCTGCGCGCAGCGGCGGTGCGGGCGCGGCAGACGCGGCGGGGGCCCACTGAGAGGCTTCGGCACAGGTTTGGAGAAAAAACAGCTGCAAGCGCTAGTCAAACATGCGCCTGCAGCTATCATTTTTGACATGAATCTGCGGGGTCTCGTCCGGGCACAACCCGCGCATCCCACAGTGGGTGTCGGAAATCCCTGACCCAGTGGCGGGCGCGGCACCTGCGGGCAGTTCGCGGGGTGCACCCAACAATGCACTCACCGCAAACCACTCCAACAAGGAACTGCCATGTCACTCTCGCTGATTCTTCTGATCGTTCTGATCCTCATCCTGGTCGGCGCCCTGCCCACCTGGGGCCACAGCCGCTCATGGGGCTACGGACCCAGCGGCGGGATTGGCCTGGTGGTGCTGATCCTGGTGATCCTGCTGCTGATGGGCCGGATATGACCGGTTGTTGAACCTTCCACGCAGGTGTGGGGCGCGAGGCAACACTGCTCGCGCCCCGTCCGCTACGGAGCACTCACCCAGGGCCCTTTCGAGGGCCCTTTGTTTTGGGCGCCGCGTTGTGAGTGGCTCGCCGGCACCACTGGCAAACAAACCAGCCGGCGGCAGACACAACCCAATCAAATGATCAATTCGCGCCCAAAAATACAATTAAATTGATATTAGTTGCATTTTCATAATTTATTTGATACAAACGATACCTTTGTCTGACTACCTACGCGCCCAGCGCCCATGCATCTCCCCATCTCCACCGTCGGCAACATGCGGCAGTTTCAGGTCCGCTTGCTTCAGAGCATGTTGCTGGCCAACATCGCGCTGGGGCTCCTGTTGCTGGGGGTGGGGTCGTGGGGGCTGATTCCCACGCCGGGCACATGGAGCCTGGCCATCGGGGCTGGCACCTTGCTGATGATGGCGCTGTGGGTGGCGCTGCGCTGTCGGCCCCAGGTGTATGTGTCGGTGGCGCTCGTTCAAACCATCGCCGGGCTGGCGCTGTTCACCTATGCGCTCTGGCAGCCGCTGGGGCACGAGTTGCGCGCCGTATGGTTCTTGATTGGCGTGGGTGCGGCCTACCTGTTGCTGGGGCGCGCAGCAGGCATTGGCTACACCCTGGTGACGGTGGCGCTGATGCTGGGCAGCAGCGGCCTTCAAAGGCTGCCGTATTCGCCGCACGCACTCATCACCTTCACGCTGGCACTGGTGCTCAGCAGCGTGTGCTTTTACCTGTTTGTGGGAGAGGCGCTGCGCATGTACCAACACCTGTCCGAGCGGGATCAACAGTTCACGCTGCTCACGGAAGGCGCGGAAGAAGTGATCTGGCGGATCAACCCCGACATGACGGTGGCGTATGTGAGCCCCTCTGACGAGCGGGCGCGCGGCGTCCCCGCGCACGAGGTCATCGGCCGCTCGATCTACAAGACACTGACACCCGAGGGCGCTGAGGCACTGCGCGAGGCGGTGCGTGACCGGCAGCCGCTGTTGACGCTGCCAATGCGCTGTGCCAATGGCGGCGTGCGGTGGTTTGAGATGTCCAGCCGCCTGTACCGCGATGCCCGGGGCCAGCCAGCCGGATACCACAGCATTGGCCGCGACGTGACCGGGCGACGGGAGCTGGAGCGCGCCTTGCAGGCAGAGCGGCAGCACCTGGAGGCTCGGGTCAAGGAGCGCACGGCAGCGTTGTCCGTCGCCAAGGAAGCCGCAGAGGCTGCCCTGCGCACCAAGAGCATCTTTCTCGCCAACATTGGGCACGAGTTGCGTACCCCCATGACACTGATCCTGGGGATGACCGAACTGGCTCGCAACCGCTCGCAGGATGAGCGCCTGAAGCCCGTGCTGAACAATGTGATGGATGCGGCCAAAGGCCTCATGCGCATGCTCAACGACCTGATCGATCTGGCTGCGCTGGAAACACGCCAGGTAGCGTTCCAGTTTGCGCCGCTATCGGTCCCAGAGCTGGCCGCAGATGCGGTGCAACTGCTGGAGCCGCAGGCGCGCCAAAAAGGCTTGCAGATCTTCCTGGCCCTCGATGGCGTGGGCACCGACGCCAGCCACGTGGGGGACGCAGACCGTATTCAACAGGTGCTGGTCCAGCTGCTGGACAACGCCGTGAAATTCAGCCTCTCGGGTCACATCCAGTTGACCCTGGAGACCGAGCAGGACACCCCTGATGCGACGGTGTGGCGGCTGCGCGTGACGGACGAGGGTATTGGCATTGCGGCCGGTGACCAGCACCGCATCTTCACGTTGTTCGAACAGGTCGACGGGTCATCCACGCGCAGCTTTGAGGGTGCGGGACTGGGGTTGGCGCTGTGCAAACGCCTCGTCGAGGGCATGGGGGGCAGCCTGGGGGTGGAGAGTGAACCGGGCAAGGGCAGCAGCTTTTGGGTGTCGCTGCCGCTGCCCAAGGTCACCTGATACGGCTCCAGCCCCAACACGCGTGCTCACAGCGCAGGTACAGGACCGGTGCCCCTTCACGGTTCAGGCTGTTCAGGCAGTCCGTGTCGGGGGCGCACGCCGCTCTGCCAGAGCAAACGCCGAAGTCAGCGCTGCAAACTCGTCCTTGGCCACGGTGCCATCGGCGTTACCCGCACGGTCCATCACCTGCAGCACGGCTTGCGCGAACGGATCGCTGCCCGCCTGCTGGCCTTTGGTGCGGGCCAGCCCCTTGAGGAATTCATCGTGGGTGATGACACCATCCTTGTCCGCGTCAAAGCCCGCCGTGAGCTGCTGCTTCTGATCCTCGGTGGCACCAAACCGAGTCAGCAACGCCTGGAAATCGTCCTTGGACACGGACCCTGCCGCACGGCCACCGGGCAATGCCGCAGTGGCCTGACCGGACGAACGCCCCACGGTCATCCCCGCGCCAGAAGGCTGGCCCTGGGTGGCCAGAGCGCCCTGCCCGGCCATCCCCGCCAGCGTCTGCGCCTCGGGGCTCAGCGTGACCACGGCCGAGGGCTCGGGCGCCGCCGCCTCACCCCCACGCCGCGTCGACGCCTTGCCCGCGCCACTGGAGGCCGCATTGAAAATCATCGACGCCACCGATGCGAGGCCGGAAATGAGAGGGGACATCGCCATGAACTCCTGTGTGGCGACAGCCCGGTACCTTTGACCTGTCCGCAAGTCACCGCATCGCCCAGGGCCACAAGGTTACGCGCCTGGAGCGCGGGCAATGGCGGGATCAGCAGGGGCTAAAGGGGCGAGTTTGGCCGCTCATGCAGGGGCGCCACACCGCTCATGTTTCACGCATGACCCGGCCCAAAGGCCACAAACTCGCCAGCGAGCGCCCCCGCCACCTGCCCCTGGTAGTGCAGCGCTGCGGCCTGCGTGATCCGGCCCAGGCCCTTGCGGCGGATCATGCGGGTGAACGACTCCCAGGCTGGACGCGCGGGCGCCAGCGCCACAGCCGTGAAGCTGCCGTCAATGGGCATGAGGTAGTCCATGGTGTTGCGCTGGATCACCAGCCGGCTGCCCAGCCCCTCAGCCTTGAGCCCCAGGTGCAGCATCGACCACGCCGCCAGAATGGCCACAGCCGAAGCGCTGCCCCCAAACACCGTCTCGCGGTGGTTGATGTTGGGCGCCAGGGGCGCAGTCAGTACCACTTGCTGCAGCGATGCCTCCACCACGGTGACCTGCATGGCCTGGGACAGAGGGATGTGTTGGTGCAGATAGGTTTGCAGTTCTGAAGGAGTCACAGGATTTCCCAGCGAATAAATGCCAAGCGCTAGACCGTATCAAATCGCCGCACAGCTTCCATCATGGCGCAGCGCAGCCCTCAAAGATCGAATATCGCAGTCCCGGCGGTGCGGTTTCAGAAGCCCGGGTCACGGTGAACGATGTGCGCGACCTCAGCCCTTCCGTGCACCAGCCAGTGCCGCAGGTGCGCTGCCAGAAGTGCAGGCCGAACGTCGATGCCCTCCAGTTCGCCCGGCCCGAACCACGCGAACTCCAGGACGCGCGATCCTTCGACGCCCGCATAGGGCCCCGGGCGCGACAACAACAGGCTTCCGGGCAGCGGAGTAGCGTGCAGATACAGCCCGATCTCATGGTACGCGGTGCCAACGTACGTGAAGAAGTTTTCCACGACACAGGCCAATGCGCCGGGCTCCACGGGCTGGCCCAGCTCTTCCTGTAGTTCACGGACCAGCGCTTGTGCTGCTGTTTCCCCCGCCTCGATACCTCCCCCGGGCAACGCCCAGAAAGCGTCACCCGCCACCCGGTGCAGCAGTACGCGGCCTTTGCTCTGGATCAGCGCCGCAGCGCGTTGACGCACGCGAAGCGGGCTGGGATGTGGCACGGGGCTCAAGTCTCAGATCCCGATTGATTTTTCACTGCCATCTTTTGCCCTTCGATATCAAGCCAAAATGGCCTATAACGCTTATCTCAAAAGCGCAAAAAGCTATAAATACAGTAGCAAAAGCAATTCACTGTCCATCCGCCGGCGGCAACAACAACCCCTGCTGAGCCGCCACCGCCTCCCGCAAAAATGCCCACGTGGCCTGCATGCGGGCTACATGTTTGTTGTCGCCAGGCATGGACATCCAGAAGGTGCGCTGAAAGCGTGCCCCCCCCGGCAGCACAGGCACCAGCGACGGATCTTGCGCTGCCACAAAGGCGGGCAGCACAGCCAGCCCCGCCCCCACGCGGGCGGCTTCGTACTGGGCCAGGATGCTCGTGCTGCGCAGCGCGAAATGCGCGGGGCGATGCAGCTCGTCCAGGATCTGCAGCTCCTTGCTGAACAGCAGGTCGTCCACGTAGCTGATGAAGGTGTGGCCCCGCAGGTCGTCCGGCGTGTGGATGGGGGCATGGCGCTGCAGGTAGCTGCGCGCTCCATACAGTTGCAGCACGTAGTCGGTGAGCTTCACGACCACCACCGCGCCGCGGGCCGGTCGCTCCAGCGAGATGACGATATCGGCCTCGCGGCGCGACAGGTGCACCAGGCGCGGCAGGGCCAGGAGGTCCACTACCAAACCGGGGTGATCCAGCGCAAACCGGGCCAGCTGGGGCGCCAGGATCAGGTTGCCAAAGCCCTCGGTGGTTCCAATGCGCACCAAGCCATGTAGGCCTTGGCGCACGCCGGGGGCGGCGCTTTCCACCGCCAGAAAGGCGGCTTCCATGGCCTCGACCTGGGGCAGCAGTGCGCGCCCGGCCTCGGTCAGCCGGTGGCCGCCCGCCTCGCGCGCAAACAGGGCGGAACCCACCTGCTTTTCGAGCGCCTGCAGGCGGCGCGCCACCGTGGTGTGGTCTACGGCCAAGCGGCGCGCAGCCCCCACCAGCGTGCCGGCGCGGGCCAACTCCAGAAAGTAGCGCAGGTTGTCCCAGTCCATGGGGTAGTCCTTGAATCAGTGAGCATTACGCAAACCAGGATACGCAAAGGTCGGAGGCAAAAGCAGCGATGTGCATTTTTGCAAACCTTGTGCGCATCATTGTCTATTGTGCAGACAATTCTGCACAATTAGGATGGCGAAGTTCTGGGCACCCTGCCCGCACCTTTGCCCGCTTTTTCCAGGAGACAAACCGATGAATGCACCCACCTCCCAGGCCGTGCTGGCCCCCACCGTCAAGCTGTTGATCGGCGGCCAGTTCGTCGAATCCAAGTCCACCGAGTGGCGTGACGTGGTGAACCCCGCCACGCAAGAAGTGCTGGCCCGCGTGCCGTTTGCCACGGCCGATGAAATCAATGCCGCAGTGGCCTCGGCCAAGGAAGCGTTCAAGACCTGGAAGAAAACCCCCATCGGCACCCGCGCCCGCATCTTCCTCAAGTACCAGCAGCTCATCCGCGAAAACATGGCCGAACTGGCCGCCATCCTCACGGCCGAACAGGGCAAGACCCTGCCGGATGCCGAAGGCGACGTGTTCCGTGGCCTCGAAGTGGTGGAGCACGCGGCCAGCATCGGCAACCTGCAACTGGGCGAGCTGGCCAACAACGTGGCCGGTGGCGTGGACACCTACACGCTGCTGCAGCCCCTGGGCGTATGCGCAGGCATCACCCCCTTCAACTTCCCCGCCATGATCCCGCTATGGATGTTCCCCATGGCCATTGCCACGGGCAACACCTTCGTGCTCAAGCCCTCCGAGCAAGACCCCATGGTGACCATGCGCCTGGTGGAGCTGGCGCTTGAAGCGGGCATCCCCCCTGGCGTGCTCAACGTGATCCACGGTGGCGAAGCGGCCGTGAACGCGATCTGCGACCACAAGGACATCAAGGCGATCAGCTTCGTGGGCTCCACCAAGGTGGGCACGCACGTCTACAACCGCGCCAGCCTGAACGGCAAGCGCGTGCAATGCATGATGGGTGCCAAGAACCACGCCATCGTGATGCCAGACGCCAACAAGGAACAAACCCTGAACGCCCTGGCTGGTGCTGCCTTTGGTGCCGCAGGCCAGCGCTGCATGGCGCTGTCGGTGGTGGTGCTGGTGGGCGAGGCGCAAAAGTGGATCCCCGAGCTGGTGGCCAAGGCCAAGACCCTGAAGGTGAGCGCCGGTGTGGAAAAAGGCACGGACGTGGGCCCCGTGGTGTCCTGCGCCGCCAAGGACCGCGTGCAGAGCCTGATCGAGCGCGGCATTGCCGACGGCGCCACTCTGGAGCTGGACGGCCGCAACCCGCAGGTGGCTGGCTACGAAAAGGGCAACTTTGTGGGCCCCACGGTGTTCAGCGGCGTGAAGCCCGGCATGAGCATCTACGACCAGGAAATCTTTGGCCCCGTGCTGTGCCTGTCGGCCGCAGCCGACATTGACGAAGCCATTTCCTTCATCAACGACAACCCCAACGGCAACGGCACCGCCATCTTCACCCAGTCGGGCGCGGCAGCCCGCAAGTTCCAGGAAGAGATCGACGTGGGCCAGGTCGGCATCAACGTGCCAATCCCTGTGCCCGTGCCCCTGTTCTCGTTCTCGGGCTCGCGCGCTTCCAAGCTGGGCGACCTGGGCCCCTACGGCAAGCAGGTCGTGCTGTTCTACACGCAGACCAAGACCGTGACGGCGCGCTGGTTTGACGACAGCACCATCTCGCATGGTGTGAACACCACAATCAGTTTGAAGTAACCCCCTGAGCGGCTGCGCCGTTTCCCCCTTTCTCTGCATCGCTGCGCGAGGCGGAAGGGGGACGCAGCCAGCGCCTGCCCCGGGGACTGGCGGCCCTTGCGCGGCTACCTCGCCTTTGTTCGCGCCGGTTTCAACCGCTGTGCGCGGTGGTAAAAGCAGGGCATGCAAACTTTTCAGACAACGATGCAGAGATGGGCCATGGTCTTCGGTGCTGCGAGCGTGATGCTGATCGGGGCCGACGCCCACGCGCAAGCCGGTGCCGCCTGCAAACCCGGTGGCACCGTGGAAGAAACCAACGCCTGCGCCGTGCAAGCCTTCCAGGCGGCAGACACCGAGATCGCCATCCTCTACGGCGACGTGATGCGCGCCCTGTCGGCCCACGAACGGCCCCAGCTGCGGCAGGAGCACACGGCCTGGCAGCGTGAGCGCACCACGCGCTGCAAGCAGGCGCAGCGCAGCAACGAATCGCAACCCCAGTGGCCGCGTCTGTACCACGAGTGCCTGACGGCCGAGACCCAGGCGCGCCGCAAAGGCCTGATGCGCTGGCTGACGCTGGACCACCCGTCCGCCAAGCCCTGAGCAAGGCCGCCAGAACAACAAGAACCGACGACGAGACAGAACACCATGGACTTTGAACTCACCGAAGAACAACGCGCCTTTGCCCAGACGGCCCGCGACTTTGCACAAGCTGAGTTCGCACCCCACGCCGCGCACTGGGACGAGGAAGGCATCTTCCCGCGCGAGGCGATCGCCAAGGCGGGCGAGCTGGGCTTTTGTGGCCTGTATGCACCCGAAGCCGCCGGCGGCCTAGCCCTGCCCCGGCTGGACGCCACGCTGGTCTTTGAAGAAATGGCCGCCGTCGACCCCAGCACCACCGCCTTCATCACCATCCACAACATGGCCACCTGGATGCTGGGCACCTGGGCCACGCCCGCCGTGCGCGACCACTGGGGCCCGCTGCTCACCACGGGCGAAAAGCTAGCCAGCTACTGCCTGACTGAGCCTGGCGCGGGCTCCGACGCCGCCTCGCTCAAGACACGCGCCGAGCTGGTGGGCAACGAATACGTCATCAACGGCAGCAAGGCCTTCATCAGCGGCGCAGGCAGCACCGACGTGCTGGTGCTCATGGCCCGCACCGGCGATGCGCAATCGGGCGCCAGCGGCATCAGCGCCTTTGCCGTGCCCGCCGATGCGCCCGGCATCAGCTACGGCAAGAAGGAACAGAAGATGGGCTGGAACAGCCAGCCCACGCGCACCATCAGCTTTGACAACGTGCGCATCCCCGCCGAAAACCTGCTGGGCCGCGAGGGCGAAGGCTTCAAGATCGCCATGAAGGGCCTGGACGGCGGCCGCATCAACATCGCCACCTGCTCGGTGGGGGCGGCCCAAGGCGCGCTCAACGCCGCCCAGCAGTACATGCAAGACCGCAAACAGTTTGGCAAACCCATCGCCAGCTTCCAGGCGCTGCAGTTCAAGCTGGCCGACATGGCAACGGAACTGGTCGCAGCCCGCCAAATGGTGCGCCTGGCCGCCAGCAAGCTGGACGCCGGTGCCCGCGACGCATCCACCTACTGCGCCATGGCCAAACGTTTTGCCACCGACGCAGGCTTTACCGTGGTCAACGAGGCCCTGCAACTGCACGGCGGCTACGGCTACATCCGCGAATACCCGCTGGAGCGCCTGCTGCGCGACGCACGTGTGCACCAGATCCTGGAGGGCACCAACGAAATCATGCGCGTGATCATTGCGCGGCGCATGCTGGATGGGGACGCCACCGAGGCCATCCGGTAGCTACAACATTCATAGCTATTCAGGCATATTCCACTAGCGCTACCGGCATTTTTTTACTCACACCATGCCCGCCCGCCCGCTGTCCGACGAAACCCTGCACCTGATCGACGCCGTGCGCACGGCGCTCGCGCACCGCAGCGATGTGGAAGAGCGTGCCCTGTTTGGAACGCACGCCTTCTTCGTGGACGGCAAGATGTGCATCGCCGTCAAGGGCGAGGAGCTGCTGGTGCGGTTACCTCCGGAGCGGCACGGCGAGTTGCAGGAGATGCAGAACACGCGCGAGCTGTCACCCGACGGCGGGATGAAGGGCTACTTCTGGGTGGAGCCCAACGGCTTTTCCACCCGGGCGCAATGGAGCTTCTGGATCGACGAAGCACTGGCCTACAACCCGCACGCCAAGGCGGCACCGCCCAAGAAAAAAAGGGATGCCGCCAAAGCCCGGCCAGCTACTGCCAAGACAGTCGCAGCAACAGGCACGCGCACGAAAGGCGCGACAAGCACGACCGCCAAGCCTCCTGCCAAAAAGCCCGCCGCCAAGAAGCACAGCATCTTCGAAGCCGACGACTGACTCACCCCTCCACACCCCACCCGGAGCCCCACCATGCCCCTTCGCATCGTCCGCCTTGGCACCCCGCGCGCCGCCGGGGAAGGCACCCGCATTGGCACCGTGCGCCGCCCGCCGCGTGGCGTGCCCAAGGCCGAGTTCGCCAGCCGCGACTACTACGACGTGTGGTACCCCCTGCTCTCGCCCAGCGCCGACCTCATGGCCCAGGGCCAGCAGGTGCCTACTGGCCAAGAAGGCGACAAGGCCTGGGAGGCTTTCGCTAAACAGTTCCGCAAAGAACTGGCCCAGCCCGAGGCCAGCCGCACGCTGGATTTGCTGGCCGCGCTGTCGCACCACAGCGCAATGTCGCTGGGCTGCTACTGCGAGGACGAAGCGCGCTGCCACCGGTCGGTGCTCCGCGCTGAGCTGGCGGGCCGCGGAGCAGACATCACCGATTGATTTCAGATATTTTTGGGCTCAAGCGCTAGATGAATATGCGCTGGTAGCTATCAAATTCATACCAAATCCGAACCCTTTTTCTTTCACCATCACAACGACATCCAGGAGCAACACACCATGAAAATCGCATTCATCGGCCTCGGCAACATGGGCGGCCCCATGGCACACAACCTGCACAAGGCAGGCCACGAAGTGCGCGCGTTCGACCTCTCGCAACCCGCCCGCGACAAGCTGGCCGCAGACGGCGTGCCCATCGCCACCGATGCCAAGGCGGCAGTCGCAGGCGCCGAAGTCGTCATCAGCATGCTGCCCGCGAGCCAGCATGTGGAAGGCTTGTTCCTCGGCGCGGGCGAGCTGCTGGCCCAGCTGCCTGCGGGCACGCTGATCATCGACTGCTCCACCATCGCAGCCGCCACCTCCCGCAAGGTGGCCGAGGCCGCCAAGGCCAAGGGCGTGGCCTTCATCGACGCACCCGTGTCGGGCGGCACCGGCGGCGCCATTGCAGGCACCCTCACCTTCATGGTGGGCGGCGATGCGGCCGACCTGGAACGCGCCCGCCCCGTGCTCGAAAAAATGGGCGCCAACATCTTCCACGCTGGCAGCGTGGGCGCAGGCCAGACCGCCAAGATCTGCAACAACATGCTGCTGGGCATCCTGATGGCCGGCACCAGCGAAGCCATTGCCCTGGGCGTCGCCAACGGCCTGGACCCCAAGGTGCTGAGCGAAATCATGCGCCGCAGCTCGGGCGGCAACTGGGCGCTGGAGAAGTACAACCCCTTCCCCGGCGTGATGGAAACCGCGCCCGCCAGCAAGGGTTACGCAGGTGGCTTTGGCACGGACTTGATGCTCAAGGACCTAGGGCTGGCGCAGGAGAACGCGATGGCGGTGAAGGCGGCCACGCCGCTGGGGGGCATGGCGCGCAATCTGTATGCGGCGCACAGCCTGGCGGGGCATGGGGGGCTGGATTTTTCCAGCATTATTAAGATAGTGCAGAAAGTTAGTTAATCAAACATCCAAACCAGGAAAAACGCCAGCAAATGCTGGCGTTTTTATTTTAAATGACTGCATTGGAGAACACTGCTTAATGCGCTCGACAAGGCATCTGCATTGTAGCGACTACCCCATAGCCATAAGAAACTGGCGGGTTATCAAAATATAATATCAGAACAGCGATCTGCGCTGCCATTATTTTTGAGCAAGAGCCGAGTCTTTTTCAAACATCTTGAAGAATGTGAAATATTTTGTCGATTCAATTTCCTCATTATGAGAAAGTGCTCTTGCGTAAAATTTTTCATGATACATTGCCGGTTCAGTCCCACGCACAGCCTTAAAGAGGCAGATCTCTTTTGCCCCATAGCTAAAAGTGACCAAGTTTGCCTTGATCTGCGCCTTGAATTCGTCGGATATAGGCTCCTTATCTATCTGCTGAATTATTTTTTGCTCAAGTTGGCTTAAATCCCCATGATACATTTTCGCTTCTTCATCTATGCCAGTTATGAAAAAGGTTTTGTATCTGACACTCGTGGATCCAAAATGGGTGTCGTGTATTAATGCATCTGATTCTTTGTCAGCAACACCCACGATGACGTAACATTCCCCCGGCTTGGTGTTCGTCATCGCAGTAAGAGTCTTTACGATTTTACTGACCACCTTTGGCAAAAACGGGCTCTGCGCGCCAGTTATCTGACAAAATCCCATCTTAAAATCATAACAGACCTGCTCCGTCCTGGATTCATTGAGAATATTCTCAAGATTTTCCACCCAACCACTTAAATTACGATCAATGCCAACCTTTGGTGCAAAATTTTTCCTGATAACACCCAGGACTGCATTAGAAAGAGCCTCTCTTTCTTGAGCGGTCCACTTTTGATCTGAATTTAGTGATGTGAGGTGTGCATCAAAGATGCCTTCAAGAGAGGACTGCAAATTCTCATAATTAGCTATTTTTAGATTTTCTTGAATTATAGCCTTGTGCATAGCAATGAATATCACTTGATAGACTTGCGTCACCTTATTTGGCTTACCTTTAAAAACAAGGCTTTTAAAATTTTGATCGCGACATTCAATTGTTTTTTTCAACTCCTCAAAAACGTGCTTAAAATGTCGAAGTAGCGTCTCCTTGCCTAATTTATTGATTTGCCTCGCAAGCTGTTCCGCTTCATTTGTTTGGCTGTCATATATCTCATCCAAGTAATGAGAGGTAGTTTGGGCGCCGACGCAATCCGCAATATATGAAAGCAGGTGCGCAACCAGCTCTTCATCACGGGACATTCTGATATTGTCTTGCGTTATTATTCCGTGCTTCGCCCAAAATATATCAGTCAAATTTATCCCATAAGCAAGCCCTCTGTTGCTTAGACTAATACTTCTCATATTCCGAAGATCAACGAAATTTGAGTGAGAGCTGTCCTTTCTGATATATATTGCCGCTTCATTTATGGATTCTGGAATTAATCCAAGCGAGCCGGCTTGGCGAACATCTTGCTTTGAAAGAGTCCTGCCGCCCGTATTTATTCTTCGAAAGCTCTCATCGAGCTTTAAGGGCTCGCTCTCATCAAAAATTGAGAAGGGCACCGGATAATCAAGTATTTTTGCACACTCGTCGATAGGCAATGCCGGCTCCTTCTGAATTAGTTCTCCGGAGTCCTTTTTTGCTTTCGTCTGAGCAATGGCCTCTAAATTGAAGTAATGCGACGAAACCGAAAACTCACCTTCAATAAATGACGTTACCGCATTCAATCTTTGCATTCCATCCAATACTTCTAGTGCATTGCTGTCGTCCGCTTTTTTATAGTTTGCACCTAATATCATGGGTATAGGGTACCCATTAAGAATAGAATCGATAAATTTCGCTTTCTCATCAATACTCCAAACAAGTTTTCGCTGATACCTTCGATTGATCAAATAATAACCAAGCAAGTACTGCGAGTAAATATTTTGAACCGTAATACCCTTGATACTCAAATTTGCCTGCATTACTTCTCCGCAAAATATTTATTTATTAAAATAGTTAACGTAACGTTAACTAAAGGTCAGCATATTGACGAAGCCCATAGGAAGAAATTTTGAGTATTGGGCGGATCTTTGTCCGCCTAA
>NZ_JAOBSQ010000038.1:0-230593 GCF_025246485.1 Acidovorax sp. K2F
CTAGTGCCCGGCGGAAGGGTTCCTGGCCATACCTACGGAGTCACGGAGGTTGCAACTTCACGTTCGCTGCCCATTTGGACTGTTCCCTGAAAAAGGCCAAAAGCCCCATCTTCTGCGGCGTTGGGTGGCGTTGCTTCAACTCCCGACGAGACCCGTTCAGTAAGCTGCCACCCGCAGTTGAGTATGATTCGCATCCCGTCATGCTGCGCCGCACCATCCCCGCCCTGCCTTTCCACATCGTGCTTCTGCTGGTGGCGTTGTTCAACGCGCTGGCGGGCGCGCCCTTGCATGAGGCGCGGCACATCCAAGAGCTGGTGGGCAGAACCACGGCCTCGGCAACCGCAGTCGATGTGGATGCGTTGGCAACCAGCTCCGCAGCCAGCGACGAGCACAGCGAAGAGACACACACCCCCTGCGCCTGGTGCCTAACCCACGCACTGGAGGCGGGGCTGGCGCATGCACCCGCCCGCCCACCGCAACTCCCCGCAGAACCCGGCGCCATCGCGCCGCGTAGCATAGCCCCCTTCACGGCCCAGCAGGTGCGCTGGCCGTTTGCTGCACGCGATCCTCCGCCAGCCCAGCGGGCCTGACACGCGTCAGACCCCAGCCAGCCTGCGCTCTTTAGCGCATCCCCTTTTTCGTTTTCGCCCTTGCACTCACCCCCGTGGGTGTGTGCAGGCACGCAACCTCGTGCGCCCCATCTCCAGGCGCGCCGGGCCTCGTTTTGCGTTCATGTTTTTTTGGACTGGTTAGCCATGCGCTCCTCCTCTTCTTCTGTTTCTTCTTCACGCCCTGCGCCCCTGCCGCGCCCCACCTTGACGGCCATGGCGGCCGCCGCGCTGCTGGCCTCCCTCCACCCCGCCTGGGCCGCAGACGGCGATGTGGTCACCCCACCCACCCTGTCTGCCGTGGACGTGGTGGGCCGCAGTGCCTCGGGCACCTATTACGCCGACGAGGCCGAGGGCGCCAAGACCAGCCTGCCGCTGCGCGAGCTGCCGCAATCCGTGCGGGTGATGTCGCGCCAGACGCTGGACGACCTGGGCGCCACGCGGCTCGATGATGTGCTGGACTATGTGGGCGGTGTCTCGCGCCAGAACAACTTTGGCGGGCTGTGGGACAACATTGCCATCCGGGGCCTGCCGGGCAACGAGAACACGGGCATGGCGACGCTGCTCAACGGGTTTTCGTCCAACCGGGGCTTTAATGCGCCGCGCGACCTGGCGGGGGTGGAGCGGGTGGAGTTCCTCAAAGGCCCGGCGGCTGCCCTGTATGGCAGCAGCGAGCCCGGCGGCACGCTCAACATCGTGAGCAAGAAACCGCTGTGGAAGGCCGCCCATTCGGTGGAGGCCTATGCGGGCAGCTACGGCCTGGGCCGTGCGGCGCTGGACACCACCGGCCCCATCAACGACCGGCTGGCCTACCGCCTGAACGTGGCGGTGGAAGACAAGGGCAGCTTTCGCGACCATGTGCGCGCGCAGCGGCAGGTGGTGGCACCGGCGTTGACCTGGAAGCTGTCGCCCGACACGGTGCTGGAGTACACGGCCGAATTTCTGCGCCACGCCACGCCGCTGGACCGGGGTGTGGTGGCGGTCAACAACCGCCTTGGGGCCGTACCCGCCAGCCGCTTTTTGGGCGAGCCTGCCGATGGCGATGTGACGGTGACCAACCAGACGCACCAGCTGGTGCTGTCGCACGAGTGGAACCCCGACTGGCGCAGCCGCGTGGGGCTGTCGTACCGTGAGACGGGGATGGAGGGCTTCTCGACCGAGGCCACGGCGCTGCAGGCCAATGGCCGCACGCTGACGCGCCAGCGGCGGTATCGCGACTTTCAGTCGGACGATGTGGCCGTGCAGGCCGAGCTGCAGGGCAACCTGCGCACGGGCGGGCTGGAGCATGAGCTGTTGGTGGGGGTGGAAAGCTACCGGTTCAGCATGGATTCGGTGATGCTGCGGGTGAACCCCAGCGCCGCCGCGCCCTATGCCATCGACATCTTCAACCCCGTGTACGGCCAGGCGCAGCCCACGCCGGGGCGCAACACCGACACGCTGGAAAAGCAGCGCAACACCGCGCTGTATGTGCAAGACACTCTGAAGCTGGGCGAGCAGTGGCGCGTGATGGCCGGGCTGCGGGCCGACAACTACGACCAGAGCCTGCAAAACCGCATCACCAACCGCACCACGGCGCAAAGCCCATCGGCCGTGTCGCCGCGCCTGGGCGTGAGCTGGCTGCCCACGCCGGGGTGGACGGTGTATGCCAACACGGGCAGTTCCTTCCGCCCCAACACGGGCAGCAATGTGGCGGGCAATGGCTTTGATCCCGAAAAATCCCGTGCGCTGGAGCTGGGCGCCAAGTGGGAGAGCGCCGACCAGCGCCTGGGCGCCACGGCGGCGCTGTTCGACATCACCAAGCGCAATGTGCTGACCAGCGACCCGCTGAATGCGGGCTTCTCGGTGGCCGCAGGCGAGGTGCGCAGCCGGGGCCTGGAGCTGGACCTGGCGGGCCGCGTGAGCCCCCACTGGCGCGTGAATGCCAGCTTGGTCATCAACGATGTGGAGGTCACCCGCGACAACACGCTGGAGGTGGGCGGCCGCCTGCTGAACGTGCCGCGCATCAACGGCAGCGTGCTGGCGGTGTACGAAAACCAGCTCGCCAACGGCCAGCGCTATGGCGTGGGCGGCGGCGTGACGCACGTGGGCAAACGCCTGGGCCAGGCCCGCACGCAGGCCGAGGCCAATGCGGGCACCGCCGCGTTTGAGCTGCCCAGCTACACCACGGCCAAGCTGATGGCGTACTGGCGCCTGAGCCCCACGCTGAACCTGTCGCTGGACGTGGACAACGTGTTCAACAAGGTGCACTACACCAGCTCGTACAGCCGCGTGTGGGTGGCACCGGGGGCGGCGCGCACGGTCACCGTCGGGCTGCAGGCGAAGTTCTGAGTGGTGCCGGTGACCTGCATGACAACACTTTCAACCGGCCCAAAACCCTTGACGCGACGCCGCGCCTTGCAGGCCCCCGTGGCCGCGCTGGCGGCAGGCGCCCTGCCCGCTGCGTGGGCGCAGGGCACACCGCCCGCGTCCGCCCCCGCACCGCTGCAAATCGTCGGCCCGTGGGAGATCAGCGGCCTGGCACCCGCCAGCAGCGGCTATGTGTTCACACGCCTGCAGGTCACCGAAACCCTGCTGGACGCTGCAGACAATGGCCAGCCACGGCCCGCGCTGGCGCGGCTCTGGCGCCGGTCGGCGGATGGGCTGGTGTGGCACTTTGAGCTGCGGCCCGGGGCGCGTTTTCATGATGGCACGCCGGTGACGGCCGCCGCCGTGGTGCGCAGCCTGCAGGCCGCTCAGGTGGCGCCCGCGCTGCTGAGCCAGGCACCCATCGAATCCATTTCTGCGCCCGACGTGGGCACGGTGCTGATTCGCCTGCAACGCCCCCACACCGCCCTGCCCGCGCTGCTGGCGCATTCCAGCACCATGGTGTTGGCCCCGGCCAGCTACGGGGCCGACGGCAAGGTGCGCAGCATCATTGGCAGCGGCCCCTACCGCATTGCGCTGCTGGTGCCGCCGCAGCAGGTGGAGACCGTGGTGTTTGACGCCTACGACGGCCCGCGCCCCGCCATTGCCGCCGTGCGCTACCTGGCCGCCAGCCGCGCCGAAACCCGCGCGCTGATGGCCGAGAGCGGCCAGGCCGACCTGGCCTATGGGCTGGACCCAGCCAGCCTGCGGCGGCTGCAGCGCCATGCCAAAAACCCGGCTCTGGCGCGCCGCACCACCGTGCGCATTGCATCGGTCACGCTGCCGCGCACCGTCATCGTCAAGCTCAATGCGGGCCTGCCCGCATTGCGCGACGTGCGCGTGCGCCAGGCGCTGAGCCTGGCCATCGACCGCGCGGGCATTGCGCTGGCGCTGATGGGCGACGAGGCGCTGGCCGCCACGCAGCTGCTGCCGCCCACGCTGGGTGCGTGGCACAACCCCGACCTGCCCGCGCTGCAGCACGACCCCGAAGCCGCCGCGCGCCTGCTGCGCGCCGCAGGCTGGCAGCGCCACGGCGACGGCCTGCGCGATGCCGATGGCCAGCCGCTGCACTTGGTGATCCGCACCTTTGTGGACCGGCCCGAGCTGCCGCTGATTGCCACCGCCTTGCAGGAACAGTGGCGGCTGGCGGGCATGGCGGTGAAGGTGAGCATCGGCAACTCGGGCGACGTGCCCCGGGGCCACCGCGACGGCAGCCTGCAACTGGCCCTGGCGGCGCGCAACTACGCCAACGTGCCCGACCCCACAGGCACGCTGGCGGGCGACTTTGCGGCGCAGGGCGGCGACTGGGGCGCCATGGGCTGGCACAGCGACACCGTGGTGCAGGCCCTGCAGGAGCTGACGCGCACCCAGACGCCGCCCGAGCGCACGCGCGCGCTGCGGCAATCCATCACGCACACCCTGCAAACGGAGCTGCCCGTGATCCCCGTGGCGTGGTACCGCCAGCATGTGGCCGTGGCCCCCCGGCTGGCGAGCGTCACGCTAGACCCGCTGGAGCGTTCTTACCGCCTGACCGGCATGGAGTGGAACAACCCATGAACCCCTTGATGTCAAAACCCTGGGCCGCCCTGCTCGGCCGCAGGCTGGTGCAGGTGCTGGCCGTGTCCCTGCTGATCGGCACGCTGTGCTTTTTGATGGTGCGTGCCCTGCCGGGCGACCTGGCCATGCGCGTGGCGGCGGGCCGCTATGGCTATGACCTGGTGAGCAACGCTGCCGCCGACGCGGTGCGCGCGGAGTTGGGGCTGGACCGACCCGGCTGGCTGGCGCTGCTGCACTGGTGGCGCGACATGGCCAGCTTCAACCTGGGCCAGTCGCTGGTGTCGCAGCGATCGGTGTGGCACGAGGTCACGCACCACCTGGGCGCCACGCTGCGCCTGTCGGCTGCCGCGCTGGCCATTGCCTTTGCCGTGGGTGTGCCACTGGGCGTGTGGGCCGGACTGCGCCCCCAGGGCTGGGTGGACAAGGCCAGCTGGCTGATGGCCGTGGTGCTGCGCGCGCTGCCGCCGTTTTTGCTGTCGGTGCTACTCATCCTGCTGGTGGCGGTGCAGTGGGGGTTTTTGCCGGCGGGCGGTGACGAGAGCCAGGCCAGCCTGGCGCTGCCCGCGCTCACGCTGGGGCTGGGCCTGGCCGCCGGGCTGGCGCGCGTGACCCGCGCTGCGATGCTGGAGGTGGTGGTGTCGCCCTTCTTTGAATTTGCGCGCACCAAGGGCCTGAGCGACTGGCAGGCGCTGGTGCGCCACGGCCTGCGCAATGCGGCTGTGCCAGTGACGGCCTACCTGGGCGTGCAGGCGCTGTTTCTGGTGGAGGGCGCGCTGGTGGTGGAGACGCTGTTTGCCTGGCCCGGCATTGGCCATGCGCTGGTGCACGCCGTGTTCGGGCGCGACATCCCTGTGGTGCAAGGCACGGCGCTGTGCATGGGCGTGCTGTTTGTGGCCTTCAACCTGCTGGTGGATGCGGCGTGCCTCGCGCTGGACCCCCGACACACACAAAAGGTGGCTGCATGAGTGCCGTGCCTTCCACCCTTTCATCGCCCACAGGCGCCGTAGTGGCCCAGCCCCGCTGGCCGCTGCGCACCACCTTGGGGCTAGCCATGCTCGGCCTGCTGGCGCTGTTTGCCCTGCTCGGCCCCTGGCTGGTGGGCGCCAGCCCGGTGGTGCAAGACCTGCGCAACACCCTGGCGCCCCCCAGCGCCCAGCACTGGCTGGGCACCGATGTGCTGGGCCGCTCGGCGCTGGCGCGGCTGGCGCATGCGGCGCAGCTCTCGTTGGGCATGGCACTGCTGGCGGCCGTGAGCGCCGCCGTGCCCGGCACGCTGCTGGGCATTGCCGCCGCGTGGTGCGGCGGGCGCACCGAGCGGGCGCTGCTCATGCTGTCGGACTCGGTGCTGGCCATTCCGGGCCTGCTGCTGGTGCTGCTGATTGCGGCGCTCGCCCCCGGCGCGCTGTGGGCGCTGTATGCGGGCCTGTCGGCTGCGCTGTGGGTGGAGTACTTTCGCGTGAGCCGTGCGGTGGCCCGGCCCGTGCTGGCGGGCGACGCGGTGCAGGCATCGCGCCTGCTGGGGTTTGGGCGCGGCTATGTGCTGCGCCGCCACCTGCTGCCCGCGCTGGCACCCACGCTGGGCACGCTGCTGGCCTTCACCACGTCGCAGGCCGTGCTGGCGCTGGCCGCGCTGGGTTTTGTGGGTGTGGGCATGCAGCCGCCCACGCCCGAGCTGGGCCTGATGATGACCGAGGCCATGCCCTACTACGAAGAAGCCCCGTGGCTCATTGCCGCCCCCACCGCGCTGCTGGTGTGGCTGGTGGCCGCGATGATGCTGCTCAACCCCGACCGGGAGACCGCATGACCACGCCTTTGAAATCCGACGCTCTGCTGGCCGTGGAGGGGCTGGGCATCCATGTGGGCGGCAAGCGGCTGCTGCGCGACATCGGCTTCAGCCTGCGGCCGGGCGAGGCGCTCACGCTGGTGGGCGAAAGCGGCGCGGGCAAGTCGCTGCTGGCCCAGGCCATCATGGGCAACCTGCCGCCTGCGCTGCAGGCCACGGGCCAGATCACGCTGGATGGCACCACCACCCGCGCCCAGGACGCCGCCGCGCGCCGCGCCCTGTGGGGCCGCAAGCTGGCGCTGCTGCCGCAGGAGCCCTCGCTGGCACTCAACCCCCTGGCCCGCGTGGCGCCGCAGCTGGCCGAGGTGTACCGCCTGCTGCACCAGCAGCCCCCCAGCGCCGCCAGCACACAGGCCGAACAGGTGCTGGGCGCTGCGGGCCTGGGCGGCGCGGGCAACCACTACCCCTGGCAACTGTCGGGCGGCATGGCCCAGCGCGCGGTGGCCGCCATCACCCTGGCCGGGGGCGCCCCGGTGCTGATGGTGGACGAGCCCACCAAGGGCCTGGACGCACATTGGCGCGGCCGCATGGTGGAGTTGTTCCAGGGCGTGCTGAAGACAGGCGGCTGCCTGCTCACCATCACCCACGACATGCAGGTGGCGCAGGCGCTGGGCGGCCAGGTCATCGTGCTGCGCCACGGGCAGGCGGTGGAGCAAGGCGACATCCACACCGTGGCCGCCGCGCCGCAGCACGCCTTTACCCGCCAGTTGCTGCAGGCCGACCCGGCCCGCTGGCTGCCGTTTGCCGAGCCCACGCTGGGTGAGCCCGTCGTACAGGCGCATGGCATCTCCAAAGCCTATGGTGCGCAGAAGCTGTTTGCGCCGCTGGACCTGGAACTGCGCAGCGGCGAACGCATCGCCGTGCAAGGCCCAAGCGGCACCGGCAAAAGCACACTGGGCAATGTGCTGCTGGGCCTGGTGGCGCCCGACACAGGCCGTGTGGAGCGCAGCGCCCGGCTGCGCCCGTATGCGTTCCAAAAGCTGTACCAGGACCCGGTCAGTTCGTTTGCTCCGCACATCAGCCTGGCCCAGTCGCTGCGCGACGCCGCCCGGCTGCACCGCTGCGACTGGAAGGCCGTGCAGCAGCGCCTGGCGCAGCTGCGCGTGCCCGAGGACCTGCTGGCGCGCAGGCCCGACCAAGTCTCGGGCGGCGAGTTGCAGCGCATTGCGCTGGCGCGCGTGCTGGTGGCGCAACCAGCGCTGCTGTTTGCCGACGAGCCCACCTCGCGCCTGGACCCCATCACGCAGCAAGAGGCTATACAGGTACTGCTAGATGCCGTACACGAATCCGGGGCTGCTTTAGTGTTGGTTACCCATGATGAGGTGCTGGCAAATGTCGTTGCAACGCACACGCTGCATATGCGCGAATCGCCTTAACAAATGACCAGACAGCCCGTTGTGGACTAAAGCGCAAACACGCCGAAGACATGCTCTGTCAATCGGCCACCGCTGACTGAAGAAACTGCGCCTCAAACACCTCGGCAGGCACCGGCTTGCTCAGCAGATACCCCTGGATCTCGTCGCAACCCAGCAGCGCCAGATGCCGGGACTGGTCCTCGGTTTCCACACCTTCGGCCACTACTTTGAGGCCCAGCGAGTGCCCCAGGTTGACGATGGTGGAGACCAGCGCCACGCCCTGCGGGCCTGAGGCCATGTTCAGGATGAAGGACCGGTCGATCTTGAGCGTATCGACCGGCAGTTTGGCCAGGTAGCTCAGTGACGAGAAACCTGTGCCAAAGTCGTCGATGGCAATGGTGATGCCCATCTCGCGCAGTGCATGCAGGCTGGCGGTGCTGTGCTGCACATCGTCCATGACCATGCTTTCGGTGATCTCCAGCTCCAACCCAGCGGCCGCCCCTGCGTCGTGGGCCACGGCGTCGCGCACCTCGGCAATGAAGCCCCGGTGCCGCAGCTGCAAGAACGACACATTGACGGCGACCCGCAGGGGCGCAAGCCCCGCCTGGCGCCAGCGCAGGTTGTCGGCCAGGGCCTGGCGCAACGCCCACCGGCCCACGTCGTAGATCAGGCCGGTTTCTTCCAGAATGGGGATGAACTGTGCGGGTGGCACCAGTCCCCGGCGGGGATCGTTCCAGCGGATCAGGGCCTCGGCCCCGGCGATGGCACCCGTGGCCAGGTGCTGTTTGGGCTGGTAGTGCAGCAAAAACTGGCCCTGCTCCAATGCGTCGCGCAGGCGGCCTTCCAGGCTCAGGGCTTCCGCCACGCGGGTGTTCATCTCCGAGGTGTAAAACAGCAGGCTGTCGGCCGAGGCCTTGGCCTTGTTGAGGGCTGCCTCCGCGTTGCGCAGCAGGGTCTCTGCATCGGCACCATCCATGGGGTACAGCGCGACACCGGCCTTGGCCGCCATGCGCAGCTCCGTGCCGCCCAGCACAAAGGGCGAATCAAAACAGGCCCGCATCAACCCGTCCAGCGCCAGCGCCACTGCGCCCGCATCCCGCGCGTCGGTCACGGCGATGCCAAAGCTGTTGACGCCAATGCGCGCCACGTCGTACGCGTCGCCCGCCGCTTGTTGCAGGCGCTGCGCCACCTGCTTGAGCAGTTCGTCCCCCTCCTGGCGCCCCAGGGTGTCGTTGACGAACCGAAACCGGCTGATGTCCATGAGCCCCATGCCCAACAGCGCCTTGGCCCCTTCGCGCGGCCGCAGGTGCTGGCCGCTGCGCTCCAGAAACAGGGTACGGTTGGGCAGACCGGTGATGTCGTCGTAGTACGCCAGGTAGTTCAGCCGCTCTTCCTTGTCGAGGTGGTCCATGGCAAAGCCGATGTCCCCCGCCAGCTCGGTCAGCAGGTGCATCTCGTCATCGTCAAAGAACCCGGCTTCGTCTGCAAATAGGGCGATCACGCCCACCACCTCGTGCGCCACCAGCAAGGGCAGCACCGCCATGGATGCCACGCCGCGCGCAGCCAGCTCCTGCGGCACCAGAATGCGCGGGTCGCTCTGAATGTCTTCACACACCGCGGCCTGCTGGGTGCGCACCACGCTGGCGCTCAGGCTTTCGCCCTCCCTGGGGGTTTCGCTGAGCCACAACCGGCGCCGCACATGCATGAGGAACTCCGCCCCGGCCCCGGCGAGCGCCACCGGCACCACCTCTTGCAGGGCATGGTCCACGCGGCCGATCCAGGCGATCTTGAACTGGCCCTGCTCCACCGCGACACGGCAGGCCTCGCGGAACAGCTCGTCACGCTGGCGCACGCGCACGATCAAGGTGTTGATGCCGCTGAGCACGGCGTACACGCGGTTGAGGCGCTTGATGCGCCGCTCGGCATCCCGGCGCGCCGTGATGTCTTCTCCCAAGGCTGCCACCCCGGTCACCTGCCCGCCCACCGAGCGCAACACGGTGTTGTTCCAGTGCACCAGGCGCCGCCCGCCAGAGCGGGTCAGTATCTCGTTGTCGTAGTGCCAGGCCGACGGCCGATCGGCCAGCACGTCCGCAAAAACACTGCGCACATCGCCCATCTCGGGTGGAACGAACAGATCGAACCAGTTGCGGCCAAACACCTCGTCGCGCTGCCAACCCGTCAGGCGCAGCAGGTAGTCGTTGCAGTAGGTGATGCGTCCTTCGCAGTCAAGCATCAGCGAGATCATCTCGACCTTGTCGAGCATGTCGTTGAAGCGGCGGTCGCTTTCGTGCAGTTCTTCTTCGGCGCGCTTTTCCTTGGTGATGTCCTGGATGGTGTTGAACCAGCGGCCCTGCTCCCCACGGCCCGCCTCGTCCTCCAGCGGCTCCATCACCTGGCGCAAGTACAGCGGCTGGCCGTCGCCACGCAGAACCCGGTAGGTGAAATCCATGCGCGCGCCCAGGTGGGCGGCCTGCAGCGCATGGCGGCGGAACATGTCGCGGTCATCGGGGTGTACCAGTGCCAGCCATTCGCGGGCCGAGCGGGGCATGGCGCTCTCGTCCAGGCCCAGCATGTCGGGCAAGGTATCGAGCCAGCTTTCGAAGGCGCCATCGGGCCCGCTGATGACGTGGGATATCTTGGCCAGCGCCTGGGCCCGGCGCAGGCTGGCCTTGTTGGCACGCAGGGCATCCACGGCCCGCTGGCGCTCTTGCACCTGCACTTGCAATTGGTCGGCGTGCTGCTGGATCTCCAGGTAGAGGCTGCCGTTCTCGTAAATGCGGCCCACCTGCGCACCCAGGATGGCGAGGACTTTTTCGTCATCGGCGCTGAAGGCATCGGCCCCCAGCTTGTTGGCCAGACACAGCCAGCCATAGGAGAACGACAACGACACGATGGGTGCGATCACCGCCGTGTGCACCGGGGGATAGCCTGCGGGCAAACCCAGCGCCACAGGGTCGCCGTCGGCATTGACCAGGCGCTGCGGGCGGCGTTCGGCCCGCAGCTGCCCCAACAGCCCATGCGACACCACAGGCAGATCGAGCGGTCCGTTCTGCCGGGCCGGGTCTATGCCGCTGGTGCAGGTGATGGCACCGTCGCTGTGCTTGCGCACCACACACAACACGGCGTACTGCGCGCCCACCAGCTCGCGCGCACCCCGGCACACATTGGCCAGCAGCACCTGCGGGTCGCGCTCGGAGGCCAGCTGCAGGTTCAGATCGGTCAGCGCGGACAGGCGCCGGTTCATGGCCTCTAGCTCGGCCATGTTGCCGGTGAGCTTGTCGGTCACCAACTGCAGGTGGTGGGTCTGAAAACTGTGCTCCAACGCGACCGAGGGCTGGTGGCGGATCTGCGTGAGCGCCTGCTCGATGGCGGCCAGAATGTCCTGCGGCTCGCAGGGTTTGAACAGCACCTGGGTCACGCCGCAGGCCTTAGCAAGGTGCAGGGCTTCTTCCTCGTGATAGTGGGCGCTGCAAAAGATCACCTGCGTGGCCGCCAGGCCGTGTTCTGAGCGCAGTTGCCGCACAAACTCAAAGCCGTCCATGGTCGGCATCAGGATGTCGGAGATCACCAGGTCGGGGCGTTCGGCACGGACTACAGCCAACGCCTCGGCGCCATCGGCCGCCTCCAGCGCCTGGTGGCCGCTGTGCCCGATGAGGGTCACCACCAGGGCGCGGTTGGCGGGGAGGTCATCGACGACGAGGATCTTTGCCATGCTGTACGTGCTGGATGTTCAACCTGATTGGGGCGGAGCCGGGTGGGCACCAGCCAAAAACGCCTCGATCTGCTGCACAAACGTCTCGGGCGTGATGGGCTTGGACAGGTGTTCATTAAAGCCGACTTCGAGGGCCTTTTCGCGGTCACCGGGCATCGAGAACGCAGTCACCGCCACCAGTGGCACCACCCGCCAGCGTGGGCTGGCGCGCAGGCCGCGGGCCACCTCGTACCCGTTCATCACCGGCATCTGCAGGTCGCACAACACAATGTCCGGACTCTCGGCGAGGGCCAGGTCCAGCCCCACGGCACCGTTTTCGGCCGCCAGCACGCGGTGGCCAGCGGCTTCCAGCAGGTAGGTGACCAGCAGGCGGCTTGCGTCATCGTCCTCGATGACCAGAATGGTGGCGGGATGGATGGTGGTTGTCATGCCAGGGGCTCCGGCAATTGCAGGGTGAAGGTGCTGCCCAGGCCTTCGGTGCTGTCAAAACCCAGGGTGCCTCCCAGTGCTTCGGCCAGCTTGCGGCTCAGGTGCAAGCCCAGGCCTGTGCCCTCATGGTGGCGGCGGTCCGCACTCTCGACCCGCGAAAACGCCTCGAACAGCCGGGGCCGCTCCTGCAGCGGTATGCCTGGCCCGGTGTCCTGCACCCGCAGCTGAACGGCGCGGCCGGTGGGCAGCAGCAACTCCTGCAGCACCACATCCACCCTCCCCTGTTGCGTGAATTTGATGGCGTTACCCACGAGGTTGATGAGAATCTGACTGAGCACGCGCCGGTCGGTGAGCAGCAAGACATCCACCGGCGGCGCATGCACGGCAAAGGCCAAGCCCTTGCGCCGCGCCTCCAGTTCCAGTGTCGCAGACACTTCTTCGATCAGGGTCTTGCAGTCCACGGGCTCCAGATTCAGTGTGACCTTGTTGGCGCTGAGCTTGGCCACATCGAGCAGGTCGTTGATGAGCGAAAGCAGGTGCTTGGCGCCGGTCTGCACGATGCGCAACTGCTTGTCCTGTTCAGCATTGAGCGGGCCGGGCAGCTTCATGAGCAGCGTGCCGGTAAAGCCAATGATGGCGTTGAGCGGTGTGCGCAGCTCGTGGGACATGCTGGCCAAAAAACGGTCTTTCACCAGCGCTGCGTTCTCCAGCTCCAGGTTCTTGTCGCGCAGCACCTGCTCGATGCGCTTGCGCTCCGTCACATCGCGGATGGCGCTGGAGACAAACAGGCCTTCCTCCGTCTCCAGCGGGCTCAGGCTGATCTCGACCGGAAACTCGCTGCCGTCTTTGCGCAAACCGTGCAGCTCCAGCCCGGCGCCCATGGATCGGGTACGTGGTTCGGCAAAAAAATTGCGCCGGTGGTCGGGGTGGCGGGCGCTGAAGCGCTGGGGCACCAGCAACTCAATGGGCTGGCCCAGCAGCTCATCGCGGCTCCAGCCAAACAGTTTGACCGCCTGGGAGTTGACCAGCACGATGCGCCCTTCGCGGTTGACGATGACCATGGCGTCGGGTGCGGCCTCCAGCAGGTCCTTGAACTTCTGGTCTGCGCGCTTGCGGTCGGTGATGTCGCGGATGGCGCTCATCACCATGGTGCCCTCTTCGGTGTCGATGGGGCTCAGGCTGATCTCGACCGGGAACTCGCCACCGTCCTTGCGCAGGCCATGCAGCTCCAGCCCCGCGCCCATGGTGCGCGTGCGCGGCTGGCCAAAAAACCCACTGCGGTGGCCCAGGTGGGCACCCCGGTAGCGGTGGGGTAACAACACTTCCACCGCCTGGCCCAACAACTCGGAGCGGGGGTAGCCAAACACGCGCTCGGCCTGCGAGTTGACGAGCACGATGCGCCCGGTCACGTTGACCATCACGATGGCGTCGGGGGTGGATTCGAGCAGGTCGCGAAACCGCGCCTCCAGCAGCTTGGCATCGCGCTGCACCTTGAGCTGGGTGACATCCTTCTTGCTCGACAAGAAGTACAGCACCTGCCCGGCCGCATCGCACACGGCCTTGGTCGATACATTGACATGCACCAGCGAGCCGTCCTTGCGACGGCGCACAGCCTCCTGCACCGAAGTGCCCAGTCGCAGGGCCTCGGCACGGAAAAGGTCCTCTTCGTGTGCGCGGCCCTGGGGCACGATCAGGTCGAGGATGGAGCGCCCCTGCACTTCGGCCTGCGAATAGCCAAAGATCAGCTCGGCCGCCGGGTTCCACTCCAGCACCACGCCCTGGGGTGATAGCACCAGCAATGCATCGGGGTTTTGCTCCCAGTACCCGGCAGAAAAGTCAGTCGCCATGCAGCCCTCTCGCTTTCTGCTTCCTGGAGAGTCAGCTGCTCCAGGGACCTTCAACGCTCGCCACATTCGGCAAAGCACACATCAGGCTTATGCCAGCAATGCCGAAGCGTCAGGCCATCTTAGGAGGGAAAGATTCAAAAAGCCAACTCTGAATTGCCAGCGCGATCATGCAGGCTGTGGGAAAAATCGGGAAGCATGCAACAGGGGCTGATCAATAGCGCTGCTGCACAAAGTGGGCCTCACCATCTGTGGCGTTGCATACACTTTCCCCCGCTAGCCCCGGGGTGTGACTGTCATGGATGTCTGATCCATCCAACGATCTATGGTCGCAAGCAACGCGGGCGCTTTGGCAAAACCATCCACCAGGCGGACCAGGTGCTCGCCATGTTTGCCCAGAAGTGCGGGAAAGCTGGTGATGCCCCAGCGACGCGCTTGCGCAAAGTCCCTCTGAGTCACCTGGAGGGTTGCATCGGCCACGAAGCACTCCTGCAGCCCTTGGGCATCCAACGCCTGTACCGACAGAGCCTGAGTCACTACGGCGACCAGCACTTCTGGATCGGTCGTGTCCAAGCCGTCGGCATAAAAAGCCTTTTGCAGCGCCCGAAAAATGGCCAACAGGTTTGCACCCGGCTGACTGAGCCGAGCGGCAACTACCGCGCGACAGACAGGCTCTGTGTCGTATACAAAGCCTCGCCGAGCCAGGAGGGCCTCTCGGTCAAAGCTCACGCCTGTCTGTGCTTCCCCCTTCGCCCAGTGAAACAACCTCAAGCTCTTGCCGGCATCGTCCAATACCTCAGTAGCCCCTGCACGCAGACCACCAGTGACGATGTCGAGCCGCATTTCGGGCCGCCGGGCCAGTGCCTCGGACAGTTCTTGTCCGAAGCCGTAGCACCATGAACACATGGGGTCTCCCACAAACACCAAGCGGTGTCGCTCGCTGGCGGCGGCGTTCATTGGCGCTCCGCCATTCGGCGCCCGAATGAAATCCCATATGCGGCTGGACGCGCCAGCAGCACCGGGTCGGCAGAAGGTTCGATGCCATCCGGCAGAGCCAGGGGATTGAAAAGGACGGGCTCGCAGGTCGAAGACTCGGACAAGCTCTCAATCACCAGACGCCCTGCAGTGACCTGCCGACGCTGTTCTGGCCACGCGACGGTCGGGTCGCTGGGATCGTCGATGTCTTCAGCCAACTGCACCAAAAACCGGAAGGAAGCGGGTCCTCTGGCAAGTCGCTCCTTCAGCTCTGCCGCGAGAAAATCGTCGGGTAGCTGCATGCTCTGCTCCTCACTCAGCCGCTGCTCTCCCGCCTCCGGCTCAAAGCGCCAACGCACAAAGCGGCGTTGGTCATCCGGAGCCCGGAAGATGAATGCGTTCACGCCCCAATAAGGAGTCGTGACATAACTCGCAGGCGCAGAACGCTCGGCCAGATATTTCCCCTGGCGCAACGACTCGGGGTGAGCCAGGTTGAATGCTGCCAAGCGTTCTGGAGACGGTTTACCGGTCACCGGGTCCGGGACGCGGGATCGGACAAACGGAGCGAAGTCCGCCGGGTCCTTCACAAAATATACCGGAGCAGACAGGTTGGCCTGCATCCAGACTGCCCCATCGGGAAGGTCCAGCTTGAGCGACAGACCACGTGTTGAGCGGCTTTTGTCCGACGCGCCGGGATTGCCCCCACCCACCGAAAACCGAGCGAGGGCTGGCACTTGGGCTCCCGAAAAAGCAGTCGCTTTGCTCAGTGCTCGTGCCTCGGCAGTTCCGATGAAGAAGCCCTTCGCACACAGCCCCTTCGTCTGCGTACGACGCACGCCAGCGTGTTTGCCAAACAACGCCTCCAATGCGTCCACAGACTCTGTCAATGGTTGGGCTACTACCGCCATCGGCTGCCCAACGGCCAGCGTAAGCAACATAAGGTAGATGTAGTTTCTGAGTGCCATGTTCAATCCAGCCGCAGGCTCTGCTCCATGGTGAAGCACTGGTCCCAGATGTACACATCAAAAGCCGCCAGGCGAGAAGCCCACTTGGGTGTCAACGCGTTCACACATTGGGCCGCCACGCGGTCTATGTAATTGTCAAAGACGGCCCAGGGGTTGGATTGGTCGCGGGCATCCATGCCCTCGCCCAAGGCAGTGTTCTGCAGTGCCTTGCCGGCAGCCTCTTTGAGATCTTGCAAAAACTCGTGTTGCATGGCGACGTCGGCCTTGGTACCGGCGCGTGCAACATGGCCAGAAACCAGCCAGTCGAAGTCCATCGACTTGATCTTCTCGACCTGCTTGAAGTAGCCCGGGATGTCCTGCGCCAGCGCAAGGCGTCTCCACGGCATCCATCCGGGAAAGATGACGTCCACCACCATCAACGTACGTTGCTCAGGTGCCAGGATGAAGATGTTCCCCGGCTCATGACCATTGCCGTGGTACGAAAGGTCCAGGCGCTGCCCGCCCACTTTGAGGGTGTACTTGTCGCGGAAGGTGACGCCGGGCAGCGGGCGTTTGGGATCACGTGCACGCGCCAGGATGGTTTGGGTTTCTTCGTGCGCAATGATCACAGGTCGGCGCGGCAGCGTGGCTAGCAACTCCCCTGCTGCACCGATGTGGTCAACATGGGCATGGCTGTAAATGATGTGTGTGATCGGCTTGCCCGTGACTTCACGGATGGCTTTCGCGATAAATCCGGCCAGCGGGGGCGGTGCGTCAGCCAGCACTACGCCTTTTTCGTGCACCACGAACATCGCCTGGTAGACGTTGTCGGTCACCATGTACAGGCCGCGCCCCAGTTCCTGGATTCGATAACCCTTCGCGGGGTCAATGGTGGGTCCCTTGGCAGCTTCGGGGATTTCCATGTACTTGCCGGTGCGCGCTCCAATGGTCGCAATCGCGGGCATTCCATGGTACGGCTCCGAAGCAGCACACCCTGGGGCCGCGCACTCTTGGTGAGCCGATGCGCTGGCAGAAAAACCCAGCAGCAATGCAGTGACGCAATACAGCGCCAGCCCGCCCACTGAAGAGAGAAACGGCTTGTAGAAAGGTCGAAGAATATTCATGTCAATCTCTGATGTCGTAATGAAAGACCTTGGAGACGATCTGCCAGCGTCCGTCCAGCCAGAGCAGCGTCAGTAGGTCGATGAAATGTTTGGGCGCAATGGAGCACTGGAGTTTGGCCAGTGCCGTGACGGGGCCTACCAGGTCGATGGAGAGCACGCGGTCGGTGCGCCCTTGGCCGCTCGCCGCAGGGGCTGGGCGAGCATCCACCACCGGGAAGTACTCGTTCATACGCCAGAAGATGGGTTGCTCTCCCACCGCCGTGGCGTACAGGGCCTGCGGATGAAACACCTTGGCCAGGCGCGTTGTGTCGCTGTGGTAAAGGCCGTCGAGGTACAGCTCCAGCACCGAATGGATGGCGGCAAAGTCAGCGGCGCTACTCATTGCGCACCGCCTTTCTTCGCCCGCTCACGCAGCACGGTCACGGTTTCGCCAGCGATGCCCCAGTGGTCGGTATCCACTTCTTCGATCACAACAAAAGTAGTGGCTGGGTTCTTGTCGAGCACCTGCACGACAAGGTCGGTAGCGCCCCGAATCAGCTGGGCCTTTTGCTCGCGCGATGCACCCTCGCGGGTGATCTGGATCTTGATGTAAGGCATGGGAGTATTCCTCAGGCTACGAGGCCTTCTGTCTGCATCGCGGCACGGACCTCGGGGCGGGCTGCCACACGCGCCATGAAGCTGCCGATGTGCTGCAGTTCCCCCAAGTCGATCTGAACAAACTTGGCCCAGCCCAGCACCACGAACAGATAGGCATCGGCGGCAGTGAAATCGCTGCCCGTGAGGTAGCTCTTGCCAGCCAGTTGTCCGTCGAGCCAGACCAGCTTCTTGTAAAGCACAGCAGCCAGCGCCTTCTTGGCATTGGCATCCACATCGCTGTGGAACAGCGGGGTGAAAGACTTGTGCAGTTCCGCCGTCACGTAGTTCTGCCACTCCATGACCCGGTAGCGCTCCAGACTGCCTGCGGGGGGCATCAGGGTGCGTGCGCCCGCCCGGTCCGCCACATATTGAGCAACTATCGGCCCTTCGGTGATCCGCGTTCCATCAGCAAGTTCGATCACAGGCACCTGGCCTTTGGGGCTGATGGCATAGAAGTCGCCGCCAGTGCTGGTGGTGTGTTTGTGGGTATCCACCTTCTCCAGCGTGAATGGCGTGCCGGTTTCGCGCAGAAGAATGTGCGTCGCCAGTGAGCATGCGCCGGGAGAGTAGTAAAGCTTGATCGAGTTCTGCATCTGGGGACTCCTTATGTCCGTGGTTGGTGATGCAGTGACTGTATTTGCGATGAAATTGACAATAAACTAGATTCATTTCAAATCACTAATTACATAAGAATCAACAATGAACCGGCAATTCGACAACCTTCGCCTGGGCAGCATTGAGTTGTTCTGCCTGACGGCGCAGCACCAGGGGTTCACTGCGGCAGCCAAGGCCACAGGACTCACGGCGGCTGCCGTGAGCCGTTCAGTGGCACGGCTGGAGGAGCGTCTGGGCGTGCGCCTTCTCATGCGCACTACGCGCCAAGTGCACCTGACGGAGGTTGGGCAGCGCTATTACGACCAATGCCGCCAGGCGCTGACGCAACTCAGCGAGGCAGAGCGTGAGGCGTCGGGCCAGCAACTCAAGCCAGCAGGCCTTGTGCGGATGAGCCTGCCCACTTCGTACGGCCACCATCGCGTACTGCCTCTCTTGCCCGCGTTCAGCAAGAAGTACCCCGACATAGAGATAGAACTGCAGTTGTCCAACCGTAACGTGGACTTCACCGAGGAAGGTTTTGACCTCGCCATCCGTGGCCGAACACCGCCAGATTCGAGCCTGGTGGCTCGCAAGTTGGAGGACGCGGCCTTGATCGTTGTCGCAGCCCCGGCCTACCTGAAACGCCACCGCGCACCCGCTACGCCAGACGAGCTGGAACGACATGAATGCGTGCAGTTCGTGCTGCCGAGCAGCGGGCAGGTCGTTCCCTGGTTGCTGGTGCACGAGGGCCAGACCATGGAATGGCCGACCCAGGGCAAGTTGCGCTGTGCTGATGACATCCTGGGTCAGGTCACGCTGGCCCGCGCAGGAGCAGGCCTGGTACAAACGTACCGTTTTCTGGTGGAGGAGGATCTGCGCAACGGCCAGTTGGTCGAAGTGCTGGCGGGGCATGCGGGCGCGTCACGCCCGTTTTCGCTGATCTACCCAGGCAACCGGCACATGCCCCTGCGGGTGCGGGTGCTCATTGACTATCTGGTACGCGCGCTGGGACGCTGAGGCGCAAACAAAAAACCCTGGTCCGAATGACGCACCAGGGGTCTTCTTTTATGGAGACGTTTTGAACCGCCCCGAAGCCAAGGCGGATGCGACTACATGTTGTCAATCATGACCTGCCCAAACCCCGAGCAGCTGACCTGCGTGGCACCTTCCATCAGGCGGGCAAAGTCGTAGGTCACCTTCTTGGATGCGATCGACTTCTCCAGCGAGCTGATGATCAGGTCGGCAGCCGCTGTCCAGCCCATGTGGCGCAGCATCATCTCGGCCGACAGGATCTCGGAGCCGGGGTTCACGTAGTCCTTGCCCGCGTACTTGGGCGCCGTGCCGTGGGTGGCTTCAAAGCAGGCCACCGAGTCGGACATGTTGGCGCCAGGGGCAATGCCAATGCCGCCCACCTGTGCCGCCAGCGCGTCAGAGATGTAGTCACCATTCAGGTTCAGCGTGGCCACGACTGAATACTCGGCCGGGCGCAGCAGGATCTGTTGCAGGAAGGCATCAGCGATGCTGTCCTTGATGGTGATTTCCTTGCCGTTCTTGGGGTTCTTGAGGCGGCACCAGGGCCCACCGTCGATGAGCTCGGCACCGAACTCCTTCTGTGCCAGGGCATAGGCCCAGTCGCGAAAGCCCCCTTCGGTGTACTTCATGATGTTGCCCTTGTGCACGATGGTCACGCTGGGCTTGTCGTTGTCGATGGCGTACTGGATGGCCTTGCGCACCAGGCGCTCCGTGCCCTCGATGGACACGGGCTTCACGCCCAGGCCGGACGTGTTGGGGAAGCGGATCTTCTTCACCCCCATCTCGTCCTGCAGGAACTTGATGAGCTTCTTGGCCTTGTCCGACTCAGCCTCAAACTCGATGCCGGCGTAGATGTCTTCCGAGTTCTCGCGGAAGATGACCATGTTGGTCTTTTCGGGTTCCTTCAGCGGCGAGGGCACGCCCTTGAAATACTGCACGGGACGCAGGCACACATACAGGTCCAGCTCTTGGCGCAGTGCCACGTTCAGCGAGCGGATACCGCCGCCCACGGGCGTGGTCAGCGGGCCCTTGATGGACACCACGTACTCGCGCAGCACCTGCAGGGTTTCATCGGGCAGCCACACATCGGGGCCGTACACCTTGGTGGACTTTTCGCCCGCGTACACCTCCATCCAGTGGATCTTCTTCTTGCCGCCGTAGGCCTTGGCCACGGCTGCGTCCACCACCTTGATCATGACGGGCGTGATGTCCAAGCCGGTGCCGTCACCCTCAATGAAGGGAATGATGGGCTCGTCCGGCACATTCAGGGACATGTCGGCGTTGACGGTGATTTTCTGGCCTTCGGCAGGCACCACGATGTGCTGGTAGGTGGTCATGGGTGGGGAGTCTCCGGTGTGCGCCGAGTCTGATTCGGTCGATGAGGGGCAAAGCGAGGAAAAGAAGCACCGCCGCAGGCGCGCCAGTGTGGTTTCAAACCATTCTAATGACAAAAAATTTCGTCCAAGACCCTGTCAACGGGCCGCGCGCTGCTATCGTTGCGAGTGGAGCCGTACGGAATTCGTCCGGCCCTTCAACCTTCGTTCACACTGGAAACGGCATATATGAAAAAACTCCTCGCTGTCCTCGTGGCCTGTCTGTTCACTGCTGGTGCTTTTGCACAGGCACCCGCAGCCGCCCCTGCCACCACCGCTCCCGCAGCCGCTCCCATGACGGCCCAGGCAGCAGCACCGGCCACCAAGAAGGTCGCCAAGAAAAAGACCACCAAAAAGGTCGCCAAGAAGAAAACCGCCCACAAGGCCGCCTGAAACATCGCAAGGCCTGACATACCCACCACGGGGCCCTCAGGCCTTCGCTGATTCAAAAACCGCCCGCTCCTGCGGGCGTTTTCTTTGGTGCTGCGCATGCTCTGCGCACCGCCTGAACTTTTTGCGAGCACTGCAGTCCGTCCCTGGCGCAGCTGCCGCACCCTGTGTTGTCTTTTTTGCCAGAAAGTCCCGCCCATGACCGCCTCACGCGCCCTCCCAGCCCTCCCGCTCGCCGCCCTGCGCGGGGCGACCGGTGTTCCCAGCCGTGCCCGCCGCGCAGTCGGGACCTGGGGGGTTTGGCTGGCGGCATGTGCACTGGCAGCGCCCGCTGGGGTCGCCCAGGCGCAAGAAGGCCCGCAGATGAACCTGCGGCGCGTGGAACTGACGGCCGGCATGCACCGCATCGACGCCCAGGTCGCCCTCACCCCCCAGGAGCGCCAGACCGGCCTGATGCACCGCAAGGAAATGCCCGCGCATGAAGGCATGCTGTTTGTGTTTGAGCAGCCCTCCCAGCAGTGCTTCTGGATGAAGAACACCTTGCTGCCGCTCACTGCGGCCTTCGTTGCCGATGACGGCACCATCGTGAACCTGGAGGACATGAAGCCCCAGACACTGGATTCACACTGTTCGGCCAAGCCCGTGCGCTACGTGCTGGAGATGAATCAGGGCTGGTTTGCCAAGAAGGGCATCAAAGCCGGGGCCAAACTCAGTGGGACTCCGTTTGCCCGGCAGTGACGCCAAGGGCTGCTGATGCTATATATTCAATAGCAAAAAAACCATGATTCACTAGCGCATCCAGTCGAAAACAGTTCAAATTTTCTGTCGTGCAACAAAAAACGGCCCTCGGGCCGTTTTTTGTTGCCTGCGCGGTGTGAGCGCCACACCGCGACTGCGCGGGTCGATCAGGCGAAGTTGGCTTCAGCAAACTTCCAGTTCACCAGCTTGTCGAGGAAGGTTTCGACGAACTTGGGACGCATGTTGCGGTAGTCGATGTAATACGCGTGTTCCCACACGTCCACCGTCAGCAGGGCCTTGTCGGCGGTGGTCAGGGGCGTGCCAGCGGCGCCGGTGTTGACGATGTCCACGCTGCCGTCAGCCTTCTTCACGAGCCAGGTCCAGCCCGAACCGAAGTTGCCCACGGCGGACTTCACAAAGGCTTCCTTGAAGGCGGCGTAGCTGCCCCACTTGGCGTTGATGGCTGCGGCCAGCGCGCCGGATGGCTCACCGCCACCCTGGGGAGCCATGCAGTTCCAGAAGAAGGTGTGGTTCCAGATTTGCGCAGCGTTGTTGTAGATGCCACCGCTGGCCTTCTTGATGATCTCTTCCAGCGTCAGGGATTCGAACTCGGTGCCCTTTTGCAGGTTGTTGAGGTTCACCACGTAGGCGTTGTGGTGCTTGCCGTGGTGGTACTCCAGGGTTTCCTGGCTGTAGTGCGGGGCCAGGGCGTCGATGGCATAGGGCAGCGGGGGAAGGGTGTGTTCCATGGTGGTGTTTCCTCGTGGTTTGAAATTCTGGGACGCCGTCTGCAACGCGGGCTTTCCTGAGCAATGCAGTCGGACACAGCGCGAAGGGGGCATTGTAGGAACATCAGGTGACCTGTGCAGCATGTGGGCTCCCGGTTCCCCACCCACAACGCCACAAACCGCCGCTGTCCTACAAAAAAGCCCTGCAGCCCTCGCCCTCCGCAATCCGCTCACAGCAACCGTGGCTGCGACACCGTCACATCCACGGCGCCGTCGGCCAGCGTGGCCCGCAGCGCGTCGCCCGGCTGGGCCTGGCGCACGCTGGTCACCGCCTGGCCGCTGGTGTCGGTCAGCAGCGCATAACCGCGCTGCAGTACCAAGCGTGGGTCCAGCAACTCCAGCCGCAAGGCAGCACGGTCCAGCCGCTCGGCGTGCTGCGCAGAACTGCGTTGCAAAGCCTGGGGCAATTGGGCTTCCAGTGTTTGCTGGCGTTGCGCCAGGCGCTGCATTTTCAGGAGCACCCCATGGCGCATGCGCTGCGCAAGGCGCGCCAGTTGCAGCTGCTGGCGCGCCACCAGGCCCGAGGGACGGCCGAGGCGGGCTGCGGCCTGGTCCAGCCGCTGGTGGCGGGTATCGAGCTGGCGCTGCACACCATCGCTGAGGCGGCCTGCCAGCAAATCCAGCGCGCCCAGCCAGACCTCGCGCGGCTGGGCCACCAGCTCGGCCGCCGCGGTGGGCGTGGGAGCGCGCAGATCGGCGCAAAAGTCAGCGATGGTGAAATCGGTCTCGTGCCCCACGCCGCTGACCAGGGGCACCGGGCTTTGCACGATGGAGCGGGCCAGCTGCTCGTCGTTGAAGGCCCACAGGTCCTCGATGGAGCCGCCTCCACGGACCAGCAAAATCACGTCAATGGGCGGATGCCGGTTCGAATCAGCCCCAGGCGCCTGCCCCGCTTGCGCGAGCAGATACAGTTTTGATAGCGCCGCAATGATCGACGGCGGGGCGGCCACACCCTGGACCTGCGCGGGCACCAGCACCACCGGAATGTGCGGCACACGCCGGCGCAACGCCGTGACCACATCGTGCAGCGCGGCTGCGCCGGCTGACGTGACCAGGCCAATGCCGCGGGGCTGCAGCGGCAGCGGGCGCTTGCGCGCCGTGTCGAACAGGCCTTCGGCGTCAAGCTGCGCCTTGAGCCGCAGGAACTGTTCGAACAACGCGCCCTGCCCCGCCCGCTGCATGCTTTCCACGATGAACTGCAGGTCGCCCCGCGCCTCATACACACCGAGACGCCCGCGCACTTCCACCAATTCACCATCGCGCGGCGAAAAGTCAAGCAACGTGGCTGCGCGTCGGAACATGGCGCAGCGTAACTGCCCGTTGGCGTCCTTGATCGAAAAATAACAATGCCCGCTGGACGCGCGCGAGAAGCCCGTAATCTCACCGCGCACCGCGACAGGATTGAAGCGCGCCTCCAGGGCATCAGCAATGGCGCGGCACAGCGCGCCAACTTCCCAGATACGGGGCGCCGCTGCTGGGCTTGAGCGGTCAAACATGAGAAACGGCGCGCGTTGGCGCCGCGCCCCCCCTGCGAGTACTCCACAGTTTCGAGCCAGCGGGAGTCGCCTTCAAACTGGGCACCCCAATCGGCCGCAAAACACGAGAGCACGTGCAAGCTGTTGATTTATATACCTTTTTCACTGCACAATTTTTCATCAATCTGTTGCAAGCACGGCGCGAAGCCACTTTGCGAGGCTGTGGATGTGGGTTGCCCACAAAGTTATCCACAGTTTTTGTGGGTGAGCGCGGTGATGGGTGGCGTGCGCGATAACGTAACGGTTTGTGACGCGGTGGCCGCCGCAAGCTAGGCCATAATCGCCGATTGCTTTCATCTGCGCGGAGAGAGATTTGCTGTCCATCATACAAGCCGCAGGCTGGCCCATCTGGCCCCTGATCGCGTGTTCCGTCCTGGGACTGGCACTGATTTTTGAACGTTTTCTGGCCCTGAAAACGGCCCGCGTGGCCCCCCCCAAACTCCTCGACGAAGCCATCACGGTGTCGTCCAAGGCCTTGCCCACCCCCGACGTGGTGAACCAGCTGGCCCAGAACTCGGCCCTGGGTGAAGTGCTGGCCAGCGGCCTGCGCACCCTCAACAGCAACCCCCAGTGCAGCGAAACCGACCTGCGCGCCGCCATGGAAGGCACCGGCCGCGCGGTAGCGCACCGGCTGGAGAAGTACCTGTCGGCCCTGGCCACCATCGCTTCAGCCGCACCGCTGCTGGGCCTGCTGGGCACCGTCATCGGCATGATCGAGATTTTTGGCTCGCAGGCTGGCGGCGGGGGTGTGGGCCAGGCCATGGGTGGCGGCAACCCGGCCCAGCTGGCGCATGGCATCTCCATCGCGCTCTACAACACCGCGTTTGGCCTGATCGTGGCGATCCCCTCGCTGATCTTCTGGCGCTACTTCCGGGCCCGCGTGGACGCATATCTGCTCACGCTGGAGCTGGCGTCGGAGCAATTCGTTCGCCACATCCTGCGCCTGCGCAAAGCCAAGTAAGCGCCATGAACTTTCGTCCCCGCGCCAAGGATGAGCCCGAGATCAACCTGATACCGTTCATCGACGTGCTGCTGGTGATCCTCATCTTTCTGATGCTCACCACCACCTACAGCAAGTTCACGGAGCTGCAACTCACCCTGCCCGTGGCCGATGCCGAGCAGCAGCGCGACCATCCCAAGGAAGTGATCGTGTCGGTGGCCGCAGACGGCCGCTACGCCGTCAACAAGACCGGCGTGGAAGGCAAGAGTGTGGATGCCATCGCCCAGGCTCTGCGCAGTGCTGCCACCGCAGGCCGCGACAGCGTGGTCATCATCAGCGCCGACGCCATGTCGCCACACCAGTCCGTGGTCACCGTGATGGAAGCCGCGCGCCGCGTGGGCCTCACGCAGATCACGTTTGCCACGCAGTCGTCCGCGTCGGGACGCGCGGCCAGCCGCTGACGGGCATGGCCGCTTCCGGGCCGCAGCCGCCCCGGGCTTCGGCCCCGCAGGTCTCTCTGCCCACGGCCGAACAACGGCTTCACAACATCTGGCAGTCCCGGGGTCCAGCGGCTTGGGCACTGTGGCCCGTTTCCCTGATGTATGGCGCGTTGGTGGCGCTGCGCCGCTGGCTGTATCGCAGGGGCTGGCTTCGCTCCGAACACCCGGGCCGCCCCGTCGTCGTGGTGGGCAACGTGATTGCCGGAGGCGCCGGCAAGACCCCGGTAGTCATCGCACTCGCCAAACACCTGCAGGCGCGCGGCCTGCGCGTGGGCGTGATTTCGCGCGGCTATGGCCGCAGCACGCACGACTGCCGTGCGGTACTGCCTGACAGCCTGGCCAGTGAGGTGGGCGACGAGCCCGCCCTGATTGCCCGCAGCGTGGCGGCGGGTGGCACAGTGCCTGTGTTTGTGGCCCCGCGCCGCATCGCTGCCGCACGCGCGCTGCTGGCCGCGCACCCTGCCACCGACGTTCTCATTTGCGATGACGGCTTGCAGCACCTGGCGCTGCAGCGGGACTTGGAGATCTGTATCTTCAATGACCAGGGCATCGGCAACGGATTGCTGCTGCCTGCCGGCCCGCTGCGGGAGCCCTGGCCCCGCGCCGTGGACATCGTGCTGCACGCAGGCAGTGCGCCGCCGCACGGGACCACGGCGCCTGCATTTGAGCTACAGCGTAGCCTGGCGCCCTTTGCCCTGCGGTCGAACGGCCAGCAGTTGCCACTGGCCCAATTGCAGGGGCAACCGCTGCATGCGGTGGCAGCCGTGGCCAGACCCAGCGAGTTTTTTGCCATGCTGCGCACCCAGGGCCTGGCGCTGGAGCGCACCGAGGCCCTGCCAGATCACTATGATTTTGATAGCTGGCAGCGCATATCCGAACAGCGCATGCAGCTTGTTTGCACTGAAAAAGACGCCGTGAAGCTCTGGACCCGCCATCCTGACGCACTGGCTGTTCCCCTGGTCGCGCAGATGGACCCGCAATTTTTTACTGCCCTCGATGCCTGGCTCCATCGAGTTGCGACCGGCCCAGGAGCCCAAAGGCCGCCGCTATCATCTGCCCCTGCCTGAACGAACCCTCCCGGAAAGCTCCTCCCCCATGGACCCCAAACTGCTTGAACTGCTGGTCTGCCCCGTCACCAAAGGCCCCCTGACCTATGACCGCGAGGCGCAGGAACTCGTCTCGCGCAGCGCTCGGCTGGCCTACCCGGTGCGCGACGGAATTCCGGTGTTGCTGGAAAACGAAGCCCGTACCCTGACCGATGAGGAACTGGAGCAGTGAGCGCACCCGTGCCCGCCGTAGCCCACACCCCCTTCACCGTGCTGATCCCGGCACGCATGGCCTCAAGCCGCTTGCCAGACAAACCTCTGGCCGACATTGCGGGCCTGCCCATGGTGGTGCGCGTGGCCCGGCGTGCTGCGCAGAGCGCCGCAACCCGCGTCGTGGTGGCGGCCGACGACGCCCGCATCCTGCAAGCCTGCGCAGTGCATGGCGTGGATGCCGTCATGACCCGCGCCGACCACGCCAGCGGCAGCGACCGGCTGGCCGAGGCCTGCCTACAGCTGGGGCAGGACGGCGACGACATCGTCGTCAATGTGCAGGGTGACGAGCCGCTGATAGACCCCGGCCTCATCAATGCCGTGGCAAGCCTGCTGCAAGACCGAGATGGAAAGCGCCCAGAAGCCAGCATGGGCACCGCTGCCCATGCCATTGCGTCCCTGGCCGACTACACCAACCCCAATGTGGTGAAGGTGGTGCTGGACGCGCGGGGTCTGGCCCATTACTTCAGCCGTGCACCCATCCCTTTTGGCCGCGACCACGCGGGCACGGCCTGGTGGGAGGGCGCGGCACAGGCCGCCCAGCCCGGTGTCAAGGCACTGCAAGGCTTTGCACCGCTGCGGCACGTGGGCATCTACAGCTATCGCGCAGGGTTCTTGCGGAAATTTCCGCAGCTGGCGCCAGCACCGACCGAGGCGGTGGAGGCCCTGGAGCAGCTGCGCGCACTCTGGCATGGCCACCACATCGCCGTGCACCTGGCAGACGCAGCGCCCGGCCCTGGCGTGGATACGTCGGAGGACCTGGAGCGGGTGCGCGCGCTGTTTCGCTGAAAGCTCTCTGGCGCCGCCATGCGGTGTGCGCTGCGGGCGCACTTTCAACGCACTGGGGACGTACAGCGGGGCGCCGTGGTGGGCACGTGGAGGCGCCGACCTAGAAACGGTCACCCATGTAAGTCAGCGCAAGGTGGTCACATGCTATCCTCAACTGTAACGAGAGCACCGCATCCCGGGCGCACAGAACGGCTTCAGGCGCCCTTCGAACGTCCCCGCCAGCGGCGCCACCCGATTTCTAACCTTCGAGGACATCCATGAGACTGATTCTGTTGGGCGCGCCTGGCGCCGGAAAGGGCACGCAAGCCACGTTCATCTGCCAGAAGTACGGCATCCCCCAGATCTCCACCGGCGACATGCTGCGCGCAGCGGTCAAGGCCGGCACCCCCCTGGGCCTGCAAGCCAAGGCAGTGATGGATTCGGGCGCCCTGGTCAGTGACGACATCATCATCGGTCTCGTCAAGGAGCGCATCACGCAGGCAGACTGTGCCAACGGCTTCCTGTTCGACGGTTTCCCCCGCACCATTCCCCAGGCCGACGCCATGAAGGCCGCAGGCGTCAAGCTGGACTATGTGCTCGAAATCGATGTGCCCTTTGACGCCATCATTGAGCGCATGAGCGGCCGCCGCTCGCACCCCGCCAGCGGCCGCACCTACCACGTCAAGTTCAACCCCCCCAAGGTGGAAGGCAAGGACGACGTGACCGGCGAAGAACTGATCCAGCGCGAAGACGACAAGGAAGAAACCGTCAAGAAGCGCCTGCAGGTTTACAGCGACCAGACGCGCCCTCTGGTGGATTACTACAGCAACTGGGCCAAGGACGAACCCGCTGTGGCACCCAAGTACCGCGCCATCAGCGGCACCGGCAGTGTGGACGAGATCACTGCACGTGCGCTGCAGGCGCTGGCCAGCTGATACATTGAACCAGGAGCAAAAAACCGCCTGACATACGTTGGGCGGTCAAGCCCCATCCAAGCGACGCACCGCACCAGGGCGTCGCTTTTTTCATGGGCCGCCTTGAAACACGGCAGCCGCGACAGCCGCCTGCTGCGGGCATGTGCTTTGACTCAGGCAGGACTGGACCGCAGGCCGTAGGCTTTGCCGTCCACAAACAGGTACTCGGCACGCAGTACCGCCTCGCCCTTTTCGTCCCGCAGGCCAAAACCCACGACTGATACGGCGGTGCCTGGCTTGATCTCTGGCACCTGCCACGCCTGCATGCGGGTCAGAGGCGCCAGCTCAATCTCCCAGACACGGTCCTTGCGGGTGGGCAGCACCGTTTTGGCCAGCAGCGCGCGGCCATCCACGGGCGCTGTCTGCGCGGGGATGGCGCGTTGCGCAAGGTCCGCTGGCAACTGGAGCGCAGTGGGCAGTTCCAGCTCCAGCTCTGCGTGCGGGTTTTGCCAGCGCACTTTGCGCGCTGTGCCCTCAAGATACAGCGGTCGGTCTGCATCGAAACTGCTCCAGCCATGGTGGGCGTGCACCCCCAAAGGCAAGGCACTGGCGGCGATCAGCACATGGCGACGTTGCAGGCTCATACAGACTCCTGATGAAAAGGGGGCGATCTCAAAGATACGCAATCCAGCGGCCACAAGCCACCACCGCCAGCCACACCATGGTGGATGCCAGCATCTGAAGGCGGGCCAGCCCGTCCAGGCGCGTGAGGGAATCACGTGCATGGAACCACGCCGCGTTACAGCCCGCAAGCATTAACAACAGCATCTTCAAGGTAAAGGCGCGGTTGCTGAGCAACTCTGATGGCTGGGTAGCAAACATCAACAGACCCGACGCTGCCGCCAATCCAAAGCCACACCCGGCCAAAGTCAGACCCAGCCGGGCGAGGTCTTTCATCGGCAAGGCCGCACCGCGCCCAAACACCCGCAACTCCAGCAACACCAGATTGCCCAGCAACAGCGCAATGCCCACAATGTGGACGACTTCGAGCGCGGGATAAGCCCAGGCGTGTGTCTTGAGTGCGGTGAACACGGCTGGCAGTCCTTTTCGATCAATCCGCCCGCAGCAAATCAAGCATCAGAGCGACCCGCGCCTTGACTGGCGACAGGCCTTGCGAGGCAGGCAGCGCATCACCCGGCTTGGGTAGCACCTGTCCCTCGGCGCAGCGGGTGGAGCGCACCACCCGCACCCCGGCTTTCTGCGCGCGCACCAGGGCAGCCTCCAGATCGTGGTGGATCGTGCCATTGCCGGTGCAGGCCACCACCAGGCCCTGCACGCCCTCTCGCACCAGCGCATCTACCGCCCTGCCCGATGCCCCCGCATGGTTCATGACGATTTCCACCCACGGCCAAGCCACAGCGTTCACTATATTATTCATAGCGCTATCGGCATGATCTACATGCGCTACCAGGCTACTGCATGCCCAGCGGACCACGCCCTCTTCCACCCATCCCAAAGGACCGGCCTCGCCCGAGCTGAAGGCATTGACGCGGTAGGGATGCACCTTTTGCACATACCGTGCGCCATGCACTTCACCCGCCGCAACAGCCAGCACACCTGTGGCACCGGGTGCCAATACCGCTGCCACAGCGTCCAGCAGATTCTGGGGTCCATCGGGGGTCAGGGCTGTGGCGGGCCGCATGGCGCAGGTCAGCACCACGGGCTTGCGCGCATCCAGCGCCTCGTGCAAAAACCACGCGGTCTCTTCCAGGGTGTCCGTGCCATGGGTGATGACCACACCTCTCACCTCCGGGTCGCTCAAATGGTGCGCGCACCGCAGTGCCAGCGTGCGCCACACCTCGCAATCCATGTCCTTGCTGTCGATCTGCGCCACCTGCTCTGCAGCCAAGGCGCCCCCTGCCAGTGCCTGCAAGCCTGGCACGGCCGTCAGAAGTTGCTCCACCCCCACCTGGGCCGCGGTGTAGCCGATGTTGTCTCCCGCCTGTGCAGAGGTGCCCGCGATCGTGCCACCGGTGCCCAAAACCACAATTTTTTGCCCACTCACTTGCATACTCCGAAAAACTGGTGAAAAATACAGTTACTGGATTAAAAAACAGTTGTTCGCCACTGTAACCGCCTGCACCGGAAACCACCATGCTCGACAACCCCAAACTCACCGCCCGCCAGCAGCAGATTCTGGATCTCATCCAGACCGCCATCGCACGCACCGGCGCGCCTCCCACCCGCGCAGAAATCGCGGCCGAGCTGGGTTTCAAGTCAGCCAACGCGGCAGAAGAGCACCTGCAGGCCCTGGCCCGCAAAGGGGTGATCGAACTGGTCAGCGGCACCTCGCGCGGCATCCGCTTGCGCGGAGACACAGTGCGCTCCATCAACGCAGCCCGTGGCAACCAATTCAGTCTGCCCATCCCGGGTCTGTCGCAGCTGGTCTTGCCCCTGGTAGGTCGGGTGGCTGCTGGGTCGCCCATTCTCGCGCAGGAACATGTGGACCAGACCTACAGCGTGGAAAACAGCCTCTTCCAACACAAGCCCGACTACTTGCTCAAGGTGCGGGGCATGTCCATGCGCGACGCCGGCATCATGGATGGTGACTTGCTCGCCGTGCAGTCCACCCGTGAGGCTCGCAATGGTCAGATCATCGTGGCCCGCCTGGGCGATGATGTCACCGTCAAGCGACTTCGCCGCACGGCCACTGCCATCGAGTTGCTGCCCGAAAACCCCGACTATCCCGTGATCGTGGTGCAGCCCGGCGAGCCCTTCGAAATCGAAGGACTGGCAGTGGGACTTATCCGCAACACCATGCTGATGTAGCGTGTGCCCCAGGGGCCGCACCGTGGGTGGCGGGCGTTTGGTGAACGGATACAACCGATTCACCAGCCCTGCGGTGCAGGTCCCGTTGAATGCCAAGGCCTCTCACGCAATGCTTGATGGATCGGCGGAGCAGCTGTCTGCACGGTCGAGGGATCAACTCGCACTGCGTCTGTCTGCACTGGTGTTCGACCACTTTGCAATCCTGCCTATGTTCAACCCCCGACTTTCGGAGTTTTCACATGGGAATTGCTTTGTTCACCCTGTCTGCTGTGCAGAACCCTCTTCGCAGTCTTAAAAAGCTGCTTGCCAACCCAGCCAGTGCACCCAAAGACCGACTGGACCTGCAGGCACTGCCAGTCGGCATGAGACATGCCAGGCCAGGCAACGCCCCAGCATCGGCCTCCCGCAGCGACGACGCCCAAACCCTGGTCCCCAGCAACTCCACAGAGCCACTGGCACAACGTCCATTGCGCGGAAATTGGCCCTTTACCGCCAAACCTCCAGTACGAACGCCAGAAAGCCCGACCAGATCCGCTGCCACCCACCGCTCCTTCCTGCCAACACACATGGCCGGCAGCAAACGTCAGGCCTTTTTGGCGTCAGTGGGTGCAGATAACTGCCCACCACAATCCACCCGGGTGCTGCGCCGGGCCTCTGACGCAGGCACCTGCCGCCTGGTAATTGCCGGCCGAATGGCCGATGTGTGCGCAGAGCTGGACCGCCTGGCAGCATCCGAGGCGCTCCGGGCCTGATTCGCAGAGCGCAGCAGGCGCCACGAGCGCCAAGCCCTCTTCTACGCCCCGCGCACCAAGGCTGCGGCAATGTCAGGCAGTGCTCGATCCGCAAACGTCTAACACCGGGGCACCGGCAGGTCCAAAACTCTGCACCGAGCTGCAGCAGTCGTGGTGCATGGCACTCTCTGAGTCCGGACTTCCGTGCACGCGCAGGGCAAGAAGTGCGTCCACGGGGCTCATGCAGCACTCAGTCACCAAAAAACCGCAGGCTTTGGTATGCCCAGCACGGCCCCTGTGGCATTCCCCTGCGCCCGTCAAGGCACAATGTCGGCATGAATATTGTGATCCTCGACGATTACCAGGATGCAGTGCGCAAGCTGCATTGCGCCTCTCGGCTCGACGCATACACCGCCAAGGTGTACACCAACACGGTCAAAGGGCTGGGGCAGCTTTCGGTGCGACTCAAAGACGCCGACATCATTGTGCTGATCCGCGAACGGACCCAGATCACACGCCAACTGGTTGAAAAGCTCCCGCGGCTCAAGCTCATCGCCCAAACTGGCAAGATTGGGAGCCACATTGATGTAGCGGCATGTACCGAGCGGGGGATCGCCGTGGCAGAAGGGGTCGGCTCCCCTGTGGCTCCCGCCGAGCTGACCTGGGCCCTGGTGATGGCCTCCATGCGCCGCCTGCCACAGTACATCTCCAACCTCAAGCATGGCGCTTGGCAGCAGTCCGGTCTCAAGACCGCGTCCATGCCCCCCAACTTCGGAGTCGGCAGCGTGCTGCGGGGTAAAACACTGGGTATCTGGGGCTACGGCCGCATCGGACAACTGGTGGCCGGCTATGGACGGGCGTTTGGCATGAACGTGCGCGTCTGGGGGCGTGAAGCCTCGCGCGCGCAGGCGCTGACGGATGGATACCAGGCCGCCGCTACGCGCGAAGAGTTTTTTTCGCAGTGCGACGTGATCTCGTTGCACCTGCGCCTGAACGACGAAACGCGCGGCATCATCTCGCTTGAAGACCTCTCGTGCATGAAGCCCACCTCGCTGCTGGTCAACACGTCACGTGCAGAATTGATTGAACCCGACGCGCTCATCGCAGCACTCAACCGGGGTCGCCCGGGCCTGGCGGCCGTGGACGTGTTTGAGAGCGAACCCATCCTGCAAGGCCACGCCCTGCTCCGCCTGGAAAACTGCATCTGCACACCACACATCGGGTACGTGGAGCAGGACAGCTACGAGCTCTACTTTGGTGCAGCTTTCGACAATGTGGTGAATTTCATCAAAGGCACGCCTACCAACATCGTGAATCCAGGCTCGCTGCAAGTCAAACGCTAACAGATCAAACCATCGCGGCGTTGGCAACGCTGACTACACCGCGGAATTAAAAAAGGCTTCCCGAGGGAAGCCATTTTTACTATCGCTGCAAGGCACCGAAATGCCCCGCAGCTGAAAGCAACACTCCAATTACAGAGGTGTCTTCTTGCCGTCCTTGTAGACGTACAGCGTGATCGCTGGGTTCTTCATTTCGCCGTTGGGTTCGAAGGCGATGGTGGAGGTCACGCCCTTGAAGTTGGACTTGGCGAGTTCGTTCACGTACACCTTGGGGTCCACGGAGTTGGCGCGCTTCATAGCGTCCACCAGCAGGAACGTGGCGTCGTAGGTGTAGGGGCTGTAAACCTGGAACTGGTTGGGGTACTTGGCGTCGTACTTGGCCTTCCAGGCCGTACCGCCAGGCATCTTGGCCAGCGAGGAGCCGCCTTCCGCGCAGATCACGTTAGCCAGGGTCTTGGCACCGGCAGCCAGCTTGGCGATTTCGGACGTGCAGACGCCGTCACCACCGAAGTACTTGACGTTGGCCATGCCCAGCTGTTCCATCTGGCGCAGCATGGGGCCGGCTTGAGGGTCCATACCACCGTAGAACACGGCATCAGGGTTCTTGGCCTTGATGGCGGTCAGGATGGCCATGAAGTCAGTGGCCTTGTCGGTGGTGAACTGCTCGTCCACCACCTTCATGCCCTTGGCCGTAGCGGTCTTCTTGAACACGTCGGCAACACCTTGGCCGTAAGCAGTACGGTCATCGATGATGGCAACGGTCTTGAGCTTCAGGGTGTCCACAGCGTAGAAGGCCAGACCAGCGCCCAGGGCGTTGTCGTTGGCGATGATACGGAACGTGGTCTTGTAGCCAGGCTTGGTCAGGTTGGGGTTGGTCGCAGCGCCCGTCACCATGGGGATGCCGCAATCGTTGTACACCTTGGAGGCGGGGATCGTGGTACCGGAGTTGAGGTGGCCGACAACGCCAGCGACCTTGGAGTCGCACAGCTTTTGTGCGGCGGCAGTTCCCTGCTTTGGATCGGCAGCGTCATCTTCAGCCTGCAGCTCGAACTTGATCTTCTTGCCGCCGATGGTGACGCCTTGAGCGTTCAGCTCTTCAATGGCCATACGGGCGCCATTTTCGTTGTCCTTGCCGTAGTGGGCTTGGGCGCCGGAAACCGGAGCCACGTGGCCGATCTTGACCACCTGCTCTTGTGCAGAGGCCACACCAGCAACAGCCGCGATAGCAGCAACCACGGTCAGTTTCAACTTCAATTGCATATCAAATCTCCAGTAAAGATAAACGCTGAGAATCTTCTTGTGTCTCAACGCAGGCGAACATATCGCAATTTACGGGCCAGATCATTAGGGAACACGATTAAACGCAAGAGAAACCACAGGGGAATACCCTGTCATCCCTTGGCCACAGGGGGCGCACCACTGGCCAGCTCGTCCGCCACCGCCTCGTACACCGCATGCCGTACCACCGATTCGATCTCTTCGCGCAGACGCGGAAGCACTGACCGCGTCTGCTCCTGCACCACTGTGGCGATTGCTTCGCGCAAGCGCTGGTCCAGCACTACATCCACGCGCTGCATGACGCGGTGCACCATGTACTCCTCCATCCCATCTGGCAAGGCGCGGGCCGCAACGGGCGCAGCCCCTGGCTTTGGGCCAGCAGGGGTGGCAGCATGAACCGCCGGGCGAGGTTGGACATGGGATAACGTAGAACGTGATGCCGGGGGAGCGGCCACAGGGATTGGCGCAGCCACCGGAGAGGCCACAGGACGCTCTTTGGCGGGGGGCGCAGCGACCTGCGCCGCACCAGCCGGTCGCGCACTGGGCAATGCAGGCCTGGCCAACGCCACAGACTGCGACGGCGACAGGACGGTGGTGCGGACCGCCGGATTTGAAGCCCCCGGCGCGAGGGGCGCCACGCCAGGCACCTGCACCACTTCGGTGAGCGTGGGTACAAACCGCGGAGGGGTTTTGGGTGGGAGCGCCATCAGCCCGCTTTCAACACCAGATCATGGCGGGTAATGGCGTAGCCCCGGGACGCGTAGTGGCGCCAGCGCGCACGTGCCTGGGCGCGGTCGGTTTCGTCCTGGGCGCTCACCACTTCGACCAGACGGTTAAACCGGCCAAAACCTTCCGGGACTTCCGCATTCAGGTTCAACAGCACTTCGTGATGCGGTGCCAGGCGTGCATCCTGCGCCAGCAACACCGGAGAGCCCTGAACCAGCTCCTCGTCCGAGTCGGCGTGGCAATGGGCCACAAAGTCCTGGGGGGCCAACAACCAGAGCATGCGGTCCAGCGCCTGAAGCGCATCCGCAGGCGCGGCAATGACCAAACGAGCCCCGCTGCGCTGCACCTTGCGCGCAAACCGGCATGCGTAGGCCAGCTTGTCGGGTGCGTTGAAGTGAAAGGCTACCTCGGTCATGACGCGTCACGCAGCCTTGGTGCTGGAGGACCGCTTGGCGGCTGGCTTGCCCACAGCTCCAGCAGCGGCCGTCCTGGTCACAGAGCGTGACGCGGACTTGGGTGCCTTGGCTTGTCGGACCTGCGACCTGGACTGCTCCAGCACATAGTGCACCAGCAGGCCGACCGGGCGTCCTGTGGAACCCTTGGTCGCGCCTCCCTTCCAGGCAGTACCCGCAATGTCCAGGTGAGCCCAGGGCATGTCGCCGACGAACTTCTGCAAGAACTTGGCAGCGGTAATGGAGCCACCCGCACGGCCCGCCACGTTGCCCATATCGGCAAAGTTGGTCTTGAGGCCGTCTGCGTAGTCATCGTCCAGCGGCATGCGCCAGCAGAGGTCTTGCGCGGCCTCACCAGCTGCCTGCAAGGACTCCGCCAGACCGTCGTTATTGGCAAACAAACCACTGCGTACGCCCCCCAAAGCGATCACGCAGGCGCCGGTCAGCGTCGCAATATCCACCACGGCGGCAGGCTTGAATCGCGCTGCATAGGTCAACGCATCACACAACACCAGGCGCCCCTCCGCGTCGGTGTTCAAAATCTCGATGGTCTGGCCGCTCATGCTGGTGACCACATCGCCAGGTTTGACAGAACGCCCGTCCGGCATGTTTTCGCAGGCGGGAATCAGGCCCACCACATTGATGGCCGGCTGCAGTTCGCCCAGCGCGCGGAAGGTGCCCAGCACGCTGGCAGCGCCGCACATGTCGAATTTCATCTCGTCCATCTCGGGCGCGGGCTTGATCGAGATGCCGCCGGTGTCAAAGGTGATGCCCTTGCCCACCAGCACGATGGGTGCCTGGTCCTTGGCAGCGCCGTTGTAGCGCAGCTCGATGAAACGCAGGGGCTCTTCAGAGCCCTTTGCCACAGCCATGAAGGCGCCCATGCCCAGACGCGCCACCTCTGCCGGGCCATGGACCTTGCACTGGATGCGTGGCAGCTTGGCCAGTGTTTTGGCTGCATCCGCCAGCAGGCTGGGGGTTGCGTGGTTGGCTGGGCGGTTGCCCCACTCCCTGGCAAACTCCACACCAGCGACCAGGGCGACCCCGCTGTCAAACCCGTCACGCGCACTGGCAGCATCCGGCACACCCACCACACAGCGGCTCAGGCTGCGTGCTTCCACCTTGGTCTTGGTGGTGGTGTAGACATAGCTCACGTCTGCCACCGCCTGCACAACCGCGCTGACAGACGCCGCCGGGGCTGCGCCGGCAAAACACAGCACCACGCGCTTGGTCAGGGGCGCCTTGATGGCACCACCCAGTGCCTGCAGCGCCTGGCGCGTTGCGCGCGCCGACCCATCGCCCAACCCCACCAGCACCACGCGGCGGGCTGCAACGGCAGGCACCTGGTACAGCTGCAGGTGTTTGCCCGCCTTGGTGGTCAGATCTCCGTTCTTGAGTGCCAAGGCCGCCAGGGCAGAAAGCGCGTCCTTGCCCGGCTTGAAGCCCTCGGGAAGCAGGACGATCAGCAGGTCGCATTTCTCCGAGGCTGCCGCAGCAAGTTCAAGGGTCTTGAGATCAAAGTTCATAATTGGTGTTTTCCTTCCAGCCAATGTTATTCGATTCATCCATCCGCAAGGAGCTGGCGCGCAGCTTCGGCGCGACCCTTGTGGTGCTGGTGACCGTGGTCATGACCATGATGCTCATCCGCACGCTGGGCCAGGCCTCCAAGGGCAGTGTCAGCCCGTCCGACGTGATGCTCGTCATGGGTTTCACCGTCTTGGGGCAATTGCCCACCATTCTCAGCCTCAGTCTGTTCATTGCGGTGGTCGGCACGCTGTCGCGCATGTACCGCGACAGCGAAATGGTGATCTGGTTCGCCAGCGGGCGCGGCCTCATCAGTCTGGTGCGCCCCCTGCTGCGCTTCGCCTGGCCGGTGATGGTGGTGATTGCCGTACTGTCGCTGCTGGTGTGGCCCTGGGCCAACTCCCAGATCCAGGAACTCAAGACCCGCTACGAGCAGCGCAGCGACATCGACCGCATTGCACCGGGCGAGTTCCAGGAGTCGTCCAACGGCAGCCGGGTGTTCTTCATCGACAAGGACACCCCCGACACGCAGGCCGCCAACAACGTCTTCATTGCCGCCAATGACGGCAAACGCGAATCCGTCACTTCCGCCCGCAGCGCCCGGCTGGAGACCCAGGGCGGTGAACGCATGGCCCTGCTGAGCGACGGTCAGCGCCTGGAGACCTCGCGGGACAAGCCCGGCGTGAAGATCAGCGAGTTCAGCCTGTACGGCACCCGCATCGGTAGTGCAGCCCCAGGTGCGGCGGAAGAACTGGCGGTGAAGACACGCACGACCTACGACCTCGTGATGCGGCCGCTGCCGGCCTACCGCGCCGAGCTGGGCTGGCGCCTCGGCCTGGCACTGGCCGCGCTCAACTTTGTGCTGCTGGGTCTGGCCGTGGCCAGCGTCAACCCACGCGCAGCGCGCAGCACGAGCATGGTGTTTGCGCTGTTTGCCTTCATCGTTTACTACAACCTCATGACCCTGGGCCAGAGCTGGGTGGGCGCGGACCGGCTGGGCCTGACCAGTTTCATGGTGCTGCTGCACGGCGGCATGCTGGCGGCCTCACTGCTGGTGCTTGCTGTCCGACACAACCAATGGAGGACGGGCCGGCTATGGCAGTCCCTGCGCACCGGAGGGCAGTCCGCATGAAAACCATCCGCCGCCTGATCCACCGTGAGGCGCTGGGCGCCGTCACCTTCGTCACCGTGGGCTTTCTGGCCCTGTTCTTCTTTTTTGACCTGGTGGATGAACTCCGCTGGGTGGGCCGTGCGGGGGAGGATGGCTACCAGCTATCGCACGCGCTGCTGTTTGTGGTGCTCAGCATTCCCAGCCATCTGTATGAACTGCTGCCCATCACCGTGCTGATCGGCACCATCTTTGTGATGGCCCGCCTGGCCCAAAGCTCGGAGTTCACCATCATGCGCACCAGCGGCATGGGCCCCTGGCGGGCGCTGCGCACGCTGCTCACGCTGGGTGGCGTCTTCGTGCTGCTGACCTTTGCTGTCGGTGACTACCTGGCCCCCCTGACGGACCGCACCGCCCAGCTCATCAAGGTGCGCTACCTGGGGCGGCTGACAGCAGGCGCCACGGGCGCATGGCTCAAAGAGCGGCAGGAAGACCACTCCTTTGCCGTCAACGTGCGCGCGCTCACCCCCAATGGCGGCATGCTGGACGTGCGCATCTTCGAGTTTGACGACAAGGGCCGCCTGGCTTCGCAGACGCGGGCCGCGTCAGGGCAGTTCGGCTCGGATGGAGCGTGGACCCTGGAGAAGGTGCAGCGCAGTCACTTTGAACAGCAAAGCGACAAGAACGAGGCCCGCGTGGAGCACCTGGAAAGCCCCTCCCTGCAGTGGCCGACCAAGATCAGTGCCGACATGGTGGCGGCCTCTTTGCTCAAGCCCGATCGCATGGCCACCCTGGACCTCTTTCAGTTCATTCGGCACCTGAACGCCAACGGCCAGTCCGCCCAAAAGTACGAGATCGAGTTCTGGCGCAAGGTGTTCTACCCCTTGAGCTGTCTGGTGATGGTGGTGCTGGCGCTGCCTTTTGCGTACCTGCATTTCCGCTCGGGCGGCATCGCGGGCTACGTGTTCGGCGGCGTGATGGCGGGCATCAGCTTCTTCCTGCTCAACAACGTCTTTGGTTATGCAGGCAACCTGCAAAACTGGTCGCCATGGCTGACAGCGGCAGCGCCCGGCCTGATCTACTCCCTGCTCTCGCTGGCGGCCTTTGGCTGGCTGGTGCTGAGACGCTGACACCCTGACCTCGCCCCGCCCCATGACCCACGCCATCGTCCTGTTTGCCCACGGGTCCCGAGACCCCCTGTGGCGCGCCCCTATGGAGGCAGTCGCAACGCGCATTGCAGCGCAAAGTCCGGACCGCCGGGCCATCTGTGCCTACCTGGAACTGTGTGAACCCGCCCTGCCGGACGCCGTCCGTCAATTGGTGGCCGATGGGGCCACCGCCGTCACAGTGGTTCCGATGTTTCTGGGCACCGGCAAGCACGCCCGGGAGGATTTGCCCCTGCTGGTGCAGGAGCTGCGCACCGCCCACCCCGCCGTGCAATTCCACGTCCAGGCCGCCATCGGGGAGGATCCACGCATGACGGCCTTGATGGCAGATATCGCCTGCGAAAGCCCGCCGATCTGAAATTTCTGGGGTGCGGTTCATTCGCTTAGACGATTGCAGCATAATGATGCAATCCTTTAGGCGATATTCGATATGAATCTGCACCAATTCCGCTTCGTTCAAGAGGCTGCGCGCCGCAACCTCAACCTGACCGAGGCCGCCAAGGCCCTGCATACCTCGCAGCCAGGCGTCTCCAAAGCCATCATCGAGCTGGAAGAAGAACTGGGCGTGGACATCTTCGCCCGGCACGGCAAACGCCTCAAGCGCATCACCGAACCCGGCCAGCATGTGCTCAAAAGCATCGAAGTCATCATGCGCGAGGTAGGCAACCTGAAGCGCATTGGCGAGCAGTTCAGCGCGCAAGACAGCGGCACCCTCAGCATCGCCACCACCCACACCCAGGCGCGCTACGTGCTGCCGGTGCCTGTGGCCCGCCTGCGCGAGGCCTACCCCAAGGTCAACGTGAGCCTGCACCAGGCCACACCGCACGAAGTGGCCCGCATGATCATCGACGAGGTGGCCGAGATCGGCATGGCCACCGAATCCCTGGCCGACTACCCCGAACTTGTCACCCTGCCCTGCTACGAATGGCAGCACGTGCTGGTGGTGCCCAACGACCACCCTCTGGCGCAAAAGGAACGCATCGGTCTGGACGACCTTGCGCACGAAGCGCTGATCACCTACCACCCCTCCTTCACCGGGCGCGGCAAGATCGATCACGCCTTCGCAGCGCGCAAGCTCACGCCCCGCATCGTGCTCGAAGCCATCGACTCTGACGTGATCAAGACCTATGTGCGCCTGGGCCTGGGCATCGGCATCGTGGCCGAGATGGCCATGCGCGACGACCCGGTGGGCGACCTGGCCGTGCGCCCCGTGGGCCACCTGTTTGGGCAGAGCGTGGCCCGCGTGGCCTTCAAGCGCGGCGCCTACCTGCGCAACTTTGTCTACAAGTTTGCCGAGCTGCTCAGCGACCGCCTGAGCCGCGAGCTGATTGCCCGCGCGATGACGGGCCATGTCAACGACTACGAGCTGTGACCTCCGTTCAGCCCGAGAAGCACCCTGAACCCTTCCAGAATTTCCTCGTTTTCCACGCTGCTGCGCCATGACCTCCACCACCGCCCGCACACCCGCCTTCCCCAGCAAGCTGCCCAACGTCGGCACCACCATCTTCACCGTGATGTCGGCGCTGGCCACCGAACACAAGGCGGTGAACCTGGGCCAGGGCTTTCCTGACTTTGAATGCGCGCCCGCGCTGGTGAACGCCGTCACCGCCGCCATGCAAGCCGGCCACAACCAGTACCCGCCCATGACCGGTGTGCCCGCCCTGCGCGAAGCCGTGGCCCGCAAGATCGAGGCGCTGCACGGGCGCACCTACAACCCCAACACCGAAATCACCATCACGGCAGGCGCCACGCAGGCCATCATCACCGCCATCCTGGCCATCGTGCACGCGGGCGACGAGGTGATCGTGCTCGACCCGTGCTACGACAGCTATGTGCCGAACATCGAGCTGGCCGGCGGCAAGGCTGTGCGCGTGCCGCTCACACCCGGCACCTTCCGCCCCGACTTTGCCAAGATCAGCGCGGCCATCACGCCCCGCACTCGCGCCATCCTCATCAACAGCCCGCACAACCCCAGCGCCACCATCTGGACGGCCGAGGAAATGCGCCAGCTGGAAGACCTGCTCGCCCCCACCGACATCCTGCTCATCAGCGACGAGGTGTACGAACACATGGTGTTCGACGGTGTCGAGCACCAGAGCGCCGCGCGCTTTCCCGTCCTCGCCGCGCGTGCGTTCATCGTGTCGAGCTTTGGCAAGACCTTCCATGTCACCGGCTGGAAGGTCGGCACCGTGGCCGCCCCTGCAGCACTGACGGCCGAGTTCCGCAAGGTGCACCAGTTCAATGTGTTCACCGTCAACACCCCCGTGCAGCACGGCCTGGCCGCCTACCTGCAAGACCCCACGCCCTACCTGCAGCTGCCCGCGTTCTACCAGGCCAAGCGCGACCTGTTCCGCGAGGGCTTGGCAGGCTCGCGCTTCAAGCTGCTGCCCAGCACGGGCAGCTACTTCCAGTGCGTGGACATCTCGGCGATCAGTGATTTGAACGAGGCTGATTTCTGCCAGTGGCTCACCCGCGAGGTGGGCGTGGCGGCGATTCCGTTGTCGGCGTTTTATGGCGACGGGTTTGACCAGCGTGTGGTGCGGTTCTGCTTCGCCAAGAAGGATGAGACGCTGCGGGCGGCGCTGGAGCGGCTGCGCAAGCTGTGATCCGCAGGGCCCTCCAGGGCTCTTACTTCGTCTGCCGCGCCAGCCACACCCCCGCAGCCGCCAGCGCCATCCCCGCCAGCGCCCAGCCGCTGAGCGTCTCGCCAAACATCGCCCAGGCGATCAGCGCTGTGGTGGGCGGGGTCAGGTAGAACAGGCTGGCCACATTGACCGCGCCGCCCCGGCGGATGAGCAGGTTCAACAGGCTCACGGCCCCCAGTGAGAGCACAAGCACCAGCCAGCCCAGCGCAAACACAAACTCGCCGGTCCACGATATGGCCATGGATTCGGTGGCGTAGGCGACGGCGGCCATGGCCACCGCACAGGGCAGGTACTGAATGACCGAGCCCGTGCGCAAGTCGAACGAGGGGCAAAACCGCTTCTGGTACAGCGTGCCCGCCGTGATGCCCAGCAGCGCGACCACCGCCGGCAGCAGCATGCCCAGCAAAGCACTCGCCGGCACGGTAGCCACCTTGCCGGCCACTACCAGCGCCACGCCGGTGAAGCCCAGGGCCAGGCCCGCCCATTGGGCTGACCGCACCTTCTCGCCCAGCAAAGCCCCGGCCACCAGGGCTGTCAGCAGCGGCTGCAAGCCCACCACCAGCGCTGTAATGCCCGACGGCAGCCCGTGCCCGATGGCCATGAACACCCCGCCCAGGTACACACCGTGCACCAGCAAGCCCGACACCCCGATGTGCAGCCAGGCCCTGCCCGAAGGAGGCCACGGCGCATGCGCCACGGCGACCACCGCGAGCATGAGCACGATGACGATGGCAAACCGCAGCGCCAGAAAGGTCAGCGGCTCCACATACGGCAGCCCCAGCTTGGCGCCAATAAAGCCGGTGCTCCAGAGCGCCACAAACAGCAGGGGGACGAGGGAATCGAGCGGATTGGAAGCGCTGGGGCGGAGCGGTGTGGCCTGGGTCATGGAGAACAGAAGCGTGATGCAGGGTGGGGATGATCGCAGCTTGCGAGCGCTTTTGCTGCAGGCCAATGTGAGCGTTCTCTAATGACCCGTTGGAAGAAGGGACAGACCTCAAGGGGCGCCACACCTGCCGAGCGTGCTGACGCCCGCAACCAGTGCGAGAACCGGCAAACCCGCGCTACAGGGCAAAACTTTGAATAGAAATGGTCTGTAGCGCTTGAATATCATGTGCGTATAGCTATAAATTCAATAGCAAATTGCCATACATCTTTCTGCCAACCAAGCCTGGCGCCCGCGCATCTTGATGCGATCTTGATACCCCACACCGCACTCTTGCGCCCATCTTGATGCGGCCGTTCCTAGCATCGGTCCATGTCTCAAGGAGGACGCTATGGACTGGATATTGATGGCGGTGGGAGGCCTGCTCTGGCTGGCCGTCTATGGCTTGGCCAAGGGTTGCGCGCTGCTGCATCACCAAGCACAAGGGGGGCGGTCATGACCAGCGGCTGGATGATTCTGGCGGCCGTGCTCGCCGCTGCGCTTTTGGTGTACCTGATCGCCGTGCTGCTGCGGCCGGAGGACTTTTCATGAGCACCGGTGCCTGGCTGCAATTGGCAGTGTTTATCGCACTGCTGCTGGCGCTGGCATGGCCGCTGGCGCGTTGGATTGATACCGTGATGGCAGGCCGCTTTACCTTAGGGCGGCGGCTGGAGGGGCCGCTGTTCAAACTGGCTGGCGTGCGGCCCAACGAAGAAACTGGCTGGCTGCGCTACGCGCTGGGCCTGCTGGTGTTCAATGGCCTGGGCGTGCTGGCGGTGTATGCGCTGCAGCGCTGGCAAGCCGTGCTGCCGCTCAACCCTCAGGGCATGGCTGCGGTGGCACCCGATTCGGCCTTCAACACCGCCATCAGCTTTGTCACCAACACCAACTGGCAAGGCTATGGTGGCGAGAGCACCATGAGCTACCTCACGCAAATGCTGGCGCTGACGGTGCAGAACTTTCTGTCTGCCGCCACGGGCCTGGTGGTCGCCATTGCGCTGGTGCGTGGTTTTGCAAGGCACTCTGCACAATCCATCGGCAATGTGTGGGCCGACCTGACCCGCGCCACGCTGTGGGTGCTGCTGCCCCTGTCGCTGGTGTTGGCCGTGGTGTTTGCAGGCCAAGGGGTGATTCAGAACCTGTCGTCCTATACCGAGGTACAGACGCTGGAGCCCGTGCACTACGACGCCCCCAAGCTCGATAGCGCAGGCCATCCCGTGCTCGACGCACAAGGCGCTCCGGTCACCGAGCCCGCCACACAAACCACCCAGACGCTGGCCATGGGCCCCGTGGCCTCGCAGTTGGCCATCAAGATGCTGGGCACCAACGGTGGCGGCTTCTTCAACGCCAACTCGGCCCACCCGTTCGAGAACCCCTCGGCCGCGAGCAACCTGTTGCAGATGCTGGCGATCTTCCTGATCCCCGCCGCGCTGTGCCTGGTGTTTGGCCGCATGGTGGGCGATGAGCGCCAGGGCTGGACGATTCTGGCAACGATGAGTCTGCTCTTCGTGGTCGCAGTAGTAGCAGCCACCGCCTTCGAGCAGCAGGGCAACCCGCTGCTTTCATCGCTGGGTGTGGACCAGGCCGCCAGCGCCCTGCAGGCAGGCGGCAATATGGAAGGCAAGGAAACGCGCTTTGGCATCGCCACCTCGGCCCTGTTCGCCGTCATCACCACGGCGGCCAGCTGCGGCGCGGTGATTGCGATGCATGACAGCTTCACACCCCTGGGCGGCATGGTGCCCATGGCGCTGATGCAGATGGGCGAGGTGGTGTTTGGCGGTGTCGGCTCGGGCCTGTACGGCATGCTGGTGTTCGCCATCATGGCCGTGTTCATCGCCGGGCTGATGATTGGCCGCACACCCGAGTACCTGGGCAAGAAGATCGAGACGCATGAGATGAAGCTCGTCTCCATCGCCATCCTGGTCACGCCGTTGCTCGTATTGCTCGGTACCGCCGTGGCGGTGATGAGCGAGGCAGGCCGCGCAGGCCTCTCCAACCCCGGCGCACACGGCTTCAGCCAGGTGCTGTACGCGCTGTCTTCTGCCGCCAACAACAACGGCAGCGCCTTCGCAGGCCTGTCGGCCAACACCCCCTTCTACAACGTGCTGCTGGCCGTGGCCATGTGGCTGGGCCGCTTTGGCGTGATCGTACCGGTGCTGGCCATGGCCGGGTCCCTCGCCGCCAAGAAGCGCGCTACCGCCACCGATGGCACCTTGCCCACCCACGGCCCGCTGTTTGTGGCGCTGCTGGCGGGCGTGGTGCTGCTGGTGGGCTTGCTGAACTATGTGCCCGCCCTCGCGCTGGGCCCGGTGGTAGAGCATCTCGTGCTCACACCCCGTTAAGAAATGGCTGGGAGATTGTGATGACTCGCAAAACATTGACCCTGTTCGACCCCGCCCTGGTACGCCCCGCGCTGCTGGAGGCTTTCAAGAAGCTGGACCCGCGCGTGCAATGGCGCAACCCGGTGATGTTTGTGGTGTACGTGGGCAGCGCCTTCACCACCGCGCTGGCCGCCAGCAAGCCCGAGGGCTTCACCGCTGCCGTGGCGCTGTGGCTGTGGTTCACTGTGCTGTTTGCCAACTTTGCCGAGGCCATGGCCGAAGGCCGCAGCAAGGCCCAGGCGGCCTCGCTGCGCGGCCTCAAAAAGCAGACCTGGGCCAAAAAGCTGGACGGCCAGTTTGACCGCACCACCCCACGCACGGCCATGACCTGGCTGCCGCTGGAGGCCGCCCACCTGCGCAAGGGCGACGTGGTGCTGGTGGAAGCCGGTGACACCATTCCCGCCGACGGCGAGGTGATCGACGGGGTGGCGTCGGTGGACGAAAGTGCCATCACGGGCGAATCGGCCCCGGTGATCCGCGAATCGGGCGGCGACTTCTCGGCCGTGACTGGCGGCACCCGCGTGCTGTCCGACTGGATCGTGGTGCGCGTGGCCGTGAACCCCGGCGAGACCTTTGTCGACCGCATGATCGCCATGGTCGAAAACGCCAAGCGCCACAAGACACCCAACGAGATCGCGCTGACCATCCTGCTGGTGGCGCTGACCATCGTGTTCCTGGGCGTGGTGGTTACGCTGCTGCCATTCTCGCTGTTCAGCGTGCAGGCCAGCGGCGCGGGCGAGCCTGTGAGCCTGGTGGTGCTGGTGGCGCTGCTGGTGTGCCTGATCCCCACCACCATTGCAGGCTTGCTCAGCGCCATTGGCGTGGCGGGCATGAGCCGCATGATGCAGGCCAATGTGATCGCCACCTCGGGCCGCGCGGTGGAGGCTGCGGGCGATGTGGACGTGCTGCTGCTGGACAAGACCGGCACCATCACCCTGGGCAACCGGCAAGCCAGCCAGTTCGTGTCTGCGCCCGGGGTGACCGATGCCGCATTGGCCGATGCCGCCCAGCTCGCATCGCTGGCCGACGAAACCCCCGAAGGCCGCAGCATCGTGGTGCTGGCCAAGCAGAAGTTCAACCTGCGTGAGCGTGATCTCTCCAGCCTGCAGGCGGTGTTTGTGCCGTTCACGGCGCAAACCCGCATGAGTGGTGTAGACCTGCCCGGCGCCCGCCTGCTGCGCAAGGGCGCGGCCGACGCCATCCGCAAGCATGTGGAAGCCCTGGGCGGGCGCTTCCCCACCGCCGTACAGACCGCAGTGGACGATGTATCGCGCCGTGGCAGCACCCCGCTGGTGGTGGCCGATGGTGCCCATGTGCTGGGCGTGGTGGAGCTCAAAGACGTTGTCAAGGGCGGCATCAAGGAGCGTTTTGCCGAGCTGCGCCGCATGGGCATCAAGACCGTGATGGTGACGGGCGACAACCGCCTGACGGCCGCCGCGATTGCGGCCGAGGCGGGTGTGGACGACTTCCTGGCCGAGGCCACACCCGAGGCCAAGCTGCAGCTCATCCGCAGCTACCAGGCCAATGGCCAGCTGGTGGCCATGACCGGCGACGGCACCAACGATGCGCCCGCTCTGGCCCAGGCCGACGTGGCCGTGGCCATGAACACCGGCACCCAGGCCGCCAAGGAGGCGGGCAACATGGTAGACCTGGACAGCAACCCCACCAAGCTCATCGAGATCGTGGAGACCGGCAAGCAGATGCTGATGACGCGCGGCTCGCTTACCACCTTCAGCATTGCCAACGACATCGCCAAGTACTTCGCCATCATCCCTGCGGCCTTCGTCACCACCTACCCGCAGCTGTCGGCGCTCAACTTCATGCACCTCGCCAGCCCTTCGTCGGCCATCTTGTCCGCCGTGGTGTTCAACGCTCTGATCATCATCTTTTTGATCCCGCTGGCCTTGAAGGGCGTGGCTTACCGCGCAGTGGGTGCCGCCGCGCTGCTGCGCCGCAACCTGGCCATTTATGGGCTGGGGGGCATGGTGGTGCCGTTCATTGGCATCAAGCTGATTGACATGGTGTTGGCCGCAGCCGGGTTGACCTGATCGCTGCCCATTCGCCAACACAGCGCCTTAATCACTGACAAGGAAAATCGTATGCCTATCCGTATCCCCCGCGACGACGTGCCCGCCAGCCCAGGCGGCCTGCTGCGCCCTGCCCTCACGCTGTTCGTCGTGCTGTCCATCGTCACCGGCCTGCTCTACCCGCTGGCCGTGACCGGTGTCGCACAAACGGCCTTCCCGCACCAGGCCAACGGCAGCCTCATCACCCAGGGTGGCAAGGCAGTGGGCTCCGAGCTGATCGGCCAGTCGTTCACCGAGCCTGGCCACTTCTGGGGCCGCCCATCGGCCACAGCGCCCATACCCTACAACGCATCGGCCTCGGGTGGCTCCAATCTGGGCCCCACCAACCCGGCGCTAGCCGAAGCGGTCAAAGCCCGCATTGAAGCCCTGCGTGCCGCCGACCCGGGCAACACCCGCCCCGTGCCCGTCGACCTGGTCACCGCGTCGGCCAGCGGGCTGGACCCACACATCAGCCCGGCAGCCGCCGCCTACCAGAGCGAACGCGTGGCCCGTGCCAGGGGCCTGCCCGTGGGACAAGTGCAAGCCTTGGTGCAGCAGCACACCGACACCCCCTGGCTGGGCCTGCTGGGCGAGCCGCGTGTGAACGTTCTGGCCTTGAATCTGGCACTCGATTCGCTATCAAATAAATAGCTATCAGCTCAATTGATACTAGCGCTTGAGGCCTATTCGACATCAAATTGGTGGATACACTGTGCCCATGCAGGATCGCCCCGACCCCGACGCGCTGCTGCAGCGCATCCAGCAAGAGCAGGCCCAGCAGCAGCGCGGGCGGCTCAAGGTGTTTTTTGGCGCCTGCGCCGGGGTGGGCAAGACCTTTGCCATGCTGTCCGCCGCCCGGGCGGCGCAGGCGCAGGGCCTGCCCGTCACCATCGGCGTGGTCGAAACGCATGGCCGCACCGACACCGAGGCGCTGACCGCCCACCTGCCGCGCCTGCCGCTGCGCGCCCTGCCCTACAAAGACCGCACCCTGCCCGAGTTTGACCTGGACGCCGCCCTGGCCTGGGGCGCTGCGAACCCCGAGGGCCTGGTGCTGCTGGACGAACTGGCCCACAGCAATGTGGCCGGGTCGCGCCACCCCAAGCGCTGGCAAGACGCCGAAGAGCTGCTGGCCGCAGGCATCGACGTGTGGTCCACCATGAACGTACAGCACCTGGAGAGCCTGAACGACATCGTCAGCGGCATCACCGGCATCCGCGTGTGGGAGACGGTGCCCGACCAGTTTTTTGACGCTGCTGACGAAGTGGTGGTGGTCGACCTGCCGCCCGACGAGCTGCTGGCGCGCCTGAAAGCCGGCAAGGTCTACCTGCCCCAGCAGGCCGAGCGTGCCGCTGCCAACTTCTTTCGCAAAGGCAACTTGCTGGCCCTGCGTGAGCTGGCCCTGCGCCGCACCGCCGACCGGGTGGACGACGAAATGCGCGCCTACCGGCGCGCCAGCACCACCACGCCAGAGGCCGTGTGGCCCAACCGCGAAGCCCTGTTGGCCTGCGTGGGCACGGGCGACAACGCCGAAAAGGTGGTGCGCAGCTGCGCCCGCCTGGCCGCCCAGCTCGACCTGCCGTGGCACGCCGTGCATGTGGAAACGCCCGAGCAGCAAGGCCAGTCGGCCACCCTGCACCCGCAGGTGGAGCGCACGCTGAAGATCGCGCAGCAACTGGGCGCCGCCGCCTGCGCCGTGCTGCCCGCAGCCCAGCCCGCCCAGGCCCTGGTGCGCTATGCGCGCGAACACAACCTGGTGCGTGTGGTCATGGGGCGCAGCACCCGGCGCTGGCCGTGGCAGGCCACGCTGGCCGAGCAGATCGGACAAAGTGCCAGCGACCTGGACCTGTTGCAGGTGGGCACACTGCCTAGCCGGGACGCCGCCACAGACCGGAAAGCCCCCCGCACCAGCACCGCAGCCCCCCGCGCTGCATTCTGGCCCGGCTACATCGCCGCCGCCCTGGCCTGCTGCATTGCCGCCGTCATTGCCACACCGCTGGCCAACGTGCTGGAGCTGACCAACATCGTCATGCTGTTTTTGCTGGTGGTGGTGGGGGTGGCGCTGCGCTTTGGTCGCGGCCCGGCCATCATGGCGGCGTTCCTGGGCGTGGGGTTTTTTGACTTCTTCTTTGTGCCGCCCCGCTTCAACTTTGCGGTGAGCGACGCGCAGTACGTCGTCACCTTTGCGGTGATGCTGGTGGTGGCCCTGGTGGTGGGCCAGCTCACCGCCGGGCTCAAGGTGCAGGCCGAGGCCGCCACCGACCGCGAACACCGTGTGCGCAGCCTGTACGACATGGCGCGTGACCTGTCTGCCGCCCTGCTGCCCGAACAGGTGGCCGAGATTGGCGCACGCTTCATCACGGGCGAGTTCAGCGCAGGCAGCACGCTGGTGGTGGCCGACGATGACAACCGCCTGCAGGTGCTGCCCGGAGGCACCGCCCCCGTGGACATGGCCGTGGCGCAATGGGCGTTTGAGCGCGGCGAGCCCGCAGGCCGGGGCACCGACACCTTGCACTCCAGCCCCACGCTGGTGCTGCCGCTCAAGGCGCCCATGCGCATCCGTGGCGTGCTGGTGGTGGCCATGCCCCAAGGAGAGGTGCCTGGGGTGGAACCGCGCCGCCTGCTGCAGACCTGCGCCTCGTTGCTGGCCATCTCGCTGGAACGCATCCACTACATCGACGTGGCACAAAAGAGCACGGTACAGATCGAGTCCGAGCGGCTGCGCAACTCGCTGCTGTCGGCCATCTCGCACGATTTGCGCACGCCGCTGGCCTCGCTGGTCGGCCTGACCGAATCACTGGCCATGGTGCAGCCGCCCCTGCCTGCCCATCAACAAGAGCTGACCGGCGCCATCCAGCAATCGGCCCAGCGCATGAGCGCACTGGTCAACAACCTGCTGGACATGGCCCGCCTGGAGGCTGGGGCCGTGCAACTCAGCAAGGCCTGGCAGCCGCTGGAAGAAGTGGTGGGCAGCGCCCTGGCCGCTAGCGCCCCAGCCATCGCTGCGCACCGGGTCGAAGTGACTCTACCCGACGACCTGCCGCTGCTGCAGATCGATGCCGTGCTGATGGAGCGCGTGCTGGTCAACCTGCTGGAAAACGCCGCCAAGTACACGCCTGCAGGCACCACCATCCATATCAGCGCGCAGCCCCAAAGCGATGCGGTGGCACTGACCCTCACCGACGAAGGTCCTGGCCTGCCCAAAGGGCGCGAAGAGTTGCTGTTTGAAAAGTTCGAGCGCGGCGCCCGCGAGAGCGCGACGCCCGGCGTCGGCCTGGGGCTGGCCATCTGCCGCGCCATCGTGCAGGCGCATGGTGGCAGCATCCGGGGCGATACGATCCACAACGCACAGGGCCAGCCTACAGGTGCGCGCTTTACGCTGCTGCTGCCACGCGGCACACCGCCCACCGACTTGGGCGATGACGCCGACGCCTGACACCCTTGCATCCATGCCATGCCATGACCGACCTGCCCACGCACATCCTCATCGTTGAAGACGAAGCCGATATCCGCCGCTTTGTGCGCCTGACGCTGGAGACCGAAGGCCACACCGTGCACGAGGCCGCGACCCTGCAGCGCGGCCTGATCGAAGCCGGCACCCGCCGCCCCGACCTGGTGGTGCTGGACCTGGGGCTGCCCGATGGGGATGGCGTCGATTTGATCCGCGACCTGCGCACCTGGTCGGCCATGCCCATCATCGTGCTCTCGGCCCGCAGCGCCGAAGCCAGCAAGATCGCGGCGCTGGACGCAGGGGCCGACGACTACCTGGTCAAACCCTTTGGCTCCGGCGAGCTGATGGCCCGCGTACGCGCGCAGCTGCGGCGCAGCCAAAGGACATCCGGCGCCGAAGCCACACCCGTCATCCAGTTCGGCCCCATCACTGTGGACCTTGCCCGCCGTACGGTGGAGCGCCGCACGCAAAGCAATGGCGAAGGCGATGGCAGCGAGGCCCTGCACCTCACGCCCATCGAATACAAGCTGCTCACCTATCTGGCCTCCCAGCCCGACCGCGTCATCACCCACGCCCAGCTGCTCAAGGCCGTATGGGGCCCAGGCCATGCTGAAGACACGCACTACGTGCGCGTGCACATGGCCAACCTGCGCAAGAAGGTGGAGGACAACGCCTCCATGCCTCGGCACTTGCGGACTGAGGCGGGTATCGGGTACCGGTTCGTACCCTGACGCCAACTCACGAACTGCGCGCACCAGTGCAACGCAACGCCCGCTCCCCCGCCACGCGCAGCCGCTCCTGCAGCGACGCGGGCGCCAGCACCTCAAACTCCACATCCAGCGCCATGAGCCAGAACACCAGTGCATCGCTGGCGGCGCATGCCAGCTGGCACTGCTGCCCATAGGCCAGCGTTGTGACCACACCGGCCGACTGCGGAATGCGCCGCGCCATTTCTGCATAAGGGGCATGCAGCACCACCCGCGCTTGGTCGGGGTGCGGCGCTGCGGTGATGGAGCGGGACACATACGCCTTGAGGTCGCCGCCGTCCGGCCCGGGGCGCGGTGAAAAATGCGCGCCGACTTCGGGCTTTGCCACCATGCGGTCGATGCGAAAGGTGCGCCAGTCGCCACGGTCGCAGTCCCACGCCACCAGGTACCAGCGCATGCCGGTGTGCACCACGCCCTGTGGCTCCACCGAGCGCTGGGTAGCGCGCCCCTTGCCGTCTTCGTACGAGAAGCCAAGCCGCAACTGGTCGCGGCAGGCCGATGCCAGCGTGGCCAACAGCGAGGCCTCCACCACGGGCCCGGTGCGGTCCAGCGGCAGGATGGTGGAGCGCAACGCGTTCACCTGCTCTCGCAGCCGCAGGGGCATGGCCTGCTCCAGTTTCACCAAGGCGCGCAGAGCGGGCTCTTCAATGCCGCCCACGGCGCCCGCAGTGGCGGTGCGCAGCGCAATCGATACGGCCAGGGCTTCTTCATCGTCGAGCAGCAACGGGGGCAACGCATGCCCCGCGCGAAAGGCATAGCCGCCCGCTACGCCACTGCTGGCCTGCACCGGGTAGCCCAGCTGGCGCAGGCGGTCGATGTCGCGCCGCAGCGTGCGCGGATGCACTTCCAGCCGCTCGGCCAGCTCGGGGCCCATCCAGTGGCTGCGGGTTTGCAGCAGGGACAGCAGGCGCAACAGGCGTGTGGAAGAACTGAGCATGCCGCCACTGTACGTTGAATCGAGGACTGAAATTGTCCGCAATGGTTCTTACAGTGACTCCACCTTTTCTTCCACCACGACCAAGGAGTTTTCCATGTCCATCGTCCTTTACTGGCACCCCATGTCCAGCGCCACCCCGATTGCCTGCGCACTCACCGAGCTGGGCGTGCCCCACGAGCGCGTGAAGATCGACATCCGCACCGGCGAGCAGCGCCGCCCCGAATATCTCGCCCTGAACCCCAACGGCAAGGTCCCCACGCTGACGGTGGACGGTGCGCCCATGTTCGAGGCCCTGGCCATCCACCTGTGGCTGGGCCACCGCTACGGCATCGAGCGTGGCCTGTGGCCTGCCGCCGGCACGCCCGAGGCGTTGCAGGCGCTGTCGTGGTGCACCTGGGCGTACGTGACCTATGGCACGGTGCTGGTGCGCCTGCAGTTGGCCACGCAGGGCGAAGAGGCGCTGCGCAGCCCTGCCCATGCACAGGCAGCCACAGCGGGGCTGAACGACCTGCTCACCCTGCTGGATGCCCGCCTGGCCGCCCAGCCCTGGATGCTGGGCGCGGACTATTCGCTGGTGGATCTGGTGGTGGGCTCGGTGCTGGGCTACAGCGTGTACCTGGGTGCCCCCGTCAATGCACACCCGCATGTGCAGGCGTGGCTGGCGCGGGTGCAGGCGCGCCCTGCGATGCAAATCGAGGCCTGAGAGGCTAAGAGTCTTCTATCCATGCCCGCCTTGCACGCCAAAACGCCCCGGCTCTTCGTTGCAAATGCTCGCCATAGCCCGAGCTATGGCTGTGCTTTGCGCCTCGATCCGAGGCGTTTTCGCGCGCCTTTCGGGCTTGGCTAAAAAACTCTCAGCCTCTGAGCGCGCGGTCGATCAACGCTGCTGCTACAGCAGCACGATGTCGTACTGTTCCTGCCCCATTGCGCTTTCGGCCTGCAGCGAGATGGGTTTTTTGATGAAGTCCGAGAGGCCGGCCAGGTGCTGGCTTTCTTCGTCCAGGAACAGCTCCACCACCCGCGCGGACGCCACCACGCGGAACTCGCGCGGGTTGAACTGGCGGGCTTCGCGCAGGATCTCGCGCAGGATGTCGTAGCACACGCTGCGCGCAGTTTTGACGCTGCCCTTGCCCTGGCACACCTCGCAGGGCTCGCACAGCATGTGTGCCAGTGATTCGCGGGTGCGCTTGCGCGTCATCTCCACCAGACCCAGTTGCGAGAAGGTGCCAGATGACATGGTCTTGACCCTGTCGCGGGCCAGCTGCTTTTTGAACTCCGACAGCACGGCCTGCTGGTGGTCGTCCCGCACCATGTCGATGAAGTCCACGATGATGATGCCGCCCAGGTTGCGCAGACGCAGCTGGCGCGCAATGGCTTGCGCGGCCTCCAGGTTGGTCTTGAAGATGGTGTCGTCAAAATTACGCGCACCCACGTAGCCGCCGGTGTTCACGTCAATGGTGGTGAGCGCCTCGGTCTGGTCCACGATGAGGTAGCCGCCCGACTTGAGATCGACGCGGCGGCCCAGCGCCTTGGCCACTTCCTCATCGATGGAGTACAGGTCAAAAATCGGCCGCTCACCCTTGTAGTGCTGCAGCTTGCCAGCGGCTGCGGGCATGAACTCCTGCCCGAACGCGCGCAGGCGCTGGAACTGCTCCATCGAATCCAGGCGGATGGTCTGCGTGTGGTCGCCCACCAGATCGCGCAGCACGCGCTGCAGCAGGTCCAGGTCCTGGTGCAACAGCGACATGGCGGGCAGCTTGAGCGATGCCTCCTTGATGCGCGCCCAGGTCTTGCGCAGGTAGGCGATGTCTTCGGCCAGCTCGGCATCGCTGGAATCTTCGCCGTTGGTGCGCAGGATGAAGCCGCCGCCACCGCCCGTGGACTTGTCGCCCACCAGCGCCTGCAGCCGCGCGCGCAGCGCATCGCGCTCGGCGGGAGGGATTTTCTGCGACACGCCCACATGGTCGTCCTGCGGCAAAAACACCAGCAGGCGACCGGCAATGCTGATCTGCGTGGACAACCGCGCGCCCTTGGTGCCAATCGGGTCCTTGATGACCTGCACCATGAGCGCCTGGCCCTCGAACACCTGCTTTTCGATCGGTACCTGCGGCTCGTTCTTGCGGGCAAATGCGGGCGGCTCGCCATCGGGCTGGCGCTGCCACACGTCAGCCACGTGCAAAAAGGCGGCACGCTCCAGCCCGATGTCGATGAAGGCCGACTGCATGCCTGGCAGCACGCGCGAGACCTTGCCCAGATAGACATTGCCGACCAGACCGCGCTCCAGCGTGCGCTCGATGTGCAGCTCCTGCACGGCGCCGTGCTCCACCACGGCCACCCGGGTTTCCTGGGGGGACCAATTGATCAGGATGTCTTGTTGCATGGCGTTGTTGTTGTCTTTGGTTGGCGTCGCTCAGATCGCAAAGCCCGCTGCGCGCAGCAGGTGCGCGGTCTCGTACATCGGCAGCCCCATGATGCCCGAATAGCTGCCCGCCAGGTGCTCCACATACGCCGCCGCCCGGCCCTGGATGCCGTAGGCGCCTGCCTTGCCCAGCGGCTCGCCCGTAGCCACATACGCCTCGATCTGCGCAGGTGCCATGGGCGCGAAAGTGACGCGCGATACCGACAGGGCCGTCAGCCGTTTGGTGCCTACCTGAAGAGCCACGGCGGTCAGCACGCGGTGCTCGTGCCCTGCCAGTTCAGCCAGCATGCGTGCCGCATGCGCGGCATCGTCGGGCTTGCCGTAGATGGTGCGGCCCAAGGCCACGGTGGTATCGGAACACAGGATGGGCGCATCCGGTAACTGGCGCCGTGCGCGCCGGGCCACGGCCGCGTCGAGCTTGAGGGCCGTCACGCGCTCCACGTACGCTGTGGGCGCTTCGCCAGGCAGCACCACCTCGATGGCCTCGGCATCCTCGGGCTCGTCGCCATCCACGTTGGGCAGCAGCAGTTCGTGGCGCACGCCCAACTGTTCAAGCAACTGGCGACGGCGCGGGCTCTGGGAGGCGAGGTAGATGAAGTCGGGCATGAACGGATTCTGAATAAAAATCGGCTAGGGATGTCCTGCATCACCCTCGCAAGTCGGTGGTAGTGCGGATCGGGATAGGCCGTAAGGCGTCTTTTTGCAGCCAATAGCCGGGCTATTGGCAAGAAAAGCAACGCAGCGGACTGCCCGAGGCCGCGCTATCACAGACCGCAGGGAGTGATGCAGGACATCCCATACGCTTATTAATCAAGCGCTAGCAGCTATCAAAACAGGAGTAGTACAGACCATCATCGCAAAGGGTCTGCTTCATTCACGGTGGTAAGGATGGCCGGCGTTCACCGACCAGGCGCGGTACAGCTGCTCGATGAGCAACACCCGCACCATGGCGTGCGGCAAAGTCAGGTCGGACAGGCGAATGCGTTCGTGCGCGGCCTGGCGAAAGGCCGGGTCCAGCCCGTCGGGGCCACCGATCACCAATGCCACATCGTCACCGCCCAGTTGCCAGCCCTTGAGCCGTTCGGCCAGGGCCTTGGTGGTGAGGTTGGTACCGCGCTCGTCCAGTGCCACCACGCGCGTGCCACGCGGAATGGCGGCTTCGATGCGCTCGCGCTCGGCGGCGTAGAGCGTCTCCAGCGTCTTGGAGCCGCGCGGCTCGGTCTTGACGGCCTTGAGCTCGACCTTGAGTTCAGGTGGAAAACGTTTGGCGTAATCGTCGTACGCGGTCTGCGCCCAGTCGGGCACCCGCTGACCGACCGCCACTATCAGCAGCTTCATGGATCAACCTGGATGCGTGAGGGAGTCACCGCTGCCGCGCGCAAGCGATGGAGCGCGCGGCAGCTGAAACGGATCAGCCCTTGCTGCGAGCAGGTGCCTTCTTGGCCGCGGGCTTGGAGCCCGATGCGGAGGCTGGCTTGGCAGCTGCGCGCGCAGGGGACTTGGCAGCTGGCGACTTCTTGGCCGCAGGCTTCTTGGCGCCACCGGGCTTGACCACCACCGTCTTGACAGGGGTCTTGGTGGCTGCGGGCTTCTTGGTGGCAACTGCGCCAGTGGTCTTGCTGGCTGGCTTGGCGGTACTTGTGTTGGTAGCCGATTTGGCAGGTGCAGCCTTGGCGGCAGTTTTTGCAGCGGGCTTGGGGGCTGTTTTGGCAGCAGTCTTCGCAGCGGTCTTGGCGACCGCCTTGACAGTGGCCTTGCCCGAACGGGGGGCTACGGTGGGGGCCGCCGCCTTCTTGGCGGGCGCCTTGCCTGCCGCCTTGGCATCCGACTTGGCCGCCTTCTGGGCCGACTTCTTCTCGGCCAACTCCGTGGCCGCGCTGGACACCGGCTTGGCTGTGCCGAGCTTCAGGCGCACGGGGGTGTCGCCCCACAGCTCTTCCAGGCGGTAGTACTGGCGGATGGCCGGTTGCATGATATGCGCCACAGCCGCGCCGCAGTCCACGATGATCCATTCGCCGTTGTCTTCGCCTTCGATGCGGGGCTTGGAGAACCCTGCCTCCTTGACCGCGTCGCGTACGCTGGCGGCCAGGGCCTTGGTCTGGCGGTTGGAGGTGCCCGATGCCACGATCACCCGTTCAAACAGCGGCGAGAGATGCTCGGTGTTGAAGACCTGGATGTCTTGCGCCTTGACGTCTTCCAGGCCATCAACGATGGCGCGCTGGAGTTTGGTGACGTCTTTTTTGGCAGCGGTTTCCGATTTGGTGGAGGTGGTCATCAGGCGGTGAATAGAGAGGGAATGGAATCAATATAGCGTGCAACGCATCGCGCAGCCAGCGGGCTGGGCCTTGAGTGTTGCGCGGGTGTTGTGCTGGGGCGCTGCAGCAATATGAGGTGTTTTTGACCTCTTGCGCTCATGTGAAAAGCGCGGGCAGCTATTGAAATTATAGCTTTTGCGTTTTTCAGGCCATTGACTGCGCTGCGCCAAGGCCTTCAGCCAGCCAGTCGCGCCGCACCAAAAAGCGCTGCGTGAGGTCGGCTTCGGCCGAATCGGCTGCGTCAGAGCGCTGGTAAGACCAAGACACGAGCGGCGGCATGGACAGCAAAATGGACTCGGTTCGCCCGCCCGACTGCAGGCCAAAGTGTGTACCCCGATCCCACACCAGGTTGAACTCGACATAGCGGCCCCGGCGATACAGCTGGAAGCCGCGTTCGCGCTCGCCGTAGGGCATGCCCCAACGTTTCTCGACGATGGGCAGGTAGGCGCCCAGAAAGGCATCGCCCACCGACTGCGTCATCGCCAGGCTTTGTTCAAAGCCCAGCTCCGAGAAATCGTCATAGAACACGCCGCCCACGCCGCGCTGCTCGCTGCGATGCTTGAGATAAAAGTACTCGTCGCACCATTGCTTGAAGCGGGGGTACTTGTCGTCGCCAAAGGCGCTGAGCGCATCGCGGCAGGTGCCGTGAAAGTGCACCGCATCCTCTTCAAACCCGTAGTACGGCGTGAGGTCCATGCCGCCGCCAAACCAGCAGGTGGGCGCCTGGCCGGGGTGGCCGGCGGCGATCATGCGCACGTTCATGTGCACGGTGGGCACATAAGGGTTGCGCGGGTGGAACACCAGCGACACGCCCATGGCCTCAAACGGCGCACCCGCCAGCTCGGGCCGGTGCTGCGTGGCCGAAGGTGGCAGCTGCGGGCCGCGTACGTGGCTGAAGCCGCAACCCGCGCGCTCGAACACGCGGCCGCCTTCCATGATCTTGGTGATGCCGTCACCCTGCAGCGGCTCGCCGGGCGGCTTGCTCCAGGCATCGGCCAGAAAGCGTGCGCCGCCCTCGCCTTCAGCGGCTTCCACGGCTTCCAGCGCATCGGTGATGCGGGCCTGAAGGCCCACCAGGTAGCCGCGCACGCGGGTCACCGTGTCGGCAGGGTTCAGGGTCTGAGCGTCTGCCATCAGCTTTTCAGGGCACGGAAGCCAATGTCGCGGCGGTACTGCGCGCCATCAAACTGGATGCCGCGTGCCACGTCATACGCACGTTGCTGCGCCTGCTTGACGCTGTCGGCCAGCACCGTCACGCACAACACCCGGCCACCGGTCACGCTGACCACACCATCTTTCAGCTGCGTGCCCGCATGGAACACCACGGCATCGTCCGCCTCAGCAGGCAGGCCAGTGATGGGGTCACCCTTGCGCGGGTTCTCCGGGTAGCCATGGGCGGCCATGACCACGCCCAGCGCGGTGCGGCGGTCCCATTGCAGTTCCATCTGGTCGAGTTTGCCGTCAGCAGCAGCGGCCATTACGTCACTGAAGTCGCTTTTCAGGCGCATCAGGATGGGCTGCGTCTCGGGGTCGCCCATGCGGCAATTGAATTCGAGCGTCTTGGGCTGGCCCTTGGCGTCGATCATCAGGCCCGCATACAGGAAGCCGGTGTAGGGAATGCCGTCCTTTTCCATGCCCCGGATGGTGGGCAGGATGATCTCGCGCATCGCGCGGGCATGCACATCGGCCGTGACCACGGGGGCGGGCGAATACGCGCCCATGCCGCCGGTGTTGGGGCCTTCGTCGCCGTCCTTCAAGCGCTTGTGGTCCTGGCTGGTGGCCAGCGCCAGCACGTTCTTGCCGTCGCACAGCACGATGAAACTGGCTTCCTCGCCTTCGAGGAATTCCTCGATCACCACGCGCGCACCGCCTTCGTTGTGCGTCACACCGTATTTGTTGTCCACCAGCATGAAGTCCACCGCGTCGTGGGCCTCCTGCAGCGTCATGGCCACGACCACGCCCTTGCCCGCTGCCAGGCCGTCGGCCTTGATGACGATGGGTGCGCCCAGCCGGTCCACAAACGCGTGGGCGGCGACCGGGTCGGTAAAGGTGTCGTAGTCGGCCGTGGGGATGCCATGGCGGCGCATGAAGGCCTTAGAGAAGGCCTTGGAGCTTTCGAGCTGGGCTGCCGCCTTGGTGGGGCCGAAGATGCGCAGGCCGTTGGCACGGAACTCGTCGACCACACCTGCCGCCAGTGGGGCCTCGGGGCCCACCACCGTCAGCGCGATCTTTTCGGCCTGGGCCCACGCGCGCAGTTCGCGCACATCGGAGATCGCCACGTTTTCGAGCTTGGGGTTCAGGGCCGTGCCACCGTTGCCGGGTGCCACAAACACCTTGGTCACCTTGGGGGACTGGCTCAGTTTCCACGCCATCGCGTGTTCACGGCCGCCGCCACCAATCACAAGTACTTTCATAGGAACCTTTTGTGAATCCGGCCCACAGCAGCTGCGCTGCTGGGCGGGATTCGGGGGAATATCAGTCGGAAAACAGGTCAGGGCAAGAAAAAAGCGGTGATCAACGGATGCGAAGTCACAGCGCCGCGTTGTGGTAGACCTCTTGCGTGTCGTCCAGGTCTTCCAGCACATCCAGCAGCTTCTGCATCTTGGCGGCATCTTCGCCGGTCAGCTCGATCGTGTTCTCGGGCCGCATGGTCACGCCCGCTACCTCGGCCGTCAGGCCTGCGGCCTCCAGCGCGTTCTTTACCGCTTCAAAGTCGGCTGGGGCGGTCAGCACCTCCACCGCGCCGTCTTCGTCGGTCACCACGTCTTCAGCGCCCGCCTCCAGCGCCACTTCCATCACCTTGTCTTCGCTGGTACCGGGGGCAAAAATCAGCTGGCCGCAGTGCTTGAACTGGAACACCACCGAGCCTTCGGTGCCCATGTTGCCACCGTGTTTGCTGAACGCATGGCGCACTTCGGCCACGGTGCGCACGCGGTTGTCGGTCATGGTGTCGATCATGATGGCTGCGCCGCCAATGCCATAGCCTTCGTAGCGGATTTCTTCGTAGGTCAGGCCTTCGGCGTTGCCCGTGGCCTTGTCGATGTTGTATTTGATGCGGTCGGCGGGCATGTTGGCCGCCTTGGCCTTGTCCACCGCCAGGCGCAGGCGGGGGTTGGCTGACAGGTCACCGCCACCGGCACGGGCGGCCACAGTGATTTCACGAATGATGCGGGTCCAGATCTTGCCGCGTTTTTCATCCTGGCGCCCTTTGCGGTGCTGGATATTCGCCCATTTACTGTGTCCTGCCACGAGAAGTCCTTTTGTATTGATTTAATCTAGTCGGTGGATTTTACTTTTTGCCGAACCCGTACCCCCGAGGAAACCCGAAATGGCCGAACCCCTGCTGATTGCCAAGCACGACACGATTGAATGCCACCTGCTTCCCGGCCTGGCCAACCGCCACGGGCTCATCACCGGCGCCACCGGCACGGGCAAGACCGTCACCCTGCAGACCCTGGCGGAAAACTTCTCCCGCATCGGTGTGCCAGTATTCATGGCCGACGTGAAGGGCGACCTCACGGGCGCCAGCCAGCCCGGCAAGATTGGCGACAAGCTGGCCGCCGTGCTCAAGGAGCGGGGCCTGGACCTGCCCACGCCCCTGGCCTGCCCCACCACGCTGTGGGATGTGTTTGGCGAACAGGGCCACCCGGTGCGCGCCACGGTGTCGGACATGGGCCCGCTGCTGCTGGGCCGCATGCTCAACCTGAACGAGACCCAGCTGGGCGTGCTCAATCTGGTGTTCAAGATCGCCGACGACAACGGCCTGCTGCTGCTGGACCTGAAGGACCTGCGCGCCATGCTGCAATATGTGGGCGACAACGCCAAGGACTTCACCACCGAGTACGGCAACGTGAGTGCCGCCAGCGTGGGCGCCATCCAGCGCGGCCTGCTGCAGATCGAGCAGCAAGGCGGCACGCAGTTCTTCGGCGAGCCCATGCTCAACATCCAGGACTTCATGCAGACCGTGGACGGCCATGGCGTGGTGAACATCCTGGCGGCCGACAAGCTCATGAATTCGCCGCGCCTGTATGCCACCTTCCTCTTGTGGATGCTGTCCGAGCTGTTCGAGCAGCTGCCTGAGATCGGCGACCCCGAGCAGCCCAAACTGGTGTTCTTCTTCGACGAGGCCCACCTGCTGTTCAACGAGGCGCCCAAAGTGCTCATCGAGCGCATCGAGCTGGTGGTGCGACTGGTGCGGTCCAAGGGCGTGGGTGTGTATTTCGTCACCCAGAATCCGCTCGACATCCCCGACAGCGTGCTGGCCCAGCTGGGCAACCGCGTGCAGCACGCGCTGCGCGCCTTCACCCCGCGCGACCAAAAGGCCGTGAAGGCCACGGCCACCACCATGCGGCAAAAGCCGGGGCTGGACATTGAAACCGCCATCACCGAGCTGGCCGTGGGCGAGGCGCTGGTGAGCTTTCTGGACGCCAAGGGCCGCCCCAGCGTGACCGAGCGCGTGTTTGTATTGCCTCCCGGCAGCCAGTTGGGCCCCATCACCCCGCAGCAGCGCCAGGCCCTGATGGCCAGTTCTCTGGTCGCGGGTGTGTATGAAAAGGTGGTGGACCGCGAGTCGGCCTACGAAAAACTCAAGGGCCGCGCCGCCGAAGCCAGCGGGCAGGCGGGTAACGCAGCGGGCGGGGGCAACGGCAAGGTGGCCACTGGTGCGCCCACCGAAGAAGGCGGCGGCCTGCTGGGCGGGCTGAACGACGTGCTGTTTGGCAGCACCGGCCCGCGCGGTGGCAAACGCGACGGCCTGGCGCAGACCATGGCCAAGTCCGCCGTGCGCACCATGGGCACCACGATCGGCAAGGAGATTTTGCGGGGTGTGCTCGGCGGCATCTTTGGCGGCGGCAGCAAGCGCCGCTGACGCCGTTGGGACGGCGCCCGGCGTCATAGACCGGGCGCCCCTCCCGCCACTGGCTCGCCTCCCTGTGAAAGCGCACAACACGGCGCCTGTGACCTTTTGACGACACCCTGCGATTCGTCACAAATCAGTCACATGACCGCCGTGAAATCGCCATACACAACAACAAAAAAGAAGGAGGGACGATGACACGCATTGAAAACGTTCTGCTGCGCTGGGGCGGCAAGGTCATGCTGCTGGCCATTGGGGTGTGGGTGGCGGCCATCCTCGGGATCTTTGCAGGCGCCTGGCGCCTGCGCTGGCCCTGGGTCCTGTACTTCATGGCCACCGTGACCATCACGGCGCTGGTGATCCAGTGGACCAACGCAGTGCGCCAGCGCTACATCCGCGAGGCTCCCCTGCCCCGCTTTCTGCAGCGCAAGCTGCGCGAAACCTACCCCCACCTGAGCACCCGCGACTGTGAACTGGTGGAACGCGGCCTGCGCCAGTTCTTCATGGCCTGCCTGCGCAGCAACCAGCAGTTTGTGGCCATGCCCTCCAAGGCGGTCGATGCGCTGTGGCACGAATTCATCCTGCACACGCAGGCGTACAAACTGTGGTGCCAGAACGCACTGGGTTTCTTTTTGCACCACACTCCCGCTGAGGCGCTGGGCCACAAGGCGCGCCACAACGACGGCCTGCGCCGCTGCTGGTACTGGGTGTGCAAGGAAGAATCCATCGACCCCAAGGCGCCCAGCCGCCTGCCCCTGCTGTTTGCACTGGACGCCAAGTTCGCGATTGCCGGAGGCTTCAGCTACGTGCCCGACTGCTCCGACATTGCCCGCAAGAGCGACGCGGGCGGCAGCGGCGGCGACAGCTACTGCGGCACCAGTTTTTCGGACGGCAGCTACAGCGGCAGCTCGGGCGACTTTGGCGGTGCCGAGAGTTCGGATGCAGGCAGTGACGGCGGCGGGGATGGCGGGGGCGACGGCGGCGGTTGTGGTGGCGGCGGGGACTGAGCGCCTGGTCCACCGGCCCCACGGGCGGCACAACGCCAACCCCAATCACTCTCTTTTTGATAGCTACCCAGGCATGATGCACTAGCGCATGCAGCCAAAATGGCCTGAAATCACGCCCAGTCACCCAGGCGACGACCGGGCCTGCACCCACCGGTCTACAGTGGCACCCCATGAACACCCTCACCTGCTTTTCCCTCAGCATCACTGACCACGTGGCCCATCTGGTTCTGAACAAACCCGAGGCCATGAACACCATGCACCCTACCTTCTGGCGCGAGCTGGACACGGTGCTGGCCCAGCTGCACCAGGCGGGCGAGGCGCGGGCGCTGGTCATCAGCAGCACCGGCAAACATTTCAGCGCCGGGATGGCGCTGGAGACCTTTGGCGGCGCCATCACCATGGACGACCAGAGCCCCGAAGGCCGGGCCGCCATCTTCGACCTGCTGACCGACATGCAGGCCACCTTCACACGCATCGACAACCTGCGCATCCCCGTGATCATGGCCATCCACGGCGGCTGCATCGGCGGCGCGGTGGACATGGTCACCGCAGGCTGCATCCGCTACGCCACGCAGGATGCGTTCTTCTGCATCCAGGAGATCAACATCGGCATGGTGGCCGACGTGGGCACGCTGCAGCGCCTGCCCAAGCTCATTCCGCTGGGTGTGGTCAAAGAACTGGCCTACACCGGCCGGCGCCTGAGCGCCGCCAAGGCCCTGGATTATGGCCTGGTCAACGAGGTGTTCGACACGCAAGAGGCCATGCTGGCTGCCGCGCTGCAGTGCGCCAAGGAGATCGCGTCCAAACCCCCGGTGGCCATCTGGGGCACCAAGCAGGCCGTGAACTACGCGCGCGACCACAGCGTGGAAGACAGCCTGCGCCAGATGGGCTGGCTGCAGGGCGCCATCTGGAGCAACCAGCATGTGCGCGAATCGGTCACGGCCATGAAGCAAAAACGCGCGGGCGAGTTCCCGGCGCTCACACCATTGCAACGGTTCAGCGAGCTGGGCTGAGCGCCGCCGGGCCGCGCCATGCGGCCCGGATTGCGGTGCGCGCACGGGCATGTGCCACATCAAAATGTATAGCTGCCCAGGCATGCAGCACTAGCGCTTGCAAGCCCTTTTGCTTGAAATGGCGAGGCAAAGGGCTATCATCAGGCCTTAAGGGGTTTGGCCGTCTTCCAGCCCTGCCCACAAGGATGCCGCCACCATGACGCTGCCCAGCCTGACCCCACCCACCTACGACGATGTGGCCGCTGCCGCGCACCGGCTCAAGGGCATGGCGCACCGCACGCCCGTGCTGCGCTCCAGCACCGCCGACGAGCGGCTGGGCGCGCAGCTGTTCTTCAAGTGCGAGAACCTGCAGCGCACCGGCGCCTTCAAGTTCCGGGGCGCGTTCAATACCCTGGCCCAGTTCACCGATGAGCAGCGCGAACGTGGTGTGCTCGCCTTCTCGGCGGGCAACCACGCGCAGGCCATTGCACTGTCGGCCCGGCTGCTGGACATGCCTGCCGCCATCGTCATGCCCGAGGACGCCCCCGCCTCCAAGATGGCCGCCACGCGCGACTATGGCGCCCAGGTCGTCACCTACAACCGCTACACCGAAGACCGCGAGGCCATCAGCCGCCGCCTGGCGCTGGAGCGCGGCATGACGCTGGTCCCCCCGTTCGACCACCCCCATGTGATCGCGGGCCAGGGCACGGCGGCCAAGGAGCTTTTTGAAGAAGTGCCTGACCTGGACTACCTGTTCGTCTGCGTCGGCGGCGGCGGCCTGCTTGCGGGCAGCCTGCTGGCCGCCGAGGCCCTGGCGCCGCAATGCCGGGTGGTAGGGGTGGAGCCCGCAGCGGGCAACGACGGCCAGCAGTCGGTCAAGGCCGGGCATGTGGTGCAGATCCCCACGCCCCACACCATTGCCGACGGCGCACAAACCCAGGCGCTGGGCCAGCTCACCTTCCCCATCATCCAGCGCCTGGCCGACGACATGGTCACCGCCACCGACGAGCAACTGGTCGAGTCCCTGCGCTTTTTTGCCGAGCGCATGAAGATCGTGGTCGAGCCCACAGGCGCCCTGGCCTTCGCCGGGGCACAGCATGGCAACGTCGACATCCACGGAGCGCGCGTCGGCATCCTCATCAGCGGCGGCAACGTCGATTTGTCGCGGCTGGCACGGTTTCTGGCAGACTAGCCCCCACTTTTTCACTCACCGCGCGGCAGAGCGCGCCTGTTCGTCAGCGCAAAGGCCTCTGCCCTTCTCCTTTCAGGTTCCCCATGAGCAACGTCACCGTCATCACCCACCCCCTCGTCCAGCACAAGCTCACGCTGATGCGCAAGAAAGACGCCAGCACCAACAGCTTTCGCCGCCTGCTGGGCGAGCTGTCCACGCTGATGGCGTACGAAGTGACCCGCGACATGCCGCTGCAGGATGTGCAGATCGAAACCCCGCTGGAGACCATGACCGGCAAGATGATCGATGGCAAGAAGCTGGTGCTGGTCTCCATCCTGCGCGCGGGCAACGGCTTTCTGGACGGCATGCTCAACGTGGTGCCCGGCGCCCGCGTGGGCCACATCGGCCTGTACCGCGACCCGGCCACGCTGCAGCCCGTGGAGTACTACTTCAAGATGCCGTCCGAGATGGACGAGCGCGACATCATCGTGGTGGACCCGATGCTGGCCACTGGCAACTCCGCCGCAGCCTGTGTGGACCGCCTCAAGAAGCTCAACCCCCGCTCCATCAAGTTCGTCTGCCTGCTGGCCGCCCCTGAAGGCGTGGCCACGCTGCAGAAGGCCCACCCCGACGTGCCCATCTTCACCGCCGCCATCGACCGCGAGCTGAACGACCACGGCTACATCCTGCCAGGCCTGGGCGATGCGGGTGACCGCATTTTTGGCACCAAATAAGCGCACAACGGCAGCGCCCGTGCACCAGCCACCGCAGGGCCTGCCGCCCAGCGGTGGCTTTTTTTTTCATCACCGGGCCTCCCTGCGTTGCGTAACAGCCCATTGTGAGCCCTACCCTGGTGGGGTGCCCCAGCCTGGTTTCCGGATGCGCTGCACGCATGCACCATTTTTTTACCAACTGGTGGCTTTCCTCTGGCAGACTTGCCGCTGGTTTGCAGTTACACAGCCACCGACTGGCGCGCTCCTTGCTTGGTAGCAGCACACCCAACCTCCTTGTTTGCTTGTCTGAAGGAACCCCACCATGACCACTCGCCGCATCTTCACCGGACGCCTGCTCTGCACCTCCATGGCCCTCTCGGCCGCCATGGCGATGGCGCCCTCTTTGGCCTTCGCGCAGTCCAAGATCAAGGTCGCGGCGATCTACACGGTGCCCTTTGAACAGCAATGGGTCAGCCGCATCCACAAGGCCCTCAAGGCCGCCGAGGCACGTGGCGAGATCGAATACAAGGCCAGCGAAAACGTGAGCAACGCCGACTACGAGCGCGTGATGCGCGAGTACGCCACCGGCGGCAACCAGCTCATCGTGGGCGAGGCCTTTGCGGTAGAAGCCGCCGCCCGCAAGGTGGCCAAGGACTTCCCCAAGACTTCGTTCCTGCTCGGCTCCTCCGGCAAGCCACAGGCGCCCAATTTCAGCGTGTTCGACAACTACATCCAGGAGCCCGCGTACCTCAGCGGCATGGTGGCTGGCGGCATGACCAAGACCAACAAGATCGGCATGGTGGGCGGCTTCCCCATCCCCGAAGTCAACCGCCTGATGCACGCCTTCATGGCGGGCGCCAAAGAGACCAACCCCAAGGTCGAGTTCACCATCACCTTCATCAACAGCTGGTTTGACCCACCCAAGGCCAAGGAAGCCACCTTCGCCATGATCGACAAGGGCGCCGACGTGCTCTACGCCGAGCGCTTTGGCGTGAGCGACGCGGCCAAGGAAAAAGGCAAGCTCGCCATCGGCAACGTGATCAATACGCAAGAGCAGTACCCCGACACCGTGGTGGCATCGGCCCTGTGGCACATGGAGCCCAGCATCGAGCGCGCGCTCAAGCTGGTCAAGGACGGCAAATTCACGGCCGAGGACTACGGCCCATATTCGATGATGAAGCACAAGGGCTCCGAACTCGCGCCCCTGGGCACCTTCGAGAAGAAGGTGCCGGCCGACATCGTCGCCAAGGTCAAGGCCAAGGAGGCCGACATCCTGGCCGGCAAGTTCACCGTGAAGGTGGACGACAGCCAGCCCAAGTCCACGGCCAAGTAAGGGGAGTGGATGACAAAACTCTTCTGGCGTTGTTGCTGTGTCTTGTCGTACTTGCAGTACTGCCTGCGACACAGCGCCTAGCCAGAACCGCTGCGCTGAGCTTTGTCAGCCACTCCAAACCACCCATGCGAGACAAGGCGGGTAAATACCTGGGCCACCACTCATCGCGGTGGCCCTTTTTTGTTGCCGTTATCCGTCCGTCTCTGTCCCTGCCTGGTATGCCCATGACCACCTCCTCGTCCATGCCATTGCGGCACTTCATCGCCTCTCATTTCACCCGCCTGCTGGGAGCACTGGCACTGGCTGGTGCACTCGCCGGTTGTGCATCCGGCCCGACAGGCAAGACGGCTGTCCGGCTGGACGACACACCCCGCATCGCCATCATCTCCGCCTTTGCGCCCGAGCTGACCGTGCTGCTGCCCCAGGTGCAGCACCCTGCCAAGCACAGCATCAACGGCGTGGAGTTCACCACCGGCACGCTGGAGGGCAAACCCGTGGTGGTTTTCCTGTCGGGCATCAGCATGACCAACGCGGCCATGAACACCCAGCTGGTGCTGGACCGCTTCCACGTGAGCCACGTGGTCTTCAGCGGCATTGCGGGCGGCGTTAACCCTAGCCTGCACATTGGCGACGTGACGGTGCCCGCACAGTGGGGCCAGTACATGGAATGGCTGATGGCGCGTGAAGACAAACCCGGCCAGTACAGCGCCCCCGCGTGGATGAAAAGCGAGCTGACGATGCCCGCCTTCGGCATGATGCACCCGCGCCCGGTGGAGGTGCGATCGGCTGCCAACCCCCAACTCAGCAAGAAGTTCTGGTTCGAAGCCGACCCCAAGATGCTGGCCACCGCCCGCAGCCTGCAGAACGTGGGCCTGGAGCACTGCCTGGCCGGCACCTGCCTCAAGCAGCGCCCACAACTGGTGGTGGGCGGCAACGGCGTATCGGGCCAGGCCTTTGTGGACAACAAGGCCTTCCGCGAATACGCCTTCAAGACCTTCGAGGCCAACGTTCTCGACATGGAAACCGCCGCCACCGCCATGGTCGCGCACAGCAACGGCGTGCCCTACATCGCCTTCCGGTCGCTGAGCGACCTGGCCGGTGGTGGTGATGGCGAGAACGAAATGGGCACCTTCATGGGCCTGGCGGCCGCCAACTCGGCCAAGGTGTTGCGGGCGTTTCTGGCGGCGTGGAAGTAGATGGCCTCCACCAACGCCCCCGTCCTGAAACTGTCGGGCATCACCAAACGCTTCGGCAAGCTCGTCGCCAACGACGCCATCAGCCTGACCCTGGCACGCGGCGAGGTGCTGGCCCTGCTGGGCGAAAACGGCGCAGGCAAGTCCACGCTGATGTCCATCCTGTTCGGACACTACGTGGCCGACGAAGGCAGCATCGAAGTCTTTGGCCAGCCCCTGCCGCCCGGCCAGCCGCGTGCAGCGCTGGCGGCGGGCATTGGCATGGTGCACCAGCACTTCACGCTGGCCGACAACCTCACGGTGCTGGACAACGTGCTGCTGGGCAGCGAGCCGCTGTGGCAGCCCTTCTCGCGCCGCAGCGTGGCGCGCGCCAAGCTGCTGGCGGTGTCGCAGCAGTTTGGCCTGCCCGTGAGCCCCGATGCGAAGGTGGGCAGCCTCTCGGTGGGCGAGCGCCAACGCGTCGAAATCCTGAAGGCGCTCTACCGGGGTGCCCGCATCCTCATCCTGGACGAGCCCACCGCCGTGCTCACCCCGCAAGAGAGCGAGGCGCTGTTCGACACCCTGGCGCAAATGGTGGCGCAGGGCCTGTCCATCATCTTCATCAGCCACAAGCTGGGCGAGGTGCTGCGCGTCTCGCACCGCGTGGCCGTGCTGCGCCAGGGCAAGCTGGTGGCCGAGGCGCCTGCGCAGGGCACCACCCAGGGGCAGCTCGCGCAATGGATGGTGGGCCATGCGATTGAGGCGGCAGAGCGCCGCCCCGCCAAGAATGTGGGCGAGCCCATCTGCACCCTGACCAACGTCAGCACCGGCCCCACGGGGCGCGACCGGCTGAACGGTGTGTCCCTCAGCTTGCGCGCAGGCGAGATCGTGGCGATCGCGGGCGTGAGCGGCAACGGCCAGGTGGCACTGGCCGACCTGCTGTGCGGCGTGCGCAGCGCCTCCACCGGCCAGGTCACGCTGCGCGGCGCACCGTTGCAAGCGCGGCCTGCCTGGCTAGTAAGCCAGGGCGTGGCCCGCATCCCCGAAGACCGCCACGCCGTGGGCGTGGTGGGCGACCTGCCCGTGTGGGAGAACGCGGTGGCCGAACGCCTGCGCGGCCCCTGGTTTGCGCACCCGTGGTTCCGAGCCTTCTGGGTCAAACGCCGCGCTGCGCGCCAGCATGCACAGCGCGTGGCCGAGACCTTTGACGTGCGCGGCGGCGGGCCGGACACCCCCGCCCGGTCGCTGTCGGGCGGCAACATGCAAAAGCTCATCCTGGGCCGGGCGCTGATTCCGCCGAAGGACGCAGCGGGCTACACCGCGCCTGCACCCCAGCTCATCGTGGCCCACCAGCCCACCTGGGGGCTGGACATTGGTGCGGTGATGTTTGTGCAGCAGCAGCTCATCAACGCGCGCGATGCGGGAGCGGCCGTGCTGCTGATCTCGGATGATCTGGACGAAGTGCTGGCGCTGGGTGACCGTGTGGCCGTCATGCACGACGGACAACTGAGCGAGGCGCGACGCGCCGAAGACTGGACACGCGAAGCCATCGGCCTGGCCATGGCGGGCGCTGCTCATTGAGCGACAACAACAAGAACAACCCAGCATGAGACTTGAAAAACGCAACCACACCTCCCCCGCCGCCTACGTGCTGGCGCCGGTGGGCGCCGTGGTGTTCACGCTGCTCATCAGTGGACTGCTGGTGCTGTGGGCCGGTGCGCCCGTCGGCCGCACCTACGCGCTGCTGCTGCAGGGCGCGTTCGGCTCGGTGTTTGCACTGACAGAAACCCTCACCCGCGCGACGCCACTGATCCTGACCGGGCTGGCAGCTGCCGTGGCCTTCCGCGCGCGGCTGTTCAACATTGGGGCCGAGGGGCAGCTCTATGCCGGGGCGCTCGCCGCCGTGGCCGTGGGCGGCATGCATGGGGGCACGGGGCTGGAGTGGTCGCCCTATGTGCTCTTTCCGCTGATGATGCTGGCGGCCGCGCTGGCAGGCGCGGCGCTGCTGCTGGGCCCGGCGCTGATGAAGGCGCGGCTGGGCGTGGATGAGGTGGTCACCACACTGCTGCTCAACTTCATCATGCTGCTGCTGGTGTCAGCCCTGCTCGATGGGCCGATGAAAGACCCGCTCTCCATGGGATGGCCTCAGAGTGTGGCATTACAGGGCGACCTGGAACTTGCAAAGCTGGTGCCTCAGACGCGGATGCACACGGGCCTGCTGTGGGCCGTGTCGCTGGCCGTGATGCTGTGGGCGCTGCTGGCACGCACGGTGCCGGGGTTTGACATTCGTGCTGCGGGGGCCAATGCACGCGCTGCTGCCTTTGCGGGCGTGCCCATCACCCGCACGGTGGTGCTGGTCGCCTTGCTCTCCGGCGGGCTCGCAGGCTTGGCCGGCGCCATCGAAGTGGCGGGCCGCACTGGCTATGTGACGCTCGACATGTCGCCCGGCTACGGCTACAGCGGCATCGTGATCGCCATGCTGGCCGGACTGCACCCGCTGGGCGTGATTGCGGCGGGCACCTTCGTGGCGGGCGTGCTGGTGGGGGCTGACAGCATGAGCCGCGCGGTGGGCGTGCCCACCTACATTGCGGATGTGATCGTGGCGACTTCGCTGATTGCGGTGCTGGTGGCCGGGCTGCTGACGCAGTACCGCGTGCGGTGGAAGTGAAGCAGCCATGACAACCCATACACACCACAATTTCAAGCCCGATAGGCTTCTAGCGCTAGTGAATCATGCGCCAGATGCTATCGAAATAAAAGCAAATTTCCACGGAGCAGCCGCATGACCGAACTGCTCGACATCCTCGCCAACCCCGCGTTCTGGATTGCCACCCTGCGGGTCGCCACCCCGCTCATTCTGGGCACGCTGGGGGTTTTGCTGTGCGAACGCGCCGGGGTGCTCAACCTGGGCATTGAAGGGATCATGGTCGCTGGCGCCTTCACCGGCTGGCTCACGGTGTACACGGGCCATGGACTGTGGACCGGGGTGCTGGTGGCGGCGCTCACCGGTGCAGTGTTTGGATTGCTGCACGCATGGCTCACCGTGGGGCTTGCGCTGTCGCAGCATGTGTCCGGCCTCGGCATCACGCTGCTCGCCACGGCGCTCAGCTACTACGGCTACCGGGTGAGCTTCCCCAAGGTGAACACGCCACCCACCATCGAGCCCTTTGCACCGATGGAGTGGCTGGGCATTCCTATCCTGTCGGCTCAAACACCACTCACGCTGCTGGCCCTGCTGCTGGTGCCGCTATTGGCCTGGGTGCTGATGCGCACCCCGCTGGGCCTGGCGGTGCGCATGGTGGGCGAGAACCCGCAGGCGGCCGAGGGTCAGGGCATCTCGGTGGCGGCCATGCGCACCGGCGCCATCGTGGCCGGGTCGGCGCTGATGGGCGTGGCGGGCAGCTTCCTCACCCTGTCGGCGTTCAACGCGTTTTTCTTCAACATGATCAACGGGCGCGGCTGGATCTGCGTGGCGCTAGTGGTGTTTGCCTCGTGGCGGCCCGGCAAGGCGCTGCTGGGTGCGCTGCTGTTTGCCTTCTTTGACGCGCTGCAGCTGCGGCTGCAGCAGGCGGGCGATGCGTGGCTGCCGTACCAGGTGTATCTGATGCTGCCGTACCTGCTGTCCATCCTGGCGCTGGTGCTGGTGGCACGCAAGGCGGCGTATCCGCAGGCGCTGATGAAGCCCTACCGCAAGGGGGAGCGATGAGAAGATGCGAATGAGCCCACCACGCCAGATTCATTCACACCCTCTGGTCGGACCACACCGCAAACTCGTTGCCGCTGGGCTCGGTGAAGTGAAAGCGCCGTCCTCCCGGAAAGTCGAACACCGGCTTGACCACATGGCCACCCGCCGCCTCCACCTTGGCCAATGTGGCTTCGAGGTCTGCGCTGTAGAACACCAGCAAGGCGCCGCCAGTGGCTGGAGTGGAACACAGGCTGGCGCGGAAGAAGCCGCCGTCCAGCCCCTGGCCCGAGAAGGCCGTGTATTCGGGACCATAGTCCACAAAGGTCCATGCAAAGGCCTTTTCAAAGAACGACTTCGTGGCGGGCACATCGCACGCGGCAAATTCGACGTAGTTCAGCTTTTCATGTGCGTTCATCGGATGACACTTTCTTCTTGAGACCCCGCAGTGTGCCTGCACGTCCAGACGAATATCTACACTTCCCCACCATGCTCGACCTGCTCATCACCCACGCCAGCCTGCCCGACGGCCGCCAGAACATGTCCATCGCCGTGCAGGACGGCCGCATCACCGCAGTGACCGAAGGCCTGCAAGCCCCTGCGCATGAGACGGTGGACGCCGGTGGCCTGCTGGTCAGCCCGCCGTTTGTGGACGCGCATTTCCACATGGATTCGACCCTGAGCTACGGCCAGCCGCGCGTGAACGAGAGCGGCACGCTGCTCGAAGGCATTACGCTGTGGGGCGAACTCAAGCCCACGCTGACCCACGACGCCATCGTGCAGCGCGCGCTGCAGTACTGCGACATGGCCGTGGCGCGCGGGCTGCTGGCCATCCGCAGCCATGTGGACACCAGCCACCCCAGCCTGCTGCCGGTGCAGGCGCTGCTGGATGTAAAGCAGCGCGTGGCGCCGTACCTGGATTTGCAGCTGGTGGCCTTTCCGCAAGACGGCGTGCTGCGCGCGCCCGGAGGGCTGGCCAACCTGAAACGCGCGCTGGACATGGGTGTGGACGTGGTGGGCGGCATTCCGCACTTCGAGCGCACCATGGCCCAGGGGGCCGAGAGCGTGAAGATCCTTTGCGAACTGGCGGCCGAACGGGGCAAACGCGTGGACATGCACTGCGACGAGAGCGATGACCCGCACTCGCGCCACGTGGAAACCCTGGCGTACGAAACCCAGCGCCTGGGACTGCAGGGCCGCGTGACGGGCTCTCACCTCACCTCCATGCACAGCATGGACAACTACTACGTGAGCAAGCTGATGGCGCTGATGGCCGAGGCCGACCTGGGCGTGGTGGCCAACCCGCTCATCAACATCACACTGCAAGGCCGCCACGACACCTACCCCAAGCGCCGTGGCATGACCCGCGTGCCCGAGCTGATGGCTGCGGGCCTGACGGTGGCGTTTGGCCACGACTGCGTGCTCGACCCCTGGTACAGCGGCGGCAGCGCCGACATGCTGGAGGCCGCGCACATGGGCCTGCACGTGGGACAGATGACCAGCCAGGCCGCGATGCGGCAGTGTTTTGATGCGGTGACGGTGAATCCCGCCAAGCTGCTGGGGCTGGAGGGCTACGGTATCGCCCCCGGCTGCCATGCCGACCTGGTGCTGCTGCATGCGCGCAACCCGGTGGACGCCATCCGCCTGCGGGCCACGCGCCTGGGTGTGTGGCGGCGCGGCCAACGGGTGGCCAGCAGCCCGGCGTCCGTGGCGCAACTGAACCTGCCTGGGCGGCCCGGCAGCGTGGATTTCGCATCGAATTAGCTCCAAGCGCTAGTGGATCATTCCTTGGCAGCTATATATTCGATAGCACATACAGTCTCCCCGACATTCAGGCCATGCGCGCAATCGTCTTGCGAAACCGCGCCAGCGCCAGGCTGAACAGCACCGCCCCAATCCCCAGCAGCCACACCAGCGACGGCCACACCACCGCCCAGCCTGCGCCCCGGTAGAGGATGGCCTGGGCCAGCTCGGTGAAGTGCGTGGTGGGCGCCAGGGCCATGCCGTACTGCACCCACAGCGGCATGCTCTCGCGCGGGGTGACGCCGCCCGACAGCATCTGCAGCGGCATCATCACCAGCACCATCAGCAAGCCAAACTGCGGCATGCTGCGCGCCACCGTGGCCATGAAGATGCCCATGGACGTGGTGGCAAACAGATGCAGCGTGGCCCCCAGCAGAAACAGCGGTACCGAGCCCTCGATGGGCACACCAATCGCCCAGCGGATCACCGCCGTGAGCGACACCCAGGTAGCGACCAGCACCACCAGCGCCATGGCCCAGACCTTGGCCAGCATGATCTCGCCGGGGGTGACGGGCATCACCAGCAAATGCTCCACCGTGCCATGCTCGCGCTCGCGGATCAGCGCGGCGCCGGTGAGGATGATGGAGAGCATGGTCACGATGTTGATCAACTCCATCAGCGAGCCGAACCACGCGGGGTTCAGCGCCGGGTTGAAGCGCGAGCGCACCGTCAGCTCGATGGGCTGCTCGGCCACGGTGCGGTCGCGCTGCACGAACTCGGCCACCTCCAGCTGCACGATCTGCTGCACCGCCCCATTGGCCGCAAACGCCTGCCCCATGCGCGTGGCGTCGATGTTGAGCTGCACCTGCGGCACCCGGCCCGCCAGCACATCGCGCTGGAAATGCGCGGGGATGTGCAGCACCAGCGTGAAGCGGCCGGCGTCCAGGCCCGGGTCCACCTCGCGCATGCTGATCATGGCGGGGCGCGTGAACTGGGGCGCATAGAACGCGGTGGCGATGCGCTGGGACAAGGCCGAGTCATCCTCGTCCACGATGGCAATGGGCACGTGGTGCAGCGTCTCGGGCTGCGCCATGCCCGCCGAGTACACCGCCAGCGTGGTGGTGTAGACGATGAGGAACAGCATGGCCGGGTCACGCCAGAGGCTCCACAGCTCCTTGATGCCTAACCGAAAGATGTTGGACCAGCGGCCACGCAGCGCCATGTCAGGTCTCCTGCTTGCGTAACAGCAAGATCGCAGTACCGACGATGACCGGCACCGCCACCAGCATGGGCCAGAACTCGGCCTGCAGATCCTGCAGGCCCAGCGCCTTGTTGAACACGCCCCGGCTGATGGTGAACATGTGGCTGGCCGGGTAGACCTCGCCCACCCAGCGTGCAAAACCGGTCATGGACGACACGGGGTTGATGAGCCCCGCGAACTGCACCGCCGGGATGAGCGTGCCCACCATGGCGAAGAACATGGCTGCAATCTGGCTGCGCGTAACGGTGGAGGCCAGCAGCCCCATGCCCGTGGAGCACAGGCAAAACAGCACGGCCCCCAGCGTCAGCGTGGCAAAGCTGCCGGTGATGGGCACACCAAACACCGTCACAGCCGCCAGGCACATCAAGCCGAAGTTGAACAGCGCCAGCAGCACATAGGGCAGCTGCTTGCCCAGCATGAATTCGGTGCGCGTGGTGGGCGTGACATACAGGTTGATGATGGAGCCCAGCTCCTTCTCGCGCACCACCGCCAGGGCCGTGAGCATGGCGGGCAGCATCAGCAACAGCAGCGGAATCACGGCCGGCACCATGGAAGGCAGGCTGCGCACGTCGGGGTTGTAGCGGTAGCGCGGCTCCACCTCCAGCAGGCCCCGGGGCACCACGCCCGTGCGGCTGCGGCTTTGCTCCACCAGCCATTGCTGGTGCAGGCCCTGGGCGTAACCGATGACGGTTTCGGCGCGCTGGGGCATGGCGCCGTCCACCCACGCGCCGATCTGCACCGGCTGGCCACGTGCCACGTCGCGGGCAAAGCCGGGCGGGATCTCCAGCGCCAGCGATATCTCGGCGGAGCGCATGCGCGCATCCAGCTCGGCATAGGTGGCAATCGGCGGCTGCTCGGTGAAGTAGCGCGAGCCCGCCAGGTTCAGCGTGTAGGCGCGGCTCAGCGCGGTCTGGTCGCGGTCCAGCACGGCAAAGCGCAGGTTCTCCACATCCATGCTGATGCCGTAGCCCATCACGAACATCAGGATCAGCGAGCCGAGCAGCGCCATGGCACCACGCACCGGGTCGCGGCGCAGCTCCAGTGCCTCGCGCCACTGGGTGCTGTGGATGCGGGCCAGGCTTTGGCGCAGGCGGGTGGGCCAGGTGGGAGTGTTGGGCGCGGACACCGGCAATAGCGCAGTGGGGCCCGAAGCCGCCTCGGACACAGGAGCCTGGGCCGTGCCCGCAGCATCTTCCAGGTATCCGATGAAGGCTTCTTCCAGCGTGGCGGCGCCGCGCTTGGCCACGATGTCCTGCGGCGCAGCGCTCTCCAACACGCGCCCTGCGTGCATCAGCGAGATGCGGTCGCAGCGCTCGGCCTCGTTCATGAAGTGGGTGGAGATGAAGATGGTGACCTTGTCGCGCCGGGCCAGCTCCACCATCAGGCGCCAGAAGTTGTCGCGTGCCATGGGGTCCACGCCCGAGGTGGGCTCGTCCAGGATCAGCAGCTCGGGCTGGTGCACCATGGCCACGGCCAGCGACAGGCGCTGGCGCATGCCCAGGGGCAGCTTCATGGGCAGTGCGCTGCGGGCGGCCTGCAGGTCAAAGCGCTCCAGCATGGCCTTCACGCGCGCGGGCACCTTGGCCTCGGGCACGTGGAACAGCCGGGCATGCAGCACCAGGTTCTGCTCCACCGACAGCTCGCTGTACAGCGAAAACGCCTGCGACATGTAGCCCACCCGCCGCCGCGTGGCCATGTCCTTGGGGTCCACCGGCTGGCCGAACAGCCAGGCCTGCCCGTCGCTCGCAGGCAGCAGGCCGGTAAGCATCTTCATGGTGGTGGACTTGCCGCAACCATTGCTGCCCAGAAAGCCAAAAATCTCGCCCCGCTGGATGCGAAAGCTCACGTGGTCCACCGCCACAAAGTCGCCAAACCGCATGGTGAGGTCGCGCGCCTCGATGGCCACATTGGCGGCGTCATCCGCCTGCGACCGGTCCAGCGGCGGAATCTGCACCGCCTGGTGGCCCCGGCGCTTGGCCTCGGGCAGCAGGGCCACAAAGGCCTGCTCCAGCGCATCATGCCCGGTGCGAGCCATCAGCTCGGCAGGCGTACCCGTGGCCAGGATGCGCCCTTCGTCCATGGCCACCAGCCATTCAAAACGCTGGGCCTCTTCCATGTAGGCCGTGGCCACGATGACGCTCATGCCGGGCCGCGCGGCGCGGATGCGGCCGATCAAATCCCAGAACTGCGCGCGCGCCAACGGGTCCACGCCGGTGGTGGGTTCGTCCAGAATGAGCAGGTCCGGGTCGTGGATGAGCGCGCAGCACAGGGCCAGCTTTTGCTTCATGCCGCCCGAGAGCTTGCCCGCAGGCCGCGCCAGGAACGGGTGCAGGCCGGTGCTGCGCGTGAGCTCATCGATGCGCCGGCGACGCTCGGCCGCGTCGTGCCCGAACAGGCGGCCAAAAAACTGCAGGTTCTCTTCCACCGACAGCGTGGGGTACAGGTTCTTGCCCAGGCCCTGGGGCATGTAGGCGATGCGGGGGCACACCCGGCTGCGGTGGCGGCCTTTGGCAATGTCGCCGCCCAGCACCTCCACCGTGCCCTGCTGCACCGCGCGTGCGCCCGCCACCAGCGCCAGCAGGCTGGACTTGCCCACGCCATCCGGCCCGATCAGGCCCACCATGCGGCCCGCGGCCACTTCCAAATCGATGTCTGCGAGCGCCACCGTGCGACCGTAGCGCTGGCCCACGCCACGCAGGCGGGCCACGGGTGCCACGCTGGCCGCTCGGCTCACTGGTCGACCTTGACGGCGAGGTTGGCGGGCCATTCCACCGCAGGGTCCACCCGCAGCCAGGCCACGCCAGGCAGACCGGTCTTGACCTGCTCCTGGTGGCGCAGCAGCAGCGCCTTGTCAATCTGCGCGCGCACGCGGAACATGAGCTTCTGGCGCTCGCTGGCGGTCTCCACCGTCTTGGGCGTGAACTGCGCGGTGCTGGCCACAAACGACACGGTGGCCGGGATCACAAAGCCCGGTGCGGCATCGAGCACGATGCGCACCTCGCTGCCCAGTGCTACCCGGCCCGCCACGGTCTCAGGCAAAAAGAAGGTCATGTACACGTCGCTCAGGTCCACCAGCTGCAGCACGCGCGCACCTGCGCCCACCACCTCGCCGGGCTGCACCACGCGGAACTGCACCCGCCCGTCGCGCGGTGCCTTGAGTTCGCTGTCAGCCAGCTCCACATCAATGCGCGCCAGCGTGGCCTCAAGCGCACGCACATTGGCCTCGGCACTGGTCACCTGCGTGCGCGACGCGCCAATGCCCGCCTGTGCGGCCTTGGCCTGGGCCTTGGCAGCCGTCACAGCGGCCTGCTGGCTGCGCACCTTGGCGCGATCATCGTCGAGCAACTGGCTGGAGAAAAAGCCTTCGCGCGCTAGCTGCTCAGAGCGCGGCAGGCGGCGGCGGGCGGTGTCGAGGTCGCTCTCGCGCTGGGCCACCACGGCCAAGGCGGCCTGGTAGTCGCTCTCGCGCTGGGCCACCTGCACCTGGGCACTGCTGATGGCCAGTTGCGCCTGCTGCAGCCGGGCCACGGCCTCTTCGCGCTGGGCCTGCAGGCCGTCGATCTGCATGCGGGCCAGGGGCTGCCCCGCCTTCACAAAATCGCCCTCGGCCACCAAAACATCGAGCACACGCCCCGCCAGCTTGGTGGCCACGGCAATCTCGGTGGCCTCGATGCGGCCATTGCCGCTCACAAACCCAGGGCCGGGCCCCTTGGGCTGCCAGGGCGCCCACCGCACGACCAGCACGGTGCCCAGCAACAACAGCGCTGCGGCGGCCGCATAAATTTTCCACTTGCTGCCCATGGCTCTGATCCCTTTTGATGCGGAGGCAGGAGCGCATTTCCAGTCACGTCAGCAAAGGCGCCTCACCTCAAAATGCATCGTAAGCGCAGCGCCTTCATGGGCTGCTCGTGGCCAGCCGCCTCGCTTGACTTGCATCAATTTCGCTGCAATTGCGCGGGGCTTCCGCATGCGACACAAGCTAGCCGCTGCGGGTTCTGAGAGGCGTCGCGTCGGTTGCCGGAGACTGCCCTACCCGCGCCCGTCAAAGGCCGACAGGTGATTGGCCAGGTGCATGGCATGCGCTTGCTCGTACTGCGAACGGCTCAGTGCACCATAGGCAAAGTGAGGCTGCAGCGCCCCCGTGTGGATGGCAAAGTCCTGCACCGCCTGGCGCAGGCGGGCCATGGCGGCCGATGTGTCCGTGGCCTGCGCATCCAGCGCGGGGGCGTCCGGGATAGGCTCTGCCAGGTTGTGGCTCATGCGTCCCCGCAGGGTAAACACCTTGAAAGCTGCAGCCCCAAGGGTGTTCTGGAACAGCGCAGATTTGGGCAACGGAAAACCCTTCAGCGAATATTCAATGCTCTGTGCGCAATGCACCAGCGTCTGTGCCCAGGTCCAGGCCGTGGCGGGTTCCAGCGCGTGGACGGAAGCTGCGTTCAGCCGCTCGGCTTCGCGCATCGCATCGTGCAGGGTGGCAAATACCAGCTGCCTGTCGTTGTCCGGCTGGTGCAGAAAATACCCGGCAGCACCAGCCGCTGCGAGCGCTACCCCCGTGCCGATGGCCAGAAACGCCCTCCGGTCGGGCGCTGCAGGCGGTGCAGGGGGCGAGGGGTGGATGGCTGCGGGGGTAGCGGCTTTGGGTGCGCCAGGAGGGGGTGGAACTGCCATGGGGTTGTCTGCCCGCATCACCGGGGGTGGTGTGAAAGCTTTGATTGTGCCGGGCAGCGCCTGCCTTGTGCCCCCTGCAGCCATCGCCAGGGTCGGGCAGCCGACACAGCCCGCCATGGCGCACAGCTGCAAGGCCTGGGCGCCTTCCCGGCGCACCGCCGCTCCTAGGCCGCCAGGGTGGTTGGTGCGGCCGGCGCGGGGGTTGCCGTAACGGGGACCAAGGGCGCTGCTGGGGCCACCGTCATCTCCACCCGGTTGCGCCCCCGCTCCTTGGCCAGGTACATGGCCTCGTCCGCACGCTGCAAGGCCGTACCCGCCGACTCGCTGCCCGCGCACAGGGTGACACCAACACTCACCGTGAGCGCAATGCTGCGCTGCTCGGTCACCACAGGGTGGGCCTCCACCATGGCGCGCAGGCGCTCGGCCACCGCAATGGCGCCACCGGCCCCTGCATTGGGCAAGAAGATCGCGAACTCCTCACCCCCCAGGCGGCCCATCACGTCTTCCTTGCGCAGGCAGCGCTGGGCCAGCATCACAAAATGGCGCAGCACATCGTCGCCCGCGCGGTGGCCCCAGCTGTCGTTGACCTTCTTGAAATGGTCCAAGTCCATCACCAGCACGGGCAGCGTCGTCTGCGTGCGCTGGGCGTTGCTGATGGCTTTGTCCAGCAGGGTCAGAAACGCGCGGCGGTTGAACACATTGGTCAGCGGGTCCACCTCGGCCAAGTGGCGCAGCTCGTTGGTGATGAACTCATTGGTCAGCATCAATGCGCCGAACGCCACCAGCACCACAGCGAGGGTGGACTCCAGAACCACAAACTGCGACAGCGCAGCCACTATGCCCACCTCGGGTTGCGCCCCTTCGGCGGGTGCGGCCAGCTTGAACAATAAGGGCCGCACGAGCAAGAAGGCACCGTGCACACCCACCGTGGCCGCAAACAGGTACCGTGCGGGTACATTGCGAAAACCGCCACGTGCCAGCGTGTGTGCAGCCGCAATGAATATCACCCCTGGCACCAGACCCGTCAGCACGATGCGCACCTGCACGTTAGGCTTCACCAGGGTAAAAAACAAGGCTGTCGCCAGCAGAAGCCCCAAGGCCAGAGCGGCAACACCATGCCCCAGGGGCGCCTTGCCCATGTACTCGCGTGCGCCCAGCAGGCACAGGTATGCAGTCAAAGCAATGGAAGACTGCGCCAGCACGACAGACAACGGCAGAGGCACATGGTCGCGCAGCAACAGGTTGATGCAGAACACAGTGGCGCAGAACAATGCCTGCGCCCAGAGGCGAAGTCCCGGAATACGTCTGTTGAAGAGCCACACCGCGGACAAAACGCCAGTGACCAGCGCTGCAAGAATGGCCGCGACGATAAGGAGGGTGGGGCTGTGCACAGAGGGTACGGGCAGGCGATGGAGTGGGGTTCACAACGCGACGCCATCGCTCAACGCCCGGCTGCTATCGCCTGCCGGCTGTGAGATGACTATCAACGTTAACAATGGTAACCGAGAGCATTGACTGCCCCGCGACGCTTTGCGGGCAGCAATGCAGTGCTTCAGCCGGCGCTTGGAGCCCCTCAGGCCATACCCCCTCGCGTGGCCGCTGGGAGCACCTGTCAACCCACCACGTGGCATTCGCGCCGCAGCAGCGCCAGCGCATCGTGCATCTGGTAGTCGCGGTCGCTGGTCAGCGTGGCCTGCGCGTCTTGCAAAAAACCAGACCACAGAGCCAGGTAGTCCTGCTGGAAGGCGGCAGCCGCGTGGCTGCGGATGAAGTCAGACGCCAGCTCGGGCTGCAGGCCAGACTTGCGGATCTTGCGCACCAGGCTGGCGGCGGTTTTCTCGGTGAGCAGCGTTTTCTTGGGCGCACCGGCGGCCAGGCACAGGAAGAGCGTGAGCAGCGAGTGCTCATCGTCGTTGCCCCCGGTCGCCTTGGTCCATGTCTTGCTAGCAGGCTGTGGAGGCTCGTCGTCGTCCTCCAGCACATCCAGGCTGCGGTGAAAGCTGTCCACTTCGGCCAGAGGGTCGTCCAGCAGGAAGTAGCGTGCCCTGAAGGCGCCCATGGGGCGCAGCAGGGTGTGCAGCGGCGCAGCGGATTGCAGCAGCTTGGGCAGGTCGGCCAGCACGGTGGCGCATTGGGCTTGCAGCACGTCACGCAGCTCTGCCGGCACGCCGGGGGGCAGGCGCAGCGCCGTCGGCAGGGGTGCCTTCTTTTTGCGCAGTGCAGTCACCAGCTTTTCAAACACCGGGGCGCTGGGCCACTCACTCGCCGCCATGGCCTTAGGGTTCAGCGCCTGCATCAGCAACCCTGTGCGGATCACGGCCTCGGCGTCGGCCCCGGCGGTTTCCAGCTCGTCGGTGTCCAGGTCGTACTGCGCGGCCAGCCACTCGGCGGCGGCGATGGCCTGGGCGATGTGGCTGCGGCGGGCCAGCTCGGCGCGGTAGTCGGCATGGCTGCGCAGCGACCAGGCAGCTAGCAGTGGGGTTTCGGCATCCGCATAGCCGCCCATGCCGAAGTTGCTGCTCTCGGGCATGGCGATCAGGCGCTTGAGCATGTCCGAGCCGCCTTTGGAGCGCGACAAAAAGGAGTTGTCGCGCAGCGACACCGCCGCCTTGGCCAGATCACCGTCCGTGGTCTCCAGCAGGTACAGGCTGATCAGGTTGACCATGCGGTCCCGCGCCTTCTCCAGTTCGGGGCGCAGAAACTCGCTGCCAAAGTAACGCGCGATCTGCACCATGCCCTTGGGCGCATCGGCATTGATGGTTTCCAGCCGGTCCGCGTCAATCAGGCCGTGCTGCACGCCGTAGACCAGCGCCTTTTCAAAGAAAGGGCGCGCGTCGTGCAGTTGCAGGGCATTGGCAGTAGCGACTGGTGCAGAAATTGAGGAAGGCGTGGGAGGCACGGTCATGTCTGAATCTATCGCGCTTCGCGCTGCTCATGGGCTATGAAACTGGCGCGGCCCATACCAGGACCGCCGCGCAAGGGCCGCCCCGCCGCGCTGGCGGTGTCCCCCTTCCCGAATGGCACAGCCATTCGAGAGAAGGGGGAAGGCGCGAAGCGCCTCAGGGGGTTGTTCACTAAATTGCAGACTCTTCGTCGGAAGCCCGTGCGGCAGGCGTGGCCTTGCCGCGGTCGGTTTCGCTGGTCTCGAACTTGCCATCGTCTTCTTCGGACGTCTCGTCGCCCTCTTCCAGTCCCTGGTCAAACGCGCGGGCCTTGGCACGCAGCACCAGCAGCATCTCGATGAACAGGTCGCGGCACTCATAGCGCAGCAGCCAGGCCATCTGCATCCAGTCGCGGTCGGCCACTTCATCGAGGTCGATGCGCGGCTGCACATAGCCCGAGGCCAGCAGCTCGTCGTCGCTCAGTGTGACGCCGTAGTCTTCGGTGGCGTCAAAGGTGCCGGTGCGGGCAAAGGCCTCGATGCGGCTCCACTTTTCGGCAAAGTAGTTGGCCAGGGCCTCGGCGCCACCCTCCAGGTCGCCAATCGCGGTGAGGAACTCCACCGGGTCGGCATCGTCACGGAACACCACCGCGTTGACCATGTTGCGCAGGTGGGTGTGGGTGAGGTCCTTGTACTGCTTTTCCAGCACCATCGCGCGCGCAAACTGCTCGGGCGTGACCAGCATGTTGACCACCGAAGCCTTGGAGTCGTCGTACTCGCGCATCACGGCCAGGATGTCCTTGGGCGCCAGCTGGTCCAGCACCACCATCAGCGCGCCGTCGCCGTCGGTGTCGGCCAGCTCGGCCAGGGCCGACTCGGCGCCCACGATGTCACCGGCCGCAATCAGGCTGGTGGTCTTGGTGATCAGGGCGAGGTGTTGGTTGGTGCTGCTGCTCATGGTCGTCATTCCTTGCGCTCAAAGCCCACATCGGCCAGCCAGTTGGCACTGGACTCTTCACGCGTACGGCTGTTCTGCGGGTCCACCGCGTCGTCGGCGCTCAACGCGTTGTAGTCGTCATCGTGCTCGGCGGCATCTTCACCATCGTCCTCGGCATCGCTGTCGCCATGCGACGCTGCGGCCGGAGCCAGGCGCGCGTGCTGTTGCAGGTATTCCAGGCCGGCGGCTACCGTCAGAAAGCGTGCGCCCTGGGGTTCGCGCAACACGGTCTGGGCCAGACTCATTGCCCAGGGCTCCAACGCTACGGCATGGGTCAGGCTGTGCCAGTCGGGCAGCTCGTTCACCGGCAAGCCCAGCAGGTGCTCCAGTGCAGCCGGTTTGGTAAAGCGAAAGCCCCGGTGAAAGACCACGGCCACCATTTCGGGGGCCAGTTCCATCATCTGCACCAAAAACGCCATCTCGTTGCGCTTTTCGGCCAGGCGCTTGCGCAGAACGTCGTTGCCCTCGGAGTCGGACACCAGGTCGTCCAGCTCGGCCTGGTAGGCCGAGCGCAGGTCATAAAAATAGGGAGAAAGTTTCACAGGGCGGAAGAATGAGAAAGAATGCGTGCGCTGTAGGCCTGCCAGATCTCCTGGGCGGTCTGCAGCGGGTCGTCCAGCAGGTTGCGGCGGCGGTTGTCGTCATAGGCCTGGCGGGCGTCGTCGTCCGACAGCACCTCATAGGCCTTTTGCACCTCGGCAAAGCGCTGTGCAGCGTCAGGCGCCGTGTTGCGGTCGGGGTGGTAGAACGAGGCCTTCTGGCGAAAAGCCTTCTTGATGTCCGCCAGCGACGCGTTGGCCGCCAGCCCAAGGGCTGCGTAGTGGTCAGCAGTCATGAAACAGTCAGTCCGTCCGTCAAAGCCAGGGGCGCCATCCAGGGCACCCTCTTCAGCACCTGTGTCGGCGCCTGCGCGCGCACATCAACCACCCAGGCTCACAAACACGTTTTGCACGTCGTCGTTCGAATCGATGGCCGCCAGGAAGTTCTCAACCTCCTCCAGCTGCTCAGCCGTGAGGTTGGCGGGGTTCACCGGGTTCTTGGGCTTGTACCCCAGCTTGGCGGACAGCACCGTGAAGCCGTGGGCGGGCAACGCGCGGCTGACCAAGTCGAGGTCGGTGGGGTCGGTCCAGAAGGTGGTGGTGCCCTCTTCGTCGCCCGCTTCAAAGTCCTGCGCACCGGCCTCGATGGCGGCCAGTTCGGGGTCCGCGTCGGGGGTGGCGGGCTCGGCTTCGATCATGCCGACATGGTTGAAGTCCCAGGCCACCGAGCCCGAGGTGCCCAGCTGGCCCTTGCGGAACAGCACGCGCATCTCGGGGGCCGTGCGGTTCACGTTGTCGGTCAGGCATTCAACCATCACGGCCACCTGATGGGGGGCAAAACCTTCGTAGATCACGCGTTCGTAGTTCACCGCGTCCGCGCCGGTGCCCGAGCCCTTCTTGATGGCACGCTCCAGCGTGTCCTTGGGCATGGAGGCCTTGCGAGCCTGCTCCACCACCAGGCGCAGGCGGGCATTGCTGGCCGGGTCGGCACCGCCGCGTGCAGCCACGGTGATTTCCTTGACCAGCTTGCCAAACAGCTTGCCCTTGGCGTCGGCCACCTGTGCCTTGCCTTTTGCTTTCCACTGCGCGCCCATGATGGATCTCTTTTCCTTGATGTGAATGCGGCGCGCTGGGGCGCCGTGTGTGGGAGTTACTGCAGCCATGCAGGAGCCGCCGGGAGAAAAAACGCCTCCCGAACAGCCCCCAGAGGATGGGTGTGCAACTTCCGACCGAACCCTATAGGGTACCACTGACCACCATGGACACTTTCGTTGCCCTTCCGCCACGCTCTCCACCAGTTGCACGCAGCGGTGCAGTTAACCTCGGCGACATGCGCAAAGCTCCTTCCTTTGACCCCTGCCCGGTGCACTGATGCTCAACACCCTTTGGCTGGGCTTTTTCCTCACGGCGGCCATCGCGGCCCTGGCCCAATGGCTGGTGGGGGGCAACGCCCAGATTTTTGCGGCCATGGTCGAAGCGCTGTTTGCCATGGCCAAACTGTCGGTCGAGGTGATGGTGCTGTTGTTTGGCACCCTCACGCTGTGGCTGGGCTTTTTGCGGATTGCCGAGAGGGCGGGCCTGGTCGATGCCCTGGCCCGGTGGCTGGCCCCGCTGTTCCTGCGCCTGATGCCGGGTGTGCCCCGGGGCCACCCTGCCCTGGGCCTGATGACGCTGAACTTTGCCGCCAACGCCCTCGGGCTGGACAACGCGGCCACGCCCATGGGCCTGAAGGCCATGAAGGCCCTGCAGGAGCTGAACCCCGAGCCCGACACCGCCACCAACGCGCAGATCCTGTTCCTGGTGCTCAACGCCTCGTCGCTCACGCTGCTGCCAGTGACCATCTTCATGTACCGCATGCAGCAGGGTGCGCCCGACCCGACGCTGGTCTTCCTGCCCATCCTGCTGGCCACGTCTGCCTCCACCCTGGTGGGGCTGCTGAGCGTGGCCGTGGTGCAGCGCCTGCCGCTGTGGAGCCCCGTGGTGCTGGCCTACCTGCTGCCCGTGGCGCTGGTGCTGGGCGGGTTCATGGCGCTGCTCACCACGCTGAGTGCCGCCGCACTGGCATCCCTGTCGTCGCTGCTGGGCAACCTCACGCTGTTTGCGCTGGTCGTGCTGTTTGTGGCGCTGGGCGCGTGGCGCAAGGTGCCGGTGTACGAGGCTTTCATCGAGGGGGCGCGCGAAGGCTTTGACGTGGCCAAGGGCCTGCTGCCCTACTTGGTGGCCATGCTGTGCGCGGTGGGCGTGTTCCGCGCCTCGGGGGCGCTGGGCTACGTGCTGGACGGCATCCGCTGGTGCGTGACCACACTGGGTGCCGACGCCCGGTTTGTGGACGCCCTGCCCACCGCCCTGGTCAAGCCGTTTTCAGGCAGCGCGGCGCGTGCCATGCTCATCGAGACCATGCAGACCCAGGGCGTAGACAGCTTCGCCGCCCTGGCCGCCGCCACCATCCAGGGCAGCACCGAAACCACGTTCTACGTGCTGGCCGTGTACTTTGGGGCCGTGGGCATTCAGCGCGCCCGGCACGCCGTGGGCTGCGCCTTGCTGGCCGAGCTGGCGGGCGTGGTGGCCGCCATTGTGGTGTGCTACCGGTTTTTTGGATAGTTTTTGCTGGTAGCGCTAGTGCAATATGCCCTGGCAGCTATCAATTAAGTAGCAATCAGGGTATCAACCGCCAGCGGGCCCTGGCGCAGCCACCAGTTCCCACTCAGCCAGCTGCTCGTTGGTGGCAATCAGCCGCCCGACCAGCAGCTTGATGAAGGCCTTGTCAAAGCGCGACTGCAAATCCTCCGACGCCTCGCGCAGCGCAGGGTTGCGCACCTTGAGCACCAGCACCTCGGTCTCGGCCACGGCGGTGGCGGTGCGGATGCGGTTGTCGGGGCGCAGGTAGGTCATCTCGCCCAAGGTCACGCCGGGGCCCAGGGTGCTGAGGTTCCAGCCCTGGCGGCTGACGGCCACCTGGCCTTCGATGAGGATGCAGAACGAGTCGCCGGGCGTGTTCTCGCGCATCAGCACCGTGCCCTGCTCCAGCCGGCGCCAGCTGCCCAGGCGCATCAGCTCCCACAGCGCCACGTCGTGAAAGTCGGCAAAAAACGGCAGCGCACGCAGGCGTGCAAAGCGCTCGGCCTCGGTGTCTTGCGACTTCTGGCGGGGCAGGCCCCGGTGCGCGGCCAGCAGTGCTTGGGCAAAGTCGGCCCAGGTGGCAAAGCGGTCGACGGGCTGCTTGGCCAGCGCACGCAGCAACACCTCGTCCACATGCGCAGGCAACGACGCCCGCAGCAGGCTGGGCCGGGTGGGCGTCTCGTTGCTGATCTTGTAGAGCGTGGCGAAGTCGGTGTCGCCATCAAACGGGCGGCGGCCGGTGAGCAGCTCGTACACCACCACGGCCAGCGAAAACATGTCGCTGTGGTGGGTGAGGTCCTGCTCGCGCACCTGTTCGGGCGACATGTACGACGGCGACCCCACCAGGCCGGACAGCTGCGTGGCATCGCTGCGCAGCGACAGGGCGGCGCCAAAGTCGGTCAGCTTCACATCGCCGCCGCGCGCCAGCATCAGGTTGGCGGGCTTGATGTCGCGGTGCACCAGGCCCTCGCGGTAGGCGTATTCGAGCGCGTTGCAGCACTTGAAGGCAATGTCCAGCACCTGGGGCACGGGCAGCAAGGTGTCGGGCGTTGCGAAGTCGGACAGCGGCTGGCCGTCCACGTATTCGAGCACCAGATAGGGCGGCAGCGCTTCTTCGTCCGCATCCAGCAGGCGCACGATGTTGGGGTGGCGCAGGCGGCCCGACAGCGCGGCCTCGTTGCGCAGCAGCTTGCGGTAGCGCTCGGCTTGCTCGGGCACCTTCAGCAGGTGCGCGTGGGTCTGCTTGATGGCCACCTTGCGGCCCCGGAAGCCATCGAGCCCCAGGTACACGATGCCACTGGCGCCCCGCCCCAGTTCACGCTCGATGCGGTACTTGCCGATGTTAGCGGGCGGTGCAGAGGTGGCAGTGGCCATGGCGGGGCTCCCGGTCAGGGTGGGCAGTTCAGGTGGGGTCAGGCTCCGGCCAGCGCCTGCTCAAAGTCGGCCAGCAGGTCTTCCGCCTCTTCCAGGCCCACCGACAGGCGGATCATGCTGTCGGCAATGCCCATGGTGGCGCGCACGGCGGGGCCGGCCTCCCAGAAGATGGTGTGCGCCACCGGGATGATCAGCGTGCGCGTGTCAGCCAGCCCCGTGGCCTTGATGGGCAACTGCAGGCGGTTGCACACGGCCAGGCACTGGTCGGGGTTGCGCAGCTCGAACGACAGCAGCCACGAGCCCGCCTTGAGGTGCTTGCGCGCAAACGCGTGCTGCGGGTGCGAGGGCAGCATGGGGTACAGCACGCGCGAGACGGCCGGGTGCGCCTCCAGCCGCTGCGCCAGCGCCAGTGCGGTGGCACTGGTGCGGTCCATGCGCAGCGACAAAGTCTCCGCGCCCAGCGCCAGCTGGTGGGCAGCGTGGGACGACAGCGTGCCGCCCATGTCGCGCAGGCCTTTTTTGCGCAGCTGCTGCAGGCCCCAGCCCTTCGCATCGCCCTTGCGGTAGGCCGCAAAGATGTTGGGGTAGCCCGACCAGTCGTACAGGCCCGTGTCGGTGATGGCGCCGCCCAGCGCGTCGCCCTGCCCGCCAATGCTCTTGGTGAGCGAGTTGACCACCAGCCCCGCGCCCACCGTGGCCGCGCGGAACAGGTAGGGCGATGCCACCGTGTTGTCCACCACGTAGAGCGCGCCATGCGCCTTGCACAGTGCGCCGATGCCTTCCAGGTCGGGGATCTGCGTGCCGGGGTTGGCAATGGTTTCGACAAACACCATGCGGGTGTTGGGGCGCAGCGCGGCAGCCACGTTGGCCGCGTCGGTCACGTCCACGGTGGTCACTTCAATACCCAGGTCGGCCAACGTGCCGAACACGCTGTTGGTGTTGCCAAACACGAACTGGCTGGCCACCAGATGGTCGCCCGCCTTGAGCAGGGTGAGGAACACCGCGCAGATGCCCGCCATGCCGGTGGAGAACACGATGGAGCCGTGCCCGCGCTCCATCTGCGTGATCTTGGCCTCCAGCGCCGCCGTGGTGGGCGTGCCCTGGCGCGCGTAGTTGAAGCCGCCCTTGGCGGTGCCCTGGAAGACGGCGATCAGGTCCTCGACCTTCTCGTAGCCGTACTGCACCGAGGTGTGAATGGGCTTGTGGATGGCCCCGTGCTCGGCGCCGCCCAGGCGGTCGGCGTGCACGATCTGGGTGGTGAAACTGTGGTTCTGCGGTGTCGTCATAAAAATCTGCGGCTGCTCTGTTTCAACTGGTCTACGTGCAAGGCAAAACGATAAATACCGGCGCGCCCTTGACGCCAGCGCACCCGTGGAACTGGCTCTGCCAAGCCACCGGGAGCGTCCCCCTCCGGGGGAAGGCGCGCAGCGCCTCAGGGGGGCTTCTCTCGATGGCTACCGTTCAGGTGCGATGTGTTCAGCGTAATCGTACAAGGCACCCAGAATGTCTTGCGTCCGCTCGTCGTCGGCGGTCTCCGAGAGTTCGTCGATTTCGGAGAATAGTTGCTCCACCGTGCGCGCCCCGCCCTGCCCGTCGAACAGGCAGGCGGCGCGGTGCGCCTCCCAGCGCTCCTGCTCCTCGGGCGACAGCGTCTGCGGAAAGTTGCGCGCCCGGTAGCGCCACAGCAGCTCGGCCAGCCGCGGGTCATCAAAGTTCGCACGCGCCTTGGCCAGTCGGTCGCCGCTCAGGGTGCGCAGATCGTTCAACAGGCGCCGGTCGTTGTTGCCCACGAAACCGCCGTACAGGTCCTGGTCCACATCCGGTGCCGGCTCTTGCGGGCGGGCAAACACCGCCGGCCAGATGCCGCTCATGTCGGGCAGCGCGCGCGCCACCTCGGCGTGCTGTGCGGCCTGGGCCAGGTCGATGCCCCAGCGCTGCGCCAGCGCGGGCGTGAGCGTGTTCACATTGCCCACCACCATGGGCGACTTGTTCAGGTGGATGGTCTTGATGGGCAGGCGCGTGACGCCCTCGGGCAGCGCGTCGGCCTTGCTGAACATGCGCAGGCGGATGTCCTCCACATTCAGCGTGGCCAGCTCGCGTGGGTCGTGGGCCAGGTCCCAGGCGATCAGCTCGTTCTTGTTGGTGGGGTGGCTGGCCAGCGGCCACATCACAGCCAGGCAGCCGCGCTCGGTGGGGAACATGCCCGACACATGCAAAAAAGCCCGCGCCGTGGCCGTGGTGGCGGGCAGCCGCAGTTCGGCGGCCACGCGGTCCTTCTTGTGCAGGCTGAGGGCAAAGTCAAACAGCTTGGTGTTGTGCTGGCGGATCAGCCGTGCCAGCGCAATGGTGGCGCGCACGTCCGACAGTGCATCGTGCGCGGCATCGTGCTGCAGGCCGTTGGCCTTGGACAGGTGCTCCAGCTTGAAGCTGGGCGTCACGCCGTCTTCCTTCTTGGGCCAGGTGATGCCGTCGGGCCGCAGCGCATAGGTCATGCGCACCACGTCCAGCAGGTCCCAGCGGCCGCACTGGTTTTGCCACTCGCGCGCATAGGGGTCGATGAGGTTGCGCCAGAACATGAAGCGCGTGATCTCGTCGTCAAACCGGATGGTGTTGTAGCCCACGCCAATCGTGCCGGGCTGCGCAAACTCGGACTCGATGCGCGCGGCAAACTGGTGCTCTGGCACGCCCTGCTCCAGGCACTGCTGGGGCGTGATGCCGGTGATGAGGCACGACACCGGGTCGGGCAGATAGTCGTTGGCGGGCTGGCAGTACAGCATCAGCGGCTCGCCGATTTCGTTCAGCTCGGCATCGGTGCGGATGGCCGCGAACTGCGCAGGCCGGTCGCGGCGCGTGTTGGCGCCAAAGGTTTCGTAGTCGTGCCAGAGAAAGGTGTGGGGCGCCATGGTCGGTAGGCTAACAGGGGGCTGCAGGCGGAGGCTCGCGCACGGCGGGCGGGGCGCAAGGCGATCAAGCCGCCACTGTAACCGCATTTTTCAGTGTTTTTGGCCGCAAGCGCTAGTAGAACATGCGCAAGCAGCTATCAAAAACATAGTAATCATATTCACCATACGGACTGATGCACATTCGCCCCCTGTACGCGGGCTGGCACGCGGGACAATGGCGCATGCCCAGTTCCATTGCTTCCCCTTGCTCCCTGGGGCGCGCCCCCGCCCTGCCGGTCGCGGCCTCCCGTGCCCACGCCCCCACAGGCGTTGCCGGAATGGCCCTGGCAGCTGCCCTCGCCCTCGCCCTCGCGGGCTGCGCGTCAGCCCCCAGCCCCACCCCCACACCCGCAGCAAAACCTGTGGCTGCGGCCACACCGCCCACAGCTTCACCCGCCACACCGCCACAGGCCAGCCCCGATGCCGACCACACGGCCGGCTTTGCCCAATGGCTGAGCAGCTTTTCGGCCCAGGCGCTGGAGGCGGGCATTCGCACCGCCACTGTGCGCGACGTGCTGGGCAAGACGCAGTGGCTGCCCCGCGTGGTCGAGCTGGACCGCGCCCAGCCCGAGTTCACCCGCACCCCATGGGCGTACCTCGACAGCGCCGTCTCCCCCCAGCGCATCGCCCAGGGCCAGGCCCAGCTGGCGGCGCACAGCACCGCCCTGCAGGCCGCAGCCGCCCGCTACGGCGTGCCGGCCAGCGTCATCACCGCCATCTGGGGCATGGAGAGCAACTACGGCAGCAACTTTGGCACCTTCCGCACGGTGGATGCACTGGCCACCCTGGCCTACGAAGGCCGCCGCCGCACCTGGGCACAGACCGAGCTGCTGGCCGCACTGCGCATCATCGACCAGGGCGACATCGCCGCCGACCGCATGATCGGATCGTGGGCCGGGGCCATGGGGCACACGCAGTTCTTGCCCTCGGTGTTCCTGGCCTACGCTGTGGATGCCGACGGCGACGGGCACCGCGACATCTGGGGCAGCGTGCCGGATGTGACGGCTTCCACCGCACATTTCCTTGCACGGTCGGGCTGGAAGTCCGGTGAGCCATGGGGAGCCGAAGTGCAGTTGCCCCCCACGTTCGACCACGCCCGCGCCGACCCCGCCGTGCGCCAGACCACAGCCCAGTGGGAGTCCGAAGGGGTGCGGTCCATCGACGGGGCGCCGTTGCCCGACCTGGCCGGGGCCTCCATCGTTACCCCTGCGGGTGCACGGGGCCCGGCGTTTCTGGTGGGCAACAACTTTCGCACCATCCTGCGCTACAACAACTCGGTCAACTACGCGCTGGGCGTGGCCCTGCTCGCGCGCCAGATCGACGGCGGCGGCCCGGTGGCCACGCCGTGGCCCCGCGACATCGAGCCGCTGTCACGTGCACAGTTGCAAACGCTGCAAGAAGCCCTGAACCGCAAAGGCTTTGCCGCAGGCACCCCCGACGGCGTGATGGGCCCCGCCACCCGCGCAGGCCTGCGCGGCTACCAACGCAGCCTGGGCACGGTGGCCGACGGGTACCCGACGCTGGAACTGCTGCAAAAGCTGCAGGCGCCCTGAATGCCCTGCAGCCGCCGTGGGGCACCTATGGTTTTCAGAGCTTCAACAAATCCACCAGAAAGCCCTGCACCGGCTGCCGCGCCGCCCGCAGGTTCAGCAGTGTGTGGGGCGCGCCGGGGATCAACACCACGCTGGCCTGCGGATGGTCTTTGAAGGCCCGGGCGCAATGCCCGCTGGCCGAGGCGTTGCCCAGCCAGGTGTTGGTGGGTGAGAAGAAGGGGTCGGCCGAACTGATGATATTCAGCACCTGCTGCCCCGGCACCACGGCAGTGTCAGGCCGCTCCACAAAGTAGTTGTCCTCACAACTCCACGAAAAGATGATGCGGCCCGCAAACTCGGCGCCGCCATAGCGTGCCACGGCCGTCGCGCCCTCGCTGGTGCCTGCGAGCACCAGACGCTGCATGTCCGCCCAAGGCTGGGTCTGCAAGGTCTGCAGTGCCAGGGTGATCTCCGACCGGCGCAGCGCGTGGATTTTTTCGTACGCCTCCTTGCTGGCGGGCGACTTGTAGGTCACGCGGTCAGGCAGCGCAAATGAGTCGGGCGCCACGCTGGCAATGCCCAGGCTGCCCAGCCATTGCTGCCACTCGCCAATGGCCTTGAGCCCCAGGCCCGACGAGCCATGCAGGAACACCACCACGGGCACCTTGTTGCGCACCGTGGCGGGCGCATCCTTGAACGCCCCCACATAGGCGGCGCCTCCGGTGGCCTGGGCGGGTAACACCAGCTGCGCCCCTGCCATCACGCCTTTAGCAGACGCCTCGGTGTGGACCGTCGCTGTGCCCTTGACCTCCCCTACTGGTGTTTGGGCTTGGGCAGCATTGAGGCCCAGAGACAACAGGATGGCCAGAGACAGGATCGAGATTTTTTTCATGGTGCAACTCCTTTGGGGTTGCACTGTAGAAAGCGGCACAATTCCTATCCAATGCATCAATTGATGCAATTCATAGCCAATCATTATGAATCTCACCCAACGCCAGCTGCGCATGTTTGTGACCACCGCCGCCGTGGGCAACATCTCGCGCGCCAGCGAGGCCCTGCACATCAGCCAGCCCGCGCTCACCCGCGCGCTGCAAGAGTTTGAGAGCCAGCTGGGGGTCGCGCTATTCCTGCGCACCACCCGCCAACTGGCCTTGACGCCAGAGGGTGAGCGATTCCTGCCCGTCGCCCAACGGTTGCTGCACGACCTGACGGAGGCCGCCGCCCTGATCCAGGGTGAAGCCACGGGCCAAAGCGGCTCGGTCAGCCTGGCAGTGGGCGAGGCCTTTGGTTGCACCGTGCTGCCCGACATCCTCCAGTCCTTCGTAAAAACACACCCTGGCGTGCGGGTGCGCGTGGTCAACGACAACAGCCAGGGCATCACCCGCCGCGTGGCACAAGGCGAAGTGGACTTCGGCATCGGCTCACCCGTTGGCCGCACCGAGGCCCTGCGCTGCACCAAGCTGCTGAGCGCACCGCTGGGTCTTCTGTTCAACCCACAGCTGCACCAGCTCAAGGCCTGGGTCCGTACCGAAACACTGGGCGACCTGCCTCTGCTGAAGGAAGGCAGCGACACCAGCATCGTCAGCGTGCTGCGCGCGCAAGGCTCTGACCTGGTGGCACACATGGACCATGGGGTGGAAGTCTCCAGCCTCGCCCTGCAATTGGCCATGGCACGGGCTGGCGTGGGCATTGCGGTGATGTCCGCACTGGGCGCATCGCACAGGGATGCTGCCGATTTGCGCTTTTCGCCCCTGCGCCCTACCGTGCAGCGCGAGGTGTTTGTGATGCAGCAGAGGGACCGAGCGCTGTCAGTGCCCGCGCGGGCATTGATAGAGGCGGTGGTTGCGGGAGCCAAAGGGGCACCGCTGCATCGCCTGGTGAAGCTGGAGTCATGAAGGGATGACCCGATGTCTGCACGTGGCAATGACCGAGAAAAGTGCATTGGTTCTTGCGCCGGACGCTGGCGCAGGTGCAGGCGCCGCAGCACAACGCCCGCCTAGGAAAAGAACCGCTTCAACGCATCTTCAAATGCAGGCACATCCGCACCCACATGCGAAGTGTTGTACTCGGCCTTGAGCGATACCAGGCCCGGTAGGTTCTGAGAGGCGATCTGATTGAAAACAGGGATACCGATCAGTGGGTGGTTGCCGCCACTCGCACCCGCAAGGAACAAGGTCGCTGGCACAGCCTCTCCATCAATCTGCTTTTCAAACGCTAAGACCCCCGCCGGGCTGGTGTGCTCCCCCACGCTGCACTCTGTCGACAGGTAGTATGAAAAACTGGGGGGCACACCTGCACGCGCCTCCAGTATCAGCGCGGCCAGAACGAAGTAGCCACCATGGGATAAGCCCGACAACGCCCTTCGTTTGCGATCAATCCGGTACTGGCTCTCAATGGTTGGCGCCAGCTCTTTCACCAGAAAGTCGAGGTACTTCGTTGCGCCGGGCATGAGAAAGTCAGTGCCCCTCCAGGCCGTTCCCCCAATGCCAACCAAAACAGCCTGGGTACCCCGGCGCTGCATGACCTCATTGAACGTGTCAAAGCGCGAGCGATTGGCGTCCCCGTACGGAGCGTCCCCTTCGGTCGCGTAGATCACAGGCAAAACGGTCGTGCTGTTGGCGTACGACTCTGGCAAGAAAACCTGAATGGCGTACGTGTTGCCATTGGCAACCGACTTGATGGTGGAGTTGATCACCTGGCCTGATGCGGAGGGCCCTGCACCGTCGCCGGCCCCTCCGCCTCCACAGGCGGTCAGGACGGCGGACGCCGCGCAAATGAGCGCACTTCTGCGCGCGTGCTGAAACTCCATGCCCATGTGTGGTTCCTCCTGCTGCGCCATGGTGGCGGGTGAATGCGACACACCCCGGCCATCATAGGGGCCCCGCGGGCGCACGGCTGCGTGGGTGACAGACAAATTCCTTAAGACCAAGTTAATCCAGCCGCTCCATGCCGCCAAGAACGCGGGCCCGGGAACAGAAGACGCTCGATTCCGACTCGCGGAGCACACCTGAAGGGTCGGTCCGAATGCCGGACAGACACCGAAAAATGATCTTGGCCTTTACTGTCAAATGATTAATATGATATATTTGATTAAATCGACAGGCGGCAACCTTAGCGGCAGGTGAAAACAGGCCGTTGAAGGTCAAGCCCAACGCCCCCGCCATGACTGCCCGGGTTAGAGAGGATTCAAGGAATCCCGTCGAGACAAGACCATCCAGAAAGATGCCGACATGAAAAATCTGAAAATCTCGACCCGCCTGTACGGTGCATTTGCCACCCTGATATTGCTGCTGATGGGGCTTGCAGGGCTGGCTGCCCTCCAGCTCTCCACCATGCGGTCAGCCACCGTGGAAATTGCGGACAACTGGCTCCCCAGTGTGCGGGCAGCCAATGAGATGGACTCGCAGCTGTTGGTGGCACGCATGACCGTATTGGGTCATGTCATGAATACCGACGCGGCGGCGATGGAGGCGATTGACAAGAAAGTAGTGACCGACCGGCAGAAACTGGATCAGTCATTGAAGGCCTACGAGAAGCTCATCAGCGGGGACAACGAACGCAAGGCATATGACCAGCTCGTGCAGCAATGGAAGCAGTACCGTGAGGTGGATGACCGCGTGCTTGCACTCTCGCGCAAGAACGAAAACGATCAGGCACGGAGTCTCGTGGAGGGTGAGTCCAAGAAGCTGTTTGATCTGACCATGGAGACGCTGGACCAGCTGGTAAAGATCAATAGCGACGGCTCGGAGGCATCCCGGGCAGAGTCGGAGGCAACCTATGCCAATGCACGCGCAACGCTGCTGCTGATCTCGACCCTTGCGATAGTGCTGGCCGTGGTGACAGCCCTCTTGCTGGTGCGCTCCATCACCCGCCCGTTGGCCCAAGCTGTGCAACTGGCAGAGCATGTGGCTGGTGGTGACCTGAGCACCACCATCCAGGTCACCAGTACGGATGAAACGGGACAGCTCATGGCAGCGCTGGAGCGCATGCAGCAAAGCCTGGTGAACACCGTGAGCATGGTTCGGCAAAACTCTGAGAACGTGTCTACGGCCTCCTCAGAAATTGCCCAGGGCAACCACGATCTGAGCGCCCGCACAGAGCAACAGGCCAGCGCGCTGGAAGAAACGGCGGCGTCCATGGAAGAGCTGAACTCCACCGTCCGGCAAAACGCAGACAACGCACGCCAGGCCAACCAGCTGGCAATGAGCGCCTCTACGGTCGCAATACAAGGGGGCGAGGTGGTCGGTCAGGTCGTCGAAACCATGAAGGGCATCAACGACAGCAGCAAGAGAATTGCGGACATCATCAGCGTCATCGATGGCATTGCGTTCCAGACCAACATCCTGGCACTGAACGCAGCGGTGGAAGCAGCACGGGCCGGCGAACAGGGCCGCAGTTTTGCCGTGGTGGCCACCGAGGTGCGCAACTTGGCACAGCGCAGCGCAGAAGCGGCCAAAGAGATCAAAACGCTGATCGATGACAGCGTTTCGAGAGTGAGTCAGGGCACAACCCTGGTGGACCAAGCAGGCACGACGATGACGGCAGTGGTGAGCTCCATCAAGCGGGTGACGGACCTCATGGGTGAGATCAGCGCCGCCAGCCAAGAGCAAAGCCAGGGCGTGGCGCAGGTGGGCGAAGCTGTGACCCAAATGGACCAGGTCACCCAACAGAATGCCGCGTTGGTGGAAGAGATGGCAGCCGCGGCCAGCAGCTTGAACAATCAGGCTGCAGAACTTGTCAGTGCGGTCGCGTTCTTCAAATTGCCTGGTGGCCGCGGAGCTTTGGCACGCATGCCTGGGCTATCGTTCGCTGCGCCTCGCCTTCAATAGGATTGCAACCTGCGCAATACGACCATCGTCGGGTGGGCTTGGCACGCCAAGACCGCTACTATCGGCCGTCGGCTTTGCCCTTTGCCGACACCCTCACTCTTGGCTCGCCTCGTGCGGGCTTTCTTTTGGAGCCCCGTCTTAAACGGCTGCATACAGCAAGCAGCCAAGCGCTCTATCTAGAGTGCCAGGCGCTGGGGGACTGGCGGCGCGCAAGCCCCATGGGCCGCTGTTTAGCCTGACTGCCATCCCCGCTACGAGCCTCGGAAACTCTCCTTCAGTGGAAATCCCGGCTTCCCTGCAGCGCCTGCCCCATGCGGCCCAGTAGGGGCGTCAGGTCCTTGAAGCGCTGGGCCACCAGGTGGCGCACCACCGCCGTGCTGCCGGGTGGGCCGGCGCTGCATTGCCACACCCCTTCCACCGCCAGCAGCTGTGACCGCAGCAGCGCATTGCGCCACACATCGACCAGGGCGGGCCAGACGATGACGTTGACGGGGCCGGTTTCGTCCTCCAGCGTGACGAACATGGTGCCCTTGGCGGTGCCAGGGCGCTGGCGCACGGTGACGATGCCGCAGGCGCGCACCTTGCGGCCGTGGGCGGCGCTGTGCAGTTGCAGGGCGGTTTGCAGGCGCCAGCGGGCCAGGCGGGGGCGCAGCAGGGCCAGGGGGTGGCGGCGCAACGTGAGGCCGGTGGCGGCATAGTCGAACAGGATTTCTTCGCCCTCGGGCGCCTCGGGCAGTTGCAGCGGGGCCTCGTGCACGGGCACGTCGCGCCACAGGGGCGGCGCGCTGTGCTGGGCGGCGGCGTCCCACATCTGCTGGCGCCGGTGGCCCGACAGGCTGGCCAGGGCGTCGGCGGCGGCCAGGGCTTGCAGGTCTTGCTGGCTCAGTTGGGCACGCAGGGCCAGGTCTTCGGTGCTGGCAAAGGCGGGACCTGTGGCGCGTGCTTGTAGCAGGCGTTTGGCGGCGTCTGTGTGCAGGCTGCTGACCATCCGAAGGCCCAGGCGCACGGCGGGCTGGGGCAGCGGCGGTGCGCCCAGGCCGCGTGCGGGGCGCAGGGGCTCGGGGTTGCCCTCCAGCGTGCAGTCGATGTCGCTCACGGTCACGTCGATGGGCAGCACGCGCACGCCGTGGCGGCGGGCGTCCTGCACCAGTTGCGAGGCGCTGTAAAAGCCCATGGGCAACGAGTTGAGCAGCGCCGCCAAAAAGCATGCGGGCTCGTGGCACTTGAGCCAGCTGCTGGCATAGGCCAGCAGCGCAAAGCTGTGGGCGTGGCTTTCAGGAAAGCCGTATTCGCCAAAGCCCAGCATCTGCTGAAAGATGCGGTCGGCAAATTCGGCGGGATAGCCCCGGTCTTTCATGCCCTGTTTGAGGGACTCTTCAAAGCGATGCACGCCCCCCTTGCGCTTCCAGGCGGCCATGGAGCGGCGCAGGTCGTCGGCCATGCCGGGGGTGAAGCCCGCCGCGATCATGGCGATCTGCATCACCTGCTCCTGGAAGATGGGCACGCCCAGCGTGCGCGCCAGGGCATCCTCCAGCTCCGGCTTTTCGAGTTGCAGAGGCTCGCCCTTGCGCCGGCGCTCGCGCGCCTGCAGATACGGGTGCACCATGCCCCCCTGGATGGGGCCGGGGCGCACGATGGCGACCTCGACCACCAGGTCGTAAAACTCGCGCGGCTGCAGGCGGGGCAGCATGCTCATCTGGGCGCGGCTTTCGATCTGGAACACGCCCACGGTGTCGGCGGCGCAGATCATGTCGTAGGTGGCGGGGTCTTCGCGCGGGATTTCCTTGAGACCCCAGTGCTCGCCGCGCAGGGCTGCGCGCAGGTTGAGGCAGCGGCGCAGCGCGCTGAGCATGCCCAGGGCCAGCACATCGACCTTGAGCAGGCCCATGTCATCCAGGTCGTCCTTGTCCCACTGGATGACGGAGCGGTCCTTCATGCTGGCGGGCTCCACCGGCACCAGCCGCGTGAGCTTGCCCTGGGTCAGCACAAAGCCGCCCACATGCTGGCTCAGGTGGCGCGGAAAGTCCTTCAGGTCGGCAGCCAGCTCCAGCCACAGCCGGGCGATGTGCCGGTGCAGCGACACGCCCACCGCCTGGGCCAGCTCCTGCAGGCGGTCGGTGGCAAAGGTTTCGTCAAACCAGTGGTGGTCTTTGGCAAACGCATCGACCAGGGCGGGCGCCACGCCCAGGGCCTTGCCCACGTCGCGCAGGGCACTGCGTGTGCGGTAGCAGGTGACCACGGCGGCGATGGCGGCGCGGTCGCGGCCGTATTTGTCGTAGATGTACTGGATGACCTCTTCGCGCCGGTCGTGTTCGAAGTCCACATCAATGTCAGGAGGCTCGCTGCGCTCCTTGCTGATGAAGCGCTCGAACAGCAGGTGGGACTGCTCGGGGGCCACCGCCGTGATACCCAGCACGTAGCAGACCACCGAGTTCGCCGCCGAGCCCCGGCCCTGGCACAGGATGCCCACGCTGCGCGCAAACCGCACGATGTCGTGCACGGTCAGGAAATACATCTCATACCCGCAGTGCGCGATCAGGTCGAGCTCTTTGCGGATCTGCGCCTGCACGCCCTCGGGCGCGCCCAGCGGGTAATGGCTTCGCACCCCCAGCTCTACCAGCCAGGCCAGTGCCTGGGCAGGTGTCATGCCCTCGGGCACGGTCTCCAGCGGGTACCGGTACTGGATCTCACTCAGGCTGAAAGTGCAGCGCCCGGCCACGGTGAGCGTGGCCGCCAGCAATTCGGGCGGGTAGATGCCCGCCAGCCGCACGCGCTGGCGCAGGTGGCGCTCGGCGTTGGGCTGCAGCGCAAAGCCGCACGCGGCCACGGTGCAGCCGCGCTTCACGGCGGTGATCACATCCTGCAGCGGCTTGCGCGAGCGGGCGTGCATGTGCACGTCGCCCGCCGCCACCAGCGGCAGCTGCAGTGCAGCGCCCACGCGCTGCAGCGTGGCCAGCCACAGGCTGTCGTCGGCGGCCTGGTGCAATTCGACCGCCAGCCACACATGCGAAGCCTTTTGAGAGCCTAACTGGCCGGTAGCGCTAGTGATAAATGCGCTGATTGCTACAAAATCAGAAGCATCAAAGCGCTGACGGCATGGTGCCAGCAGCAGCTCGCACCCCTGCAGCAAGTGCCAGGGGCTGTCCGCACCCACGCGGTATTGCCCCTTGGGCGCAGCGGCGCGGGCGGCGGTGATGAACTCGCACAGGTTGCCCCAGCCCTCGGCATCGCGCGCCAGTGCCACCAGCCGCAGGTCACCCCACAAAAACTCGCTGCCCACGATGAGGTGCAGGCCACATTCCTTGGCCGCCCCCCAGGCACGCACCACGCCGGCCACGGAGCATTCGTCCGTCAGCGCCAGCGCCTGGTAGCCGAGTTGGGCAGCACGCGTGACCAGCTCTTGCGGGTGCGATGCGCCGCGCTGAAAGCTGAAGTTGGACAGGCAGTGCAGCTCGGCATAGCCCGGCAGCTCGCCCGCGCCCGCTGCGGGGCCTGGCACCGCAGTGGCCTGTGAAGGATGTCGGTGCGTCAAACCCATGCACAACCACCCTGCCCGCTCACCCAAAGATTCCGTGCAAGAACCAGCGGTGTGGGCGAGCCACCGCTGGCGTGCCGTCCAGCGCAGGCGCCAGGCGCTCGCGAAACACCCACACCAGTCCCGCAACGTCGTTGTGGGCCACAAAGTAATCGCGCAAGGCCAGTTCTGCGCAGGGGCGTGCTGGGTCCACAGCGTCGTCCATGGCAGACCACCAGCCCGCCTCCAACCGGTGGGGCCCGGCCAGCAAGCGCAACAGGCCGTGGTGGCAGGGGCGGTTGCCCTGCACGGCCAGCTGCCGGGGCGGGTTCAGCAGCCAGGTGGGCAACAAGGGGGCATCCGGGACGATGCCTTGCGAAGCACCGTCCGCACGCGCGGGCACAGGACCGGTGGGTGTCCGCGTGGCTGCATTGCGCGTCACAGCCGAAGGCATGCCCAGCACTTCAGCGGCCGGTCGCCATTGCTGCATGCGTTCGGGCCGATGGTCGGCCAGCAGCACCGGGGCCACCACGTGGTCGGCCCCCAGGCGGGCCGACAGGCACTCCAGCAGTTGGTGCAGGGCCTCGCCGGGGGTACCGGCCGGGTCGGTGCTGCCATGGCTTGTGGGGTCACGCCCGCCCACCTCCCCCGGGGGCAGCAGGCTGGCACTGCGGTGCGGCAACGGGGCCGCGTCGAGCAGCCGCAGCGTGATCTGGTTGACCGGCGCGGCCAGCGTGGTGCGCGCCAGGTTTTCGGCCAGCAGGCGCCGCAGGTGCACCAGGTCGTGGGTGGCCTGGGCGGTGCGCACTTGCAGCGCCTGGGTGGGGGGCAGCGCCACGCCATCCAGGCGCCGCAGATCGTGGCGCCAGGCCAGCTCCAGCGCCAGCACACCCTGCTGGCGCGCCTGCAGCCAGGCCTGCAGGGCCGTCAGGCTGCGGCTGGCGCTCCACAGCAGTGCGTCGGCCGACGCGGCCAAGGCGGGCAGCTCGGTGGTCAACACAAACTGCTCGGGCAGTTGCAGCCAGGCATGGGCCTCGGGGGCATCGCCCAGGGCCTGGTCCAGCACTTGCAGCACGCCCGCCCCCAGGCGCCGCGCCACGCCCGCGCGCGGCAGCGCCCGCAGCGCCCCCCAGGTGCGGCACCCCATGCGCTCCAGGCTGGCCACATGGGGACGCAGCGCCGTCAGCGTGTGCAAAGGCAGGCTCTCTGCACTGCCCTGCGGTGGGCAGGGGCGCCCTGTCAATGCCATGCGCAGCCTGGCCTGGGCAACCAGGGCGGTGGGGCCTGTGCCCCACACAGTCGGTGCATGGGACACAGGGGCTGTGGTCGCTCCAAAGGAATGGGCAGGCTCTTCAGTGCTGCGGACGGGTGGAGGGGCGACGCCCTCCCCTTCGCATCGGGTCGACGCATCGGCCCAGGCTTGCAGCACCAGTGCCTGCAGCGCATCGCGCCCGCCCCACAGGCGTTCGGTGGTGGACACCTCCAGCAACACCGCCTCGCCATCGGCCAGCGCCACACGCGGCGTGAAGCGCAAGGCCCACCAGCCGGCCGCGGCGTTCAGCACTCCGGTATTTCTATCCGTGCCTGTACCCGCCAAGGCGGCGGCCTCATCGCACCAGGGCAATGGCAGGGCGATCCAGTGCATGCCTGCTCCCTTCTGGCCGGCATCCGGGTCGGCCTCCTGGCTCGCATACGGCCTGGACTGGGGGCACATGGCGCGCCAGCGAACCCGCCAAGGCCCCGGCCACATGGGCGGCTGCAGCCTGGCGCCCCGCCACCTGGGCAATGGCAGCCTCTTGCGCAGCGCGGCGCCGCTCGGCCTGTGCCACCAGCACCTTCGCCAGCTGAGGGTGGCAGCCCGGCAGTTGGAGCGCCTGCGCCAGCGGAGGCCCCCGGCGCTTGAGTATCTGCACCTGCATGCCGGGGGCTGCTGCGGCATCCCCTGGCAAAGCCAGCCCCTGCACCTGCAGCCGCAATTGGGCCGGCGACGCCTGAGACACCTGTGATGCGGGCCCTGGGGCATCGACCGGACGAAACACCCACAACAATTGCTGCTGCTGGGCCGCCGCCAATTGCAACCGCCGCAAGGCGGCAGGCTGCGCCTGGGGCAGCCAGGCCATGACGGCCAGCACGCCCTGGCAGCGCAGCGCCTGCTCGGCCGCCCACAAGGCGACCATGGGCGAGTCGGCATGCACCACACACACCTGCTCTGCCCGCAACCCCTGCGACTGCAAGGCTAGGCCAAAAGGCTCGCACGGCGGCGCCACCAGCACCACCGCCCCGCTCTGCCGGGCCGTGGCCTGCACCAGTGCGGGCAGCACCAGTTGCCATTCGTGCAAGCCCGCCAGGGGCTGCAGCACTTCGCTCAGGGCCCCCACTGGCCAGCCGCCACCCGGCAGCTGGGCATCCAGCGCGGCATGGCCCGAAGGCAATACGCGCTGCGCGCTGGCCCCCAGCGCGTCGGCATGCCACACCCCAGGCACGGGGATGGGCAAATCGGACGCAACCCGCAAAGAGGGGCGTGGCGCAGGCATGGTGGTGGGAGAAGTTGAGGCAACACGAATACTGTAAATATAACCAGTATTTTGCCAAATGGGTGAACCTGGAAGCGAAGACCCACCAAGGACGTCGGTATGAGGAGGTCGACGCAGGCAAGGGCTTGTTCACACTATTTTTGCCACTGCGAAGGCCTCTCCCGCCACGCCAATCCAGGCGCGCGACGACGAGTGGCGTGGCGGAGGAGACCTTCCTTTCGGGTTGCGATGCCCAGCAAACGCCGCGCGTCAGAGCACCCAGTGGAAGAGGCAAACCCCGTGCTCTCGCGGGGTCGATCCGAAAGTCTGCTTACAGCGTACGCATCGCCCAGTCGCACCAGTCCGCCACCGCCGCATCAGCAGGCGTGGCACGGTCCGAGAGCTGGGGCCAGCGGCGGTGGCTGGCGTTCAGGATGCTTTGCAGTTGCCACAAGGCCTCGCGTCCCACCAGGGCGACCTCGGCCATGCCAATGGCGTCGCCTTGCAATTGCGCCAGCAACTCGCCCTGGTGCCGGGGGTGCGAGCCCGCTTCGATCAGGGCTTTTTGCAATGCCATGAGGCGGGAATCGGTAAACGCAAAGGCAGTGCCCGTAGAAGACTTGGCCGCCGTGTCCGGGGGCAAGGCCGCCTTGAGCTGGTCCCAATAGGCAAAGGCTTCGGCCAGCAATTCGATCTGGCGGGGCGCATCGTTACCCAGAGGCATCAAGGCCGATTCGCGGGCCACTTCCTCCTGCAGCAGCGGCAGGATGAACGCCACCAGTGCCGAAGGAAACTTGCGGTGATTGAGCCGCAGCACCAGCGACAGCCGCTGCGCGGGCATGTCGTCGTATTTCTCGTAGAAGGCGGCCACCACTTCGGCCAGTAGCAGGATGCGGCCCATGGGTGTGATGTCCGCCCCCAGCAAGGCGCGCGGATAGCCGCTGCCGTCCATGCGCTCATGGTGCTCCAGCACGGCCACTTCGGCAGCACGTGGATAGGCCTGCGTGTCGCGGATCATGAGCATGGCCGAGATGGGATGGGCTACCAGGTGCTTGCGCCCTACCCCCACCATCTTGTGGTCCGGGTCGTCCCAGGCCGGGTCCATGTGCAGCACGCCCAGGTCATGCAGCAGCGCAGCGGCCGCCACCGTGCTGCAATCGCGTTCACTCAGCCCGCTTTTGACCGCCAGAAATACCGCCACGGTGGTCATCACCAGACTGTGCTGGAACAGCGTGGGCCGTTGGTCACGCATCACGGTGAGCTTGCAGGCCATGGCAGAAGGCAACGGCAGGGACCGCAGGGGAGCCAGCAACCGGGCGCCGGACCCCAGGGCCTCGGCCAGCATGGCGGGCAGGGTTTCCTGCTCGATCAGCGTCTGGCCCAGGGCCAGCAGTGATGGCACGTCCACCGGGTTTTCGATGGACAGATGGCGGTCAATGGGTTCGCGCAGCTTGTGCTGCACCAGACGGTCGTACAGGCGGCTGTCGATGCGCGCGCCCTTCTCCACCAGCTTGATGCCGTTGTCGGTGTAGATGGCAGCACCTGCGACCACCGTACGCCGGTCGGCCATGTCGGTCAGCGCACGCAAGTAATGGGGACTGTCAGCGTCCTCGGCATCCGCTGAAAGAAGAATATCGGTCATGCAAGCAACACAAATCGTTACTTCGCACTATAGGGGGTTCTCTTGCGGGGCACTGACTCGCGTGACGCGATACAGACATGCAATCTTGATGCACATCAAGCAGCAGGCGCTGCTACCCATGCTCGTTTTTTGCCGCATGGCAGAGATCACGCGTCCGGATTCCCATGACCAAGACCTGGACCCGCCCGGGCTCGCCGGGATGACAAAGCCCCTGTCACCCCAATGTCATTGTCCCAAATAGGCGTCAGGGTTTCCATTCAACAATGTCGCCGATAGCCTGCTTTTTGGTGATCCTGGACAGTCAGGCTTGGGTAAACCCTGAAAAGTTCCACATTGATTGTTCACAATACTGGAACAGTTAGTTCGCGACCCGGTGGTTTTTCTCTGCACCCCACCGGCGTACAGTTCATCCCATCGATGAGCCGAACCCGCAAGGCGACTCACCGAACCCGGTCCCAGGCAGCTCTCTTTGTTTTTGGCGCTTTGTTCCGGTTTTTTGAGCCGCTTCTTTAACTTCAAGGATTTCCATCATGAACAACACCGCACGTTTCCTGTCTATCGCCGCTGTCGCCGCTTTCGCTTCTTTTGGTGCCCAGGCTGACGAAGCCGATGCTTCGCAGTTCGCCACCAAGTTTGAAACCAACCGCACCCGTGCTGAAGTGGCTGCCGAAGCTGCTACCGTGGCCCAGACCCGCTCGATCGAGCCCGCTGGTTCGCGTGTGGTGACTTACAAGTCCACGGCCGACCGCGCTGCCGTGCGTGCACAGGCTGCTGAGGCAGTGCGTACCGGCCAGATTTCTTCGGGTGAGCGCGGCTGATTCACCAGGGGTGGCTGAATCTGCCGCCCTGGTTGCGCCGTATCTCTCAGTACCCAAGTCCTCTTTTTAGAATTTTCCGGAGTTTCACCATGAACAAGTCTGTCCGTTTCCTGTCCGTTGCTGCTGTCGCCGCTTTTGCCGCTTTTGGTGCCCACGCTGATGAAGCCGATGCTTCGCAGTTCGCCACCAAGTTCGAAACCAACCGCACCCGCGCTGAAGTGGCCGCCGAAGCCGCTACCGTGGCCCAGACCCGCTCCATCGAACCCGCTGGTTCGCGTGTGGTGACCTACAAGTCCACGGCTGACCGTGCTGCTGTGCGTGCCCAGGCTGCTGAAGCCCTGCGCACGGGCCAGATCTCTTCGGGCGAAATCGGCAACGCAATGTAATTGCCAGAGGCCCCATGCAGACTGCATGAGGGCTTTGTGAAAATTGCCAATGCAAAAGGCTGGGGCCCTGTGAGGGGCCCCAGCCTTTTTTGTGATGCCACTCCACTGCAGGGGTGGCTCAAATGCTTATGGGATCAGCTTGACGCCGGTCTTGGCCTGCAGGGCCTCAAAATTCACGCCGGGAGCCAGCTCCACCACCTTCAGGCCCTGGGGCGTCACGTCCATGACGGCCAGGTCGGTGATGATGCGATCCACCACACCCACGCCCGTGAGGGGCAGCGTGCACTGGGGCAGGATCTTCAGGTCTTCGGTGCCATCCTTCTTGCGCGCCACATGCTCCATGAGCACGATCACGCGCTTGACGCCAGCCACCAGGTCCATCGCGCCACCCATGCCCTTGACCATCTTGCCGGGGATCATCCAGTTGGCCAGGTCGCCCTTTTCGCTGACCTGCATGGCGCCCAGGATCGACAGGTTGATCTTGCCGCCACGGATCATGGCAAACGACTGGTCGCTGCCAAAGATGGACGAGCCCTTGATGGTGGTCACGGTCTGCTTGCCGGCGTTGATCAGGTCGGCATCCACTTCGTCTTCGGTGGGAAACGGGCCGATGCCCAGCATGCCGTTTTCGGACTGCAGCCACACCTCTTTGTCGGCAGGCACAAAGTTGGCCACCAGCGTGGGGATGCCAATGCCCAGGTTCACATAAAAGCCGTCTTCGAGTTCATGGGCGGCACGGGCCGCCATTTGGTCTTGACTCCACGACATAGATACTTCTCCAGCTTGTTCTGTACGGTTGTGCGGCAGCGGCTCAGACGCCCGCTTTTTCGGTGATGGTGCGCTTTTCGATGCGCTTCTCGGGCGTGGCGTTGTGCACGATGCGGTGCACATAGATGCCAGGCAGATGGATCTGGTCGGGCGCAATGGCGCCGGTTTCCACCACCTCTTCCACCTCCACGATGGTGATCTTGCCGGCCGTGGCCGCAGCGGGGTTGAAGTTGCGCGCCGTGAGGCGGAACTGCAGATTGCCCGACTTGTCGGCACGCCAGGCCTTGACCAGCGACACATCGGGCACCAGCGAACGCTCCATCACATAGGTTTCGCCATCGAACTCGCGCAGTTCCTTGCCCTCGGCCACGATGGTGCCCACGCCGGTCTTGGTGAAGAAGGCCGGGATGCCCGCACCGCCCGCACGCAGCTTTTCGGCCAGCGTACCCTGGGGGGTGAACTCCAGCTCCAGCTCGCCAGCGAGGTACTGGCGCTCGAACTCCTTGTTCTCGCCCACATACGACGAGATCATTTTCTTGATCTGGCGGGTTTCCAGCAGCTTGCCCAGGCCAAAGCCGTCCACGCCCGCATTGTTGGAGATCACGGTCAGGTTCTTCACGCCTGAATCGCGCAGCGCGTCGATCAAGGCTTCAGGAATGCCACACAGTCCAAAGCCGCCAACAGCCATGAGTTGGCCATCTGCAACCACGCCCTTCAGGGCCTCGGCTGCGGAGGGGAATAACTTGTTCACCACGATCTCCTTATGAATGGGATGCGCTACGATACTACGTACTTAAATAAGTAGTTTTCCGTAAAGATTAGCACTATGGACGTTGATTACCGACTGGCTTTCGACATGGCCCCTGTGGGGCTGGTGCTCTCGCGCAACCGCACTATGGTGGACTGCAACCGCCATGTCTGCGAAATGTTCGGCGCCTCGCGCGAAGTGCTGATCGGCCAGTCGTTCCAGATACTCTATCCCAGCGCCGACGAATATGAGCGGCTTGGGGCGCACATGGAGCCCATCCTGAACGCCAAGGGCCACTATGCGGACAACCGCATCATGAAGCGCGCCAATGGCGAAGTGTTCTGGTGCCACGTGTCCGGCCGCGCACTCAACCGCGATGCCCCGCATGAGTCCGGCATCTGGAGCTTCGAAGATCTGAGTTCGCAACGCGCCGTGAAGGCGGAGCTGACGGGCCGAGAGCGCGAGGTAGCCGCCCGCCTGCTGGAAGGCCTGACCTCCAAGGAGATCGGTCGGGCGCTGGAGATCAGCCACCGCACGGTAGAAATTTACCGCGCGCGCCTCATGCGCAAGTACAACGCCTCCACCGCCGCCGACCTGGTGCACAAGCTGCTGGCCGGCGGCTGAACCTGCCCTCGAAGGACAGCACTACCGCCTTTTATTGCCTACTTGGCCGGGCCGTCGATGACTTCGGCGGCGGTGCGAAACGCCTCTACCGCCGTCGGCAGGCCGCAATAGACGCTGGCGTGCAGCAATACTTCCTGCAACTCCTCCGCGGTAGCGCCATTGTTCAGCGCGCCACGCACATGGCCCTTGAGTTCATGCTGCTTGCCCAGCGCGATCAACATGGAAACCGTGATGAGACTGCGGGTCTTGCGGTCCAGCCCGGGCCGCTGCCAGACATCGCCCCATGCGTTGCGCGTGATGTATTCCTGAATGGGCTGCGTGAAAGAGGTGGCGTTGCCCAGCGCACGGTCCACAAAATCGTCACCCATGACCTCACGGCGGGTGGCCAGGCCTTTTTCGTAGTCTTTGGTCGGGGTTGGTGTCACGCGGGCTCTCCTTGAAGGGTTGAAACATCAAGGCCCGATGGTAGCGAGCGCACGCAGGGCTTCCACCGCGCAAACAACAGAACGCCCGGCACATGCACTGCACACGCCGGGCTTCATGGCTTCGTGAACGGCTCGCCCCATGCCATCCCCTGACGACATGGGAGCAAGGCCTCACTGATCAGGCGCTGGCACCGCCCGCGGTCAGGTCAAACCGGTCCAGGTTCATCACCTTGGTCCAAGCCTTGACGAAGTCCTGCACAAACACTGCCTGTGCATCGCTGCTGGCATAGACCTCGGCCAGCGCACGCAACACCGAGTTGGAGCCAAACACCAGGTCGGCCACCGTGCCGGTCCATTTTCTGGCACCTGTGCTGCGGTCCACACCTTCCAGCACACCCGCTGCACCCGCCGACTTCTGCCATTGGGTGCGCATGTCGAGCAGGTTCACGAAGAAGTCATTGCTCAAGGTACCAACGCGCTGCGTGAAGACACCATGGGTTGCCTGCCCCACGTTGGCACCCAGCACGCGCAGGCCACCCACCAGCACCGTCATCTCGGGCGCTGTCAGCGTGAGCTGGTTGGCGCGGTCCACCAGCAGCTCGGCCACGGCGCCTTCCAGGCCAGGGCGCACGTAGTTGCGAAAGCCATCGGCCACAGGCTCCATCACCTCGAACGACGGCACATCGGTCTGCTCTTGCGAGGCATCCGTGCGGCCAGGCGTGAAGGGAACGGTCACGTCCTGCCCTGCCTGCTTTGCGGCAGCCTCCACGGCAGTGCCACCGGCCAGCACGATCAGGTCCGCAAGCGAGATCTTCTTGCCACCCGTCTGCGCCGCATTGAACTCGCGCTGGATGGCTTCGAGCTGACCCAGCACCTTGGCCAGTTGCGCAGGCTGGTTCACAGCCCAATCCTTTTGTGGAGCCAGACGGATGCGCGCGCCGTTGGCGCCGCCCCGCTTGTCGCCGCCCCGGAACGTGGAGGCAGAGGCCCAGGCCGTGGATACCAGTTCCGAAATCGACAAGCCCGATGCCAACACCTTGGCCTTGAGCGCAGCGATATCCTGCGCGGTCACCAGCGCATGGTCCACGGCAGGCACAGGGTCTTGCCAGACCAGCACTTCGGCAGGTACCTCCGGCCCCAGATAGCGGGCACGCGGCCCCATGTCACGGTGCGTGAGCTTGAACCAGGCACGCGCAAATGCATCGGCAAACTGCTCGGGGTGCGCCAAAAAGCGGCGCGAGATCTTTTCGTAGGCCGGGTCAAAGCGCAGCGACAGGTCGGTGGTGAGCATGGTGGGCACCAGCTTTTTCGACGGGTCGTGTGCGTGCGGGATCGTCGCTGCAGCCCCCTTGGCCGTCCACTGGTGGGCGCCTGCCGGGCTCTTGGTCAGCTCCCACTCGTAGCCGAACAGGTTTTCGAAGAAGTTGTTGCTCCACTGCGTGGGCGTGGTGGTCCAGGTGACTTCCAGGCCGCTGGTGATGGTGTCACCACCTTTGCCAGAGCCATGGCTGCTCTTCCAGCCCAGGCCCTGGTCCTCGATGCCTGCGCCTTCGGGCTCCTTGCCCACCAAGGCCGCGTCTCCTGCACCGTGGGTCTTGCCAAAGGTGTGGCCGCCAGCAATCAGCGCCACGGTCTCTTCATCGTCCATCGCCATGCGCGCAAAGGTGTCGCGGATGTCGCGCGCGGCGGCGATGGGGTCGGGGTTGCCGTTCGGGCCTTCGGGGTTCACATAAATCAGGCCCATCTGCACAGCAGCCAGCGGATTGGCCAGGTCGCGCTCACCGCTGTAGCGCTTGTCGCTGCCCAGCCAGGTGGATTCAGCGCCCCAGTACACGTTTTCATCGGGTTCCCACACGTCAGGGCGTCCGCCGGCAAAGCCAAAGGTCTTGAAGCCCATGGACTCGAGCGCCACATTGCCGGTCAGGATCATCAGGTCGGCCCACGAGATCTTGCGGCCGTACTTCTGCTTGACGGGCCACAGCAGGCGGCGCGCCTTGTCCAGATTGGCGTTGTCGGGCCAGCTATTGAGCGGCGCAAAACGCTGTTGCCCAGCTCCCGCGCCACCACGGCCGTCTGCCAGACGATAGGTGCCCGCGCTGTGCCAGGCCATGCGCACAAACAGCGGTCCATAGTGGCCAAAGTCTGCGGGCCACCAGTCCTGCGAGTCGGTCATCAGTGCGCGCAGGTCGGCCTTCACAGCAGCAAGGTCGAGGCTCTTGAATTCTTCGGCGTAATTGAAGCCGTCTCCCATCGGGTCGGTGAGCGGGGAGTTCTGGTTCAGGGGGCGGAGATTGAGCTGGTTGGGCCACCAGTCGGCATTGCGGGGGCCCGTGGGCACGGCCTTGGTGTGGTCAAAGGGGCATTTAGCTTCGGTCGTCATGGGTCATCTCCTGTGAAATCGCGTCGGCAAAACGTATCGACAGGGCAGATGGTAGGAAGCAAACGATGACAGGTAAATTGAATCGATTGAATCTCATTAATAGTCAATATTAATAAAGCATCATGCTCTCATTGATTTCGTTGCGACCCCAGACAAGTTGAGGCTGGGGCAGCGTCAACGCGAACGCGCCAGCGGCAGCCCAGGTGCACCCATGTCAGCCCTCAGGATTCGCCCATGGGTAGAGTCGGTGACATACACCGTGGTACGCCCTGCCCCGCCAAACGCCAGGTTGGTGGTCGAGCTGCCCGGTGCACCTCGCAGCACCTGCACGGGCTCGGCCCGGTGGTTCAGCACCCACACATAGCCCAGGCCCGGGTTGGCCACCAGCAGGTGACCCCCGGCATCCACGGCCAGGCCGTCGGGGCCGCTGGGGCCATACGAGGTGAAGAACTGGCTGACCTTGGCCACGCTGCCATCGGGCAGCAACGGCACGCGCCACACACAGTTGCCGCGCGTCACGGCCAGGTAGAGCACGCGGCCGTCGGGCGACAGGGCCACGCCGTTGGGGCTGGGCACGTTGTGCAGCAGCAAGTCGAGCTGACCATTGGGCCGCAGGCGGTACAGGCGACCACTCGGGTCGTGCAGGCCACTTTGGCCCTGGTCGGTGAAGTAGAGGTTGCCTTCGGCGTCAAAGATCAGGTCATTCACGCCCTTGAAGCGCTCGCTGTTGCGGCGCTGCAGGTACGGGGTGACGGCACCCGTGGCCACGTCAAGCTGCATCAGTCCGTTCTTGTAATCGGTGATGAGCAGCGTGCCGGGCTTCAAGAACTTGAGACCGTTGGGCTCGCCGTCGTACTCGGCCACCAGCGCCCAGTCGCCCTGGGGGTTGATGCGAAAGACACGACCCCAGGGGATGTCGCTGACGTAGAGGTTGCCTGCGTCGTCGAACACCGGGCCCTCCAGGAACGAATCGGTGATGGTGCCGCCCCGGTTGGCGTCGGCCCAGTCGCTACGCTCACTGCGACGAAAGGGCTCGGGCATGGAGGTGAACAGGTCGAGATCGCGGACCTCAGGGGCTTGCAACAAAAACATGGTGGGGTCTTTCCAATGCGTTCAGGCGGCGGGAGCGGTATCGAAACCATACAGCCGCGCCGGGTTGTCGACCAGGATGCGGTCCATGGCCGCGTCGCTGCCAGCCCAGGCCTGCAGCAGATCCACCAGATCGGCATCGTTCACAGTGCCGGGCGCCTCGGTGGTGTGCGGCCAGTCGCTGCCCCACACCAGGCGATCCGGCGCGGCCTGCGCCAGGGCCTGGCCCAGCGGCAGGGTGTCGGCGTAGCTGGGGCCATGCACGGTCGAGCGCATGTAGGCGCCCGAGAGCTTGACCCAGGTGTTGCCACCATCGAGCAGGCCGCGCACCACGCCGTAGGCCTCTGCGGCCGGGCCTTCGGCGGGATCGATGCGGCCCAGGTGGTCGATGATCAGGGGCACGGGCAGCGCATGCAACTGGGGCGCGAGGGCTATGAGCTGCTCCGGCTGCGCAAAGATCTGGATGTGCCAGCCCTCGCACGCCGGGTGCTCTGCCACCTTGCCGGCCAGGGTGGCCAGCATGGCGGGCGTGGTGGTGCCCCACGATTGGGGTGAGACGAAATTGACCCGCAGCCCGCGCACGCGACGTGCGGCCAGGTGGCTCAGCTCGTCGGCACTCACGTCCTCGCCCACCACGGCCAGACCGCGTGCAGCGTCGCCCAATTGGTCCAGCGCATCCAGCGTACAGGCGTTGTCGGTGCCGTAGGTCGATGGCGTGACCACCACCGTGCGCGTGGTGCCCAGGCGCGCCTGCAGTTGCCTGTACACCGCCACGGGCGCCACTGGCGGCGTGCGCGGCCAGTGGGCTGACGGCGCAAAGCGCGGGTCAAAGATGTGCATGTGGCTGTCGCACGCGCCGGGGGGTAACTGGCGCTGCGGGCGGTTCAGGCCCACGGAGTGCGGCACGGGCGTGGTCAGCGCTGGCAAAGGCATCAGTCAGTCCAGCTTGATATTGCCCTTCTTCACCACCTCGCCCCACTTCGCGTCTTCCTTCTTCAGGAAGGCGGCGAAGTCTGCGGGCGTGGAGCCGATGGGCTGGGCGCCCAGGTCGGCGAGGCGCTGCTTCACTTCGTCTTCTTTCAGCACCTCTTGCAGGGCCTGCTGCAGTTTGGTGGCCACGTCGGCTGGCACGCCCGCAGGCAGAAACACGCCGTTCCACTCATAGGCCTCGTAGCCGGGGATGGCCGCCTCGGCCACCGTGGGCACATCGGGCAGGCGCTTGGAACGCTCAGGCGCCGACACTGCCAGCGCACGCAGCTTGCCGCCCGCCACATGCGGGTAGGTGGCGGCCACGGTGCCGAACATGAAGTCCACCTGGCCGGCCATCACATCGGTGATGGCGGGGCCGCCGCTCTTGTAGGGCACATGCACCATGTCCAGGCCCAGCTTCTGGGCCATCAGCTCGGCCGCCAGGCGCTGCACCGTGCCGCTGCCGCCCGAAGCAAAGTTGATCTTGCCCGGCTGGGCCTTGGCCTTGGCAATCAGCTCGCCCACGTTTTTGTAGGGTGCATCGGCCTTCACGATAAGCACGTTGGGCGCCAGCAGCACCAGCGACAGCGGCTGCAGTGCGGTGCTGGCATACGGCATCTTGGGGAAAAGATGCGGGTTGATGGAGTAAGGCGTGGCGTCGTACAGCATGGTGTAGCCGTCTGCCGGGGCCTTGGCCACAAAGCTGGCGCCAATGGTGCCGCTGGCACCGGCCTTGTTGTCCACGATCACGCTGCCGCCGAGCTTGGCGCCCAGGCGGGTGGCCACCACACGGGCCACGGCATCGGCCGCGCCACCGGGGGCGTAGGGCACGACGATGGTGATGGGCCGCTCGGGGAAGGCGGCGTGGGCCACGCCAGCGGCCAGGGCGCAGGCGGCGATCAGGGGTTTGAGGAAGCGAAACATACCTGTCTCCAATCAGTTCTGGGTTCTACAACAGGGCCGCTCAATCTGCTTTGAGATCGAGCGCCTTGGCAATCTGGCTATACGTCGCAGCTTCGCGGGCCACACGGGTCGCAAAGGCGTTGCCACACACCGATTCGGCATCCATCCCCAGGCCGCGCAGCTTTTCAGCGGCCGATTCGCTCTTGGCAAATTCGGCGGCCGTGCGCTCCAGCGCCTGGGCGATGGGCTCGGGCACGCCTGCCGGGGCCAGCACGCCGTACCACACGTCGGCAGCGTAGTTGCCACCTCCTGCGTCGGCAAACGTTGGCACCTCGGGCACCAAGGCAGAGCGCTGGGGCGCGCCCACGGCCAGCGCACGCAGCTTGCCGCTCTTGATCTGCGGCAGCACCGAGCCCAGGGTGGCAAAGGAGCTGTCGAGCTGCCCGCCCATCAGGTCCGTCACCACGGGTGCGGCGCCCTTGTAGGGCACGTGGTTGAGCTGCAGGCCCTGGGCGCGGGCAAAGATCTCGGTGGCAAAGTGGCCTGAGCTGCCCACCCCTGCTGTGCCTGCTGTCACGCGGCCGGGCTCGGCGCGGGCCTTGGCCTGGTAATCGGCCAGTGTCTTGACCGGCAGGCTGGGGGTCACCACCAGCACCGTTGGGCTGCTGGCCACCGTGCACAGGGGGCGGAAGGACTTCACCGTATCGAACTTGACGCGGCCCTGGTACAGCGCCGGAATCATGGTGTGGTTGGTGGCACCGAACAGCAGCGTGTATCCATCGGCCGGGGCGCTGGCCACGGCCTGGGCGGCAATGATGGTGCCCGCGCCCGGCTTGTTGTCGATGATGAACGGCTGGCCCAGCGCCTTGCTGGCGTGGTCGGCAAACGCACGCGCCACCACGTCTGTGGGGCCACCGGCGGCAAAGCCCACCACCAGCTTCACGGGCTTGGTCGGATAGGCTGCTGCGCCCGTTTGCGCGCAGGCGGCGCCAGACGCTACTAAAACAATAGCTGCCAGCGCATGATTGACTAGCGCAAGAGGACTATTTTTCTTGAAATTGCGTGCCATGGTCTGTTGTCTCCTGTGCGGCCGGGCACCCTGCCCGGCCATGTTCTTGGGGCAGGCCGGCGCTCAGGCGACGGCTACTGCATGCGGTGCACGGGCCAGCACGGCCAGCAGGTTCTTCGCCGCGCCCACGCCCATGTTCACGTAGGCATCGCTCGTCACGCCGCCAATGTGGGGGCTGAGGATGAAGTGCTTCTCGCCCTGGAAGGGGTGGCCCGCCGTCATCGGCTCCACCGCAAAGCTGTCGAGCCCGGCCGACATGACCTGGCCTGAGCGTACGGCGGCCAGCAGATCGGCCTCGTCGATCAGGCCACCACGTGCCGTGTTCACCACAATCACGCCGCGCTTGCATTGCGCCAGCGTGGCGGCGTTCAGCAGGTTGCGGTTTTCGTCGGTCAGCGGGCAGTGCAAAGACACGGCATCGGATTCGCGCCAGATCGTCTCCAGGTCCACCGCCTGCACATAGGCGGGCAGGTTCTTGGCAAACGGATCGAAGCCAATCACGCGCATGCCCAGAGCGTCGGCCATCTTGGCAAAGCGCAGGCCAATCGCACCCAGGCCCACCAGGCCCACGGTGCGGCCGCCCAGTTCCAGGCTCTTGTGCGTGGCCTTGTCCCAGTGGCCAGCGTGCATGCGCGCATCCAATGCCACCACGGATTTGGCACAGGCCAGCAGCAGGGCCAGGGCCTGCTCGGCCACGGCGGCGGCGTTGGCGCCCACGGCGGCCACCACTTCAATGCCACGGGCGTTGGCCGCCACCTTGTCGATGGTGTCGGTGCCGCTGCCGTGCTTGGAGATGACTTTGAGCGCAGGGGCCGCGTCCATCACCGAAGCGCCCACCTTGCCGTAGCGCACGATGATGGCCACGGGGTTGTGCGCACCGCACAGGGCCACCATGTCCTCTTCCGTCGGCGTCTTGCCTGCGTAGACGATCTCGTAGCCTGTGAGCAAATCCAGGGCTTGTTGCGCCAGGTCGGCGCCGGTCACGATGATGGTTGGGCTCACAGCGATTCCCCTTCCTTCAAAACGCCCGCAGCGCGCAGGGCCGCAGGCAGCCATTTCGATGCGGTGTCGCCACGGGCGATGGCTTCGATGCGGGCGGCTTCGTCGGCCACCTTCTTGTCGGCCAGGGCCAGCATGGCGGGGGCTTTTTCGCGCTCGATGACGACCACGCCATCGGCGTCGCCCACCACCAGGTCACCCGGGTTCACCACCGCGCCACCGGCGCTGATGGGGTGGTTGATGCGGCCGGGCACGTACTTGGTGGGCCCTGCGGGGTTGAAGCCCGCGCTGAACACGGGGAAGTCCAGCTCCAGAATTTCCAGCTTGTCGCGGATGGCGGCGTCCACGATCACACCCGCCAGGCCGCGCTTCTTGCAGGCGCTGAGCATCAGCGTGCCCATCAGCGCCGCCGTCTGGTCGCCCTTGCCGTCAATCACCAGCACATCGCCCGGCTGGGCCAGCGCGATGGCGGCATGGATCATGAGGTTGTCGCCGGGGCGCACTTCCACGGTGAAGGCGGGGCCTGCCACCTTCATGGACTGGTGCACGGGCGCCACGCGGCCATGCATGGTGCCACGGCGGCCTGCCACGTCGGCCAGGATGGCGGCTTGGTAGGTAGCGGCCTGGGCAACAACGTCGCCGCTCACGCGGTCGATGGTGCGGATGATTTCAGGGAGTTGGCTCATGGGAATGGTCCGGTTGAAGGGAGGAAGAAAAATGGAATGAAGTGAGGCGGTGCTCAGTCGGCCTTGATGCCGCCGTCTTTGATCACCTTGGCCCACTTGGCCGAGTCGGCCTTTTGCAGCTCACCCAGCTGCTGGGGCGTGCCGCCCACCAGCGTCACGCCCAGCTTGTCGGCCAGGGCGATGAGGGCGGGGTCTTTCAGCGTGGCGGCAATCTCGCGGTTCAGGCGCTGCACGATGGCGGCGGGCGTCTTGGCGGGCGCAAACACGGCCTGCCACTGCTCCACCACAAAGTCTTTGAGCCCCGCCTCGCCCATGGTGGGCACTGCAGGCAGGGCCTTGAGGCGCTGGGCAGAGGTGACGGCCAGGGCGCGCAACTTGCCCGACTGCACATGCGGCAGCGCGGCGGCTGCGGGGGCAAACATGAACTGCACCTGCTCGGCCAGCGTGTCTTGCAGCGCGGGGGTGTCGCCCTTGTAGGGCACATGGATGAAGCGCGCGCCGGTTTGCTGCTGCAGCAGCTCGCCCTGCATTTGCAAGATGGTGCCGTTGCCGCCCGAGGCAAACGCCAGCTTGCCCGGCTGGGCCTTGGCGGCGGCCAGCAAGTCGGCCACCGTCTTGAAGGGCTGGTTGGCGCCCACCACCAGGATGTGCGGGATGGTGCCCACGGTGATCACTGGCTCAAACGCCGTGATGTGGTCGTAGGGCAGCTTGGCCATCAGGTGCGGGGCGATGGCCTGCGGGCCGATGGAGGTGCCCAGCAGCGTGAGCCCGTCGGGCGCCGCCTTGGCCACGTAGGCCGCGCCGATGGTGCCGGTGGCCCCGGCCTTGTTGTCCACGATGACGTTGGTGGACAGGGCCGCGCCCAGCTTGAGGGCAATGTTGCGGCCCAGTACGTCGGTGCTGCCGCCAGCGGGATACGGCACCACCCAGGTGATGAGCTTGCCCGCAGGCCAATCGTTTTGCGCCCAGGCGGGCAGCCCCATCCCCACACCTGCGCCCGCAAAGGCCAGGGTGGTCAGCAGGTGGCGGCGCTGCGCGCCGTGCGTAGAAAGGGGAGATACCAAAGAGGTCATGGTGCAAGGCCCTCAGACAGGGGTGGGGGATGAAGAAGTCGAGACCGGCGAGAAGCCGTAAAGCGCGGCAGGGTTGGTGACCAGCACGCGGCGCAGGGCATCCGCACCGGCCTGATCGCACCAGCGCGCCAGGGTGTCGATTTGCAATGCGTCGTCCGGCACGGGGTGCAGGCCAGCACTGGCAGTGGCATGGGGCCAGTCGCTGCCCCACAGCACGCGCTCTGGTGCAGCACGCAGGTAGCCGACGGCCAGTGCATCGAGCGCCGGGTCGTCCACCGCGTGGGTGGCGCTGACGATGTAGCCGCCCGAGAGCTTGACCCAGGCCCGGCCCTCGCCCATCAGCTGCAGCAGCAGTGCGTGGGCTGGGTGCTTCCCGGCTTGCTCGGGTGCGATGCGGCCCAGGTGGTCAAACACCAGGGGCACAGGCACGTTGCGCAATACATCGCCCAAGCTAGCCAGCACATCGGACGCCATCAGCAGCTGCAGATGCCAGCCCCAGGGCGCAATGCGCCGGGCCAGCGGCAGGATGGAGTCCACCGTGCCGGTGACGCCCAGCGAAAGATTGAGCCGCACACCGCGCACGCCCGCATCGTGCAGGGCTTGCAACTGCGCATCGCTCTCGCGGCCATCGATCACGGCCACGCCTCGGGCGTTGTCACCCAGCGCCGCCAGGCCCTGCAGCATGCAGCGGTTGTCTGCGCCGTAAGTGGAGGGCGTGACCAGCACGGTGCGCTGGGTGCCGATGCGCTGTTGCAGCGCGCGGTAGTCCTGCACCGACGCGTCGGGCGGCAGCAGCTTGGCCCCCGGCGCTATGGGAAAGCGCTGGTCGTACACGTGCACGTGGCAGTCGCACGCCGCCGCAGGCAGTGCGGTACGGGGCGCCGTCGTTCCCAGCGAGAACGGTACGGGCGTGACAAGGCGATCGCGGGTCATGGCGATGGGCAGTCAGCGGGGGATGAACGTGGCGGCTCGATCAGTCCAGGCTGGCGCCAGAGTCCTTCACGATCTTGGACCAGCGGGGCACTTCGGTGCGCAGCAGTGCCGCAAACTGCTCGGACGTGCCCCCGAGGATGTCGCCGCCTTCAGAGCGCAGCTTGTCCGCCACGTCCGGTTGCTTGAGGGCCTGGTTGATGGCCTTGTTCAGCTGCGCCACGATGGCTGCGGGCGTACCCGCAGGGGCCAGCACTCCGAACCAGGTCACGGCCTCAAAGCCCTTGAACCCGGACTCCGCCAGCGTGGGCACATCCGGCAGCTGCGCCGAGCGCTGGGCCGAGGTGATGGCTATGACCTTGAGCTTGCCATTGCGCACATGGCCCAGCAGCGTGGGCACGGACGACATGTACAGATCAATCTGTCCGCCCATCAGGTCCGTCATGGCCTGGGCCGCGCCCTTGTAAGGGATGTGGCGCAACTGGATGCCAGCAGCGTTCTCTGCCAGCTCCCCGGCCAGATGGGCCACGGTGCCGTTGCCCGAATAGCCCAGCGTCAGGGCATCAGGCTTGCCCTTGGAGGCAGCCACCACATCGGCAAAGGTCTTGAAGCGCGAGTTGACCGGCACCGCCATCACGATGGGCGAGGACGACACCAGCGCCACCGGCGCCAGGTCCTTGAGCGGGTCGTAGGGCAGCTTCTTGTACAGCGTGGGATTGATGGCGAGGTTGCTGGTCTGCCCCATCACCAGCGTGTAGCCGTCCGGGTCGGCCTTGGCCACAGCATCCACCCCCAGGTTGCCACCGGCGCCAGGGCGGTTGTCCACGATCACGCTCCACTTGTTCTGGTCGGCCATCTTCTGCGCCACGGCGCGGGCGATCATGTCGGTGCCCCCGCCGGGGGGGAACGGAACAATCAGGCGGATGGCCTTGGCGGGGTAGGCCGTCTGCGCCTGCGCAGCGCCGTGGGGCACGGCCACGGCCGCAAGGCCCAGGAAAGCGGCGCAAAGGCGAGCACTCAAAGAACGTGAAAGCGATGAAAAAGCGGTCATGGATTTGTCTCCGTTATGGTGGTTCGTCACACCGGTCTGCAAGGGCCTGTTCGGGCCTGGCGCCGTGGTGTGCGAATGTACGCACGCGTTTCAACCCATACAATGCAGTTGCACACAATGAAACGAATTGCGCCATGAGCAACCCACCCTCTTCGCCCGCGCGCCCTGCCCCGCGCAAGGCCACCCAGCCAAATGCCACCACCGCCGGGGTCGATGAAAGCGCAGACCGGCCGACCGATGCGGCGACCAAGGACACCGGTGGCGTGATCGCCGTGACGCGTGCGCTGCAGGTGCTGGAGGCCTTTGCACTGGGCGAATCCAGCCTGTCTCTGGCAGAGCTGAGCCGCCGCTGCAGCCTTCACAAGACCACCGTACTGCGCCTGGCCCGCACGCTGGCGCAGTCCGGGTTCATGGTGCAGCGCGAAGATGGCGACTGGCGCCTGGGTCCGGCAGCAGGCTGGCTGGGTGCGCGCTACCAGGCAGGCTTTGACGTGCAGAACGTGCTGGAGCCCGCGCTGCGTGAACTGACCCTTGCCACCGGCGAAAGCGCTGCGTTTTACGTGCGTGAAGGCAATGTGCGCACCTGCCTTGTCCGTGTGGAAGGCCCGCAGGCGCTGCGCCACCACGCCCGCATGGGCGAAGGACTGCCGCTGGACAAGGGCTCGCCGGGCCGCGTGATCCTGGCGTTTTCGGGCGAGCCGGGCAAGGCCTATGAAGAGATCCGCAAGAAGGGCTACCACTGGTCGATTGGTGAACGGGAACAGGGCGTGGCCACCGTTTCGGCGCCGGTGTTTGGCATGCACTGGCGGCTCATGGGCTCGGTGTGCATCTCAGGCCCGGCCTCGCGTTTGCCCGCCGAAAAGCTCGAAGCGCTGGCGCACACCGTGGTCGCTGCAGCGACACAGTTGTCCTACGCGCTGGCTGGCAGTTCGGCCGCGCCGGCCCATGCCCCCGTGCGGGCGACGCAATGGCATCCCTGATACTTGCATCCGTTATACACCCCACACAAAAACCGAGGAGACTGCCGTGAACCGCTACCCCTTCCCTGACCTGAACACCCTGCCCGAGGACATCCGCGCGCGGATTCTTGAAGTGCAGGAGAAGGCGGGATTCATCCCCAACGTGTTCCTCGCGTTTGCCCGCCGGCCAGCGGAATGGCGTGCATTCTTTGCATACCACGACGCGCTCATGCTCAAGGAAGAAGGCAGCCTGACCAAGGGCGAGCGCGAGATGATCGTCACCACCACCAGCGCGGCCAATCAGTGCCTGTATTGCGTGGTGGCGCATGGCGCGATCCTGCGCATCTACGAGAAGAAGCCGCTCATCGCCGACCAGGTGGCGGTGAACTACCGCAAGGCGGACATCAGCCCCCGGGAGCGGGCCATGCTCGACTTCGCCATGAATGTGTGCCAGAACGCCCACGAGATCGACGACACGGATTTCGAGGCCCTGCACCCCCATGGTTTCGATGACGAGGACATCTGGGACATCGCCGCCATCACGGCATTCTTTGGCCTGTCCAACCGCATGGCCAGCTTTGCGGGCATGCAGCCCAACCCAGAGTTCTATCTGATGGGCCGTGTGCCCAAGGCCAAGCCTGCGGCCTGATCCAAACCATGCGCTCCGCACGAACGATCTGGCTTTGGGTGCTGGCCGCGCCTGCGGTACAGGCCGCAGGGTTTGGGCCACCGGAGGGCACGCTGCCCTTTCACCCTTTGACTGTGGCCGTGCCCGCTGGCGCGCTGTCGCCGTTGCGGTCCGCCTCGCTCTTCCGCGAAGAGTCCAGCACGGGGGCGGCGCCCACTTACTACCTCGGTGCGGGCGTTGCAGGCTCGCGCCTGCAAATCCCTGACTCGCCGGGCGCTACGGCGTGGCAGGTCGTACCCACCGCCGATTGCGTACGCCTGGAGCCCGTGCCCCCCGCACTGCTGCACACCCCGTCCGTGCAGGCAGTGCTGGTGCAACAGAATCCGCTGCCCATGGAGTGCGCTGCGGCCTTCGAGGGGAGCTGTACCAGCCGTGACGACAAACTGCGCATCGCCACGACCTTCGAGGGCCGGCGCCGCGCGGCGCGCGTGGGTGGCGGCTTTTTCGGCACCGAAGGCACCATAGAGACCACCTTCTACACGGGTGTGCGCACCCTCAGCATCGAACACCTGCCCAGCCGTCTTGTGCTGCGCATGCAAGAACGCCTGAACAACAGCAACGGCTACAGCGCACCGCAGACAGCCATCCGTTATTTGCCAGAACTGCAGCGCCTTTTGCTGCTGGGCGCCTCAGAGGCACAGGGCATGCCTCTGGCGCAATGTGTTGCCCTGCCCCCACGATAAAGGTCGTCCCACAGCGACTCAACGGACCGATACCCGCGCGATGCTCCGCATGACCTCAGGACCTCAGGACCTCAGGCCGGCAAGTCTGTATCGGTCTCGCGCACCCAGGGCTGCTGCGCCTGCCACTGGTCCAGCCAGCCCGGTACCTGCTGCGCGGGCATGGGCCGCGCAATGCCATAGCCCTGGCCCAGCACACAGCCCATGGCCAGCAGCATGCGGCCGTGGTCCACGGTCTCCACACCTTCGGCAATCACCTTGCGGTTGAACGCTTTGGACAGGCCCACCACACCCTGCACAATGGCCAGGTCGTCGCGGTCTTCGAGCATGTCGCGCACAAAGCTCTGGTCGATCTTGAGCAGCTCTGCAGGCAGCTTTTTCAGGTAGGTCAGCGACGAATAACCGGTCCCAAAATCGTCCAGAGCAAACCGCACGCCCAGTTCGGCGCATGCGTGCATCAGGCCAGATACCTGGGCCATGTCCTGCAACGCGCTGGTCTCCACAATCTCCAGCTCCAGCGCCGACGAAGGCACCGAGGGATGCGCTGCCAGTGCCTGGCGCAGCTTGTGCACAAAGTCCTCTTGCTGGAACTGCTTGGAGAACACGTTGACGCTGACCGGCATGCGCAGCCCCACCGCCAGCCACTGCGCCATTTGGGACAGGGCCATCTCCAGCACCCGCTCGCCAATCGCAATCGCCATATCGTGGTCTTCAATCACCGGCAGGAACTGGCTCGGGGCCAGCAGGCCCCGCTGCGGATGCAACCAGCGGACCAGCGCCTCCATCCCCACCACCTCACCTGTCTGCATGTTGACCTGGGGCTGGTAGTACAGCACCAGCTCCCGCTGCGCGATGGCGGTGGCAATCTGCTCCAGGCTTTCGCGCTTGATCCGGATGGCCGCATCGCTGGCCACATCAAACAGGTGGAACCGATTCTTGCCCGCCTGCTTGGCCAGGTACATGGCCTGGTCGGCATGGCGGATGAGCTGCTCCGAACTGGAACCATCCTGCGGGTAGATGGTGACGCCAATGCTGGCAGACACCTGCAGGGATTGCCCGTTCACCAGCAACGGCTCGGCCGCCACCTGCAACAGCCGCAACAGCAGGGGCTCGCAGTCCTGCTCGGCCGTCAGGTCGGTCATGACGGCCACAAACTCGTCCCCACCAATGCGCGCGAGCGTGTCGCCATCGCGCAGTGCAGAACGCAGACGCTTGGCAATCGCCACCAGAAACTCGTCGCCCGCCGCATGGCCATACCGGTCGTTGATGTCCTTGAAGCCATCCAGATCCAGAAACGCCACCGCCAGCGACTTGTTGCGACGCACACAGTGCGCCATGGCCTGCTGAAGCCTGTCGGCCAGCAGAACGCGGTTGGGCAGGTGCGTCAGCATGTCAAAGTGCGCCACCTCGGCCAGCTGCTCGTTGATGCGGCGCATCTGTGCATTGGCAGCCTCCAGCTCGGCCTGGCTGCGCAGGCGCTCCGTGATGTCGCGAACGATCATGCTGCTGTATTGGCGGCCTTCACTGTCGCCATAAATGCTGGAGCTGATCTCGGCGGTGAAGTGGCTGCCATCACCCCGGACCATGGTCAGCAGGCCGGCCGCCTGCCCCCTCTGCTGGCGCTGTACCAGCAGCTCCTGCAACCGGGGGTCGGCAGGGTCGGCCAGCCCCATGCGCCCCCGGGCGATGATTTGTGCCTCGCTCAAGTCAAACAGTCGGCAAGCCGCCTGGTTCACGGCCAGCACGGTGCCATCGGGCGAGGTCAGCAACACTGCGTCCATGCTGTTGTCAAACAGCGCCTGGAACTTGAGTTCGCGGTCCTGGAGTTGCGACGTCAGCTTGCGCCGCATGGTGATGTCGACAAAGGTCACCACGATCTTGTCGAGCTGTCCATCGGTGGTGAACCACGGGTCGGCCCGGCTCAGCACCCAGCAGATGCCTGCATCCTTGCCACGGACGATGCCTCCCACCACCCCGTTGACAGGTTCAAGGGTCGCAAGCACCCGGGAGGCGGGGTAGTCGGAAACCGGCATGACGGCCCCCTGCTCGTTCACGAAGGACCAGGCCGGGTCGATCAGCTGCTTGCCGGTCATCTGCTCAAAACTCAGCCCCAGCAGGTTACTGGCCTCGGCGTTGCACCGCACCACAGCGCCCGTCGCATCGTGGATGACCAGACCCGTCATCAGGTTGTCGATGAGGGAGCGCTGCTCGGTCTCGCTCTCACGCAGCACCCTTTCCACCGCCAGCCGCTGCTGCTCGGCTTCGTGCTCGCGGCGAGCGAGGCGCAGCGACACGAGCTTGATGAACACCAGCAACAGCGCCGTGAGCGCCAGGGGAGTGTCGATGCTGCGGGCCCAGACCTGAAAGAACCGACTCTCGGGCTGCCCGACAAAGACGGTCGCAGGGAGCCTGTCGAGCCGGTGGAACAGGTTAATAAAGTTCTGCCCCTTCAACAGCGCATTGGGTCCCTCGACCCGCCCTTGCAGGGGGAACTGGTGCTGCGCGAGATACCGTACCAGCACCCCGTCCCGACGCATGCCATACACCTCGTCCTTGGTGACCGTGGCGGGCACCGGAAAGCGGGTCATCAGGTAGCCGTCATCGCGCAGCACACCCACTGTGAGCTGCTGCACCAGCGGCGCGTCTTTCCAGAGCGACTCCAGAAAATCGACCGGAAATACATCTGTCAGCACCGCCCGGGGCTGGCCTTGCGCATCCCGCAGCACATAACGCAGCGTGAACACCCAGTCCTGGCTCTGCGCGTCGCGCTGGGGTCGTCCCAGGTAGATGTCGTGCTGGTCCTTAGCGTCCCGCGCAAAGTCTTGAAAGCCGGATTGATCCACCAGGCCGGGTTGGCCGTTCCTGTCCGCCGCGTGGGACGAGGCCAGCACCTTGCCGTTCATTTCGCTCAGGGATATCTCGCTGACTTCGGGGCGGTGCTTGCGGTAGTCCGTCAGCAGTTGCTGCGCCAGCGCCAGGTTGTCGATACCACCGGGCGAGATGGCGATGGTTTCTGCCAGGCTGAACATGCCAGCGCGTTTGGAGAGAAAGAAGGTGTCCAGCGTTCGCGTCAGCAGCACCAGGTTGGACTGCATGTGCTCCTCTTCACGGTCCCTGACCTGCCCCCATTCGTCAAAGGCGTACAGGCCAAACATGAAGAGAACCGACGCGATGACCAGATTGGTCACCTTGTTGATGCTGCTGGCAGCCGCGCTTGCTGGGATGGTTGAATTCATTCAGAAAGCACAAAGCAGCACGTCGGTGCGGTGTTGGAAATCCCCTCCCCGGCTCTATTCGTTTTCTTCTATCGTTGCCGAAGTCATCCTAACAGGTAACAAAAAGAACAGGAGGTTGAATGAGAAGGCGCGGTATGGGGTCGGCGGTATGGGCACAGTGCTCCGCGCCTGGGTGCCTGTGGAGCCGTATTCACTGGCTACCGCAGGGCCACCAGCAGAGGGAAGAAGTGGCACGGGTGCTGGGTGCTCGCAGAGGCTTGCCTTCAACTCTGTCGTCAAACCACCGGTGCAAATCGCCCAAACACTATCTTTTTAATAGCAATCAAGGCATTTATCACGTGCGCTACCGGCCGAATAGTCCAAAAAATGAGCCACCAGCCCCCGCCACGGGGCTCAAGTGACGGGACGGACGGTCAGCTGGCAGTCACCAGCGTCCGCATCCAGTCGGGCAGCGGCGCGGCCTTCTGCTGCGGAAAGTCCACCCAGATCGTCGTAGCTCCGCCCGCTGCGCATATCACGCCCGGCTGGTCCACGCGCTCCATCGTGCCCCAGGTCTCGAACGTGGTGCGGCCCGGGTCGCTCACGTAGAGCTTGAGCAACACGTCGGCCGGGTATTCGAGCTGCTTGTAGAAATTGCAGAACGCATTGACGATGACAGGCCCCTGTCCGCGCGGGTCGGGGTTGCAGCCCACCGACACCATCCACTCGATGCGCGCGGTTTCCAGGTAGCGGAAGTACACGGTGTTGTTGACATGGCCCATCGCATCCATGTCGCCCCAGCGCACCGGGAACCGCATCTCAAAGACCAGCTTCTTGACCTCAGGGATTTCGATCTTCATACCCGCTCGTGCCCCAGGGGTCAGACCGCGAAGCCGTCGTCGGCTGCGATCACCGCGCCATTCACAAAATGGCTCTGGTCGCTGGCCAGCATCACCAGCAGCGCATCCAGGTCCTGCGGCTGGCCCACGCGCTTGCGCGGCAGCATGTCCATGAGCTTTTTTCCCTGCTCGGTCTGCCAGTGGTGGTGGTTGATTTCCGTGTCGATGTAGCCGGGGCAAATGGCGTTCACGTTGATGCCGAACCGGCCCCACTCCAGTGCCATCGCCCGGGTCATCTGCACCACGGCGGCCTTGCTCATGCAATAGGCGCCGATCTGCGGAAGCACCTTGAGGCCCGCCATCGACGCGATATTGATGATTCGACCGCCGGTGAAGCTGCCCGGCGCTGCACCGCGGGAGCGGGCCAGCATGCGCCTGCCCACCTCTTGCGCCACAAAGAAGGCGCCCTTCACATTGGTGTCGAAGATAAAGTCATAGTCCTCGGGCGTCACGTCCTGGATGCGCTGCGTGGTGCTCACGCCGGAGTTGTTCACCAGAATGTCGATGGAGCCCATTTCGGTCTCGGCATGGGCCACGGCGGCCTTGATGGAGTCGTGGTCGGTCACGTCCAGCTCGATCACATGGGCGTCACCGCCCTCGCCTTCGATGCGCGCGCGCAGCTCCTTGAGTTTTTCCACCCGGCGGCTGGCCAGCACGACGCCTGCGCCAGCGCGGGCCAGGGTGCGGGCAAACTGCGCGCCCAGGCCGCTGGATGCGCCCGTGATGAAGGCCACGCGGCCGGACAAGTCGATGCTGTATGCCATTTAGAGTCTCCCTACTGATCAAAATAGAACGGTCGTTCGATTGTCTATATTCCGTGAATACAATCAGTCGCCAGACAGACAGAGCGCGGTCGGCGCTCTGTAGAAAATAATCCATTATCAAACGCCCGACGAGAAGCCCATGACCAACGAAGAAATCCTCGCCCAATACGGCCCCCGCGAATCCATGGAATACGACGTGGTGGTCGTTGGCGGCGGCCCTGGCGGCCTTGCCACTGCGATCCGCCTGAAGCAACTGGCGGCCGAAAAAGGCCAGGACGTCTCGGTGGTGGTGCTGGAAAAAGGCTCCGAGCCCGGTGCGCACATCCTGTCGGGCGCCATCATGGACCCCAAGGCCCTCACCGAGCTGATCCCCGACTGGAAAAAGCGCGGCGCGCCCCTGAACCAGCCCGTCACCGACGACGCCTACATCTTCCTGTCTGAAAAATCGGGCTTTCGTGTGCCCAACATGTTCCTGCCGCCGTTTGCGCAGAACCATGGCAACTACATCATCAGCCTGGGCAACCTGACCAAGTGGCTGGGCGAACAGGCCGAAGCCCTGGGCGTGGAAATCTTCCCCGGCTTTACGGCCGCTGAAGTGCTCTACAACGACAACGGCTCCGTCAAGGGCGTGGCCACCGGCAACATGGGCATTGGCAAGGATGGCGAGCCCACCGAGAACTTCCAGCTCGGTATGGAGCTGCTGGGCAAATACACCGTGTTTGCCGAAGGCGCACGCGGCCACCTGGGCAAGCAGCTGATTGCCAAGTACCAGCTCGACAAGGACCGCGACCCGCAGAGCTTTGGCATTGGCGTGAAGGAACTCTGGGAAATCGACCCCAAGAAGCACCAGCCCGGGTTTGTGATGCACACCGCTGGCTGGCCCATGGAGAACGACACCTACGGCGGCGCCTTCCTGTACCACCTGGAGGGCAACAAGGTGGCGCTGGGCTTCGTCACGGGGCTGGGTTATGCCAACCCCTACCTGAGCCCGTTCGAGGAGTTCCAGCGCTGGAAGACGCACCCCAACGTCCGCTACTACTTCGAAAATGAGAAGGGCGAGATCACGGCCAAGCGCCTGTCCTACGGTGCACGTGCCATCAACGCCAGCGGCATCAACGCCCTGCCCAAGACCGTGTTCCCAGGCGGCGCACTGGTGGGCTGCAATGCCGGCTACCTGAATGTCGGCCGCATCAAGGGCAGCCACGCCGCCATCAAGACCGGCATGCTGGCCGCCGAAGCCGCCTACGACGCCGTGGTGGCAGGCCGCCAGCACGACGAGCTGACCGCCTACCCCGAAGCCTTCGAAAAGAGCTGGCTGCACACCGAGCTGAACAAGGACCGCAACTTCAAGAACTGGTTCAAGTACGGCCTGACCACGGCCACGCTGATGAACGGTTTCGAGCAGTTCGTGCTGCGCGGCCACATCCCCTGGACGCTGCACCGCGACAAGCCCGACCACGCGTACCTGAAGCCTGCGGCCGAGTGCAAGCCCATCGTCTACCCCAAGCCCGATGGCAAGCTCACGTTTGACCGCCTCTCCAGCGTGTTCATCAGCAACACCAACCACGAAGAGAACCAGCCCGCCCACCTCACGCTCAAGGACGCGAGCGTTCCGGTCAACATCAACCTGGCCAAGTACGCCGGCCCCGAGGCGCGCTACTGCCCGGCGGGTGTGTACGAGTTTGTGCCCGACACCACCAAGGGCGGCGATGCCCAGCGCCTGCAGATCAATGCGCAGAACTGCGTGCACTGCAAGACCTGCGACATCAAGGACCCCACGCAGAACATCGTGTGGGTCACGCCGGAAGGCGGCGGTGGCCCGAACTACGCGGGCATGTAAGCACCGTCAAAATTCATAGTACCTTGCGCTTGAAGGGCCTGCACTGCAGGCCCTTTTTTATGTGAATCAATCCGATCTGCAGCGCAATACCCCTCACGCAGCAGCGCGCGTGAGCTGAAACTGCCCCATCGCACCCGCCAGCCGGTTGGCCTGGTCCTTGAGGCTTTGGGCCGCTGCGGCGCCCTGCTCCACCAGCGCTGCGTTCTGCTGCGTCATATGGTCGAGCTGGTCCACCGCCTGACTCACCTGGCCGATCTGCGTGCTCTGCTCGCTGCTGGCCTCGTTGATCTCGGACATCAGCGTGGTCACACGCTCCACGCTTTGTACGATGTCGCCCATCGTGGAACCTGCTGTCACCACCAGCCGGGCGCCGTCACTCACCTTGTCCACGCTGGTGGAGATCAGCGCCTTGATCTCGCGCGCCGCATTGGCGCTGCGCCCTGCGAGGCCCCGCACCTCGCTGGCCACCACGGCAAAGCCGCGCCCCTGCTCGCCCGCGCGGGCGGCCTCCACGGCGGCGTTCAGTGCCAGGATATTCGTCTGGAACGCAATGCCATCAATGATGCCCACGATGTCGGCGATCTTCTTGCTACTGGCGTTGATCTCTTCCATGGTCTTGACCACCTGGCTGACCACTTCGCCGCCTTTGCTGGCCACCTCGGTGGCGTTGAGCGCCAGCGCATTGGCCTGGCGGGTGCTGTCGGCATTGGCGGCCACCATCTGCGCCAGCTGGGCAATGCTGGCCGCCGTCTGCTGCAGGTTGCTGGCGGCGTGCTCGGTGCGCATGCTCAGGTCGGTGTTGCCCGCTGCCACTTCGGAGCTGGCCACATGGATGGATTCGCCCGAGTCACGCACCTCGGTCACCACGTAGTGCAGCGACTCGACCATCTTGTCCAGCGCAGTGAGCAACTGACCGATCTCGTCGGTACGCTGGGTTTGCATACGCACTGTGAGGTCGCCCCGCGCCACCACAGCGGCCGCCTCGGAGGCCTGGCGCAGCGGCAACACGATGGAGCGCCGCAGCAGCCAGCCAAACAGCGCCGACAGCGCCACCACCACCAGCACGGCCACGGCGCTGACCCATTGCGCACGGGACGCGTCGGCAATCATGCTGTCGCCCGTCTTCAGGGAGGACTGTTCGGAGGCCGCGAGCAATTGGTCGATGGACCGCAGGTATTGGGTCAACGCGGCGGCGTGCTCCTGCAGCTCCTTCTGGCTGATGATCTTGGCTTCGAGGGCGTTTTGCACCAGCGCGTCCCGCAGCGCGGCATATTTCTGGCGTTCGGCCTGGGCCTGTGCCCACAGCGGCCTCGCGCTCTCGCTGGAAGACGCCTTGGTCAGCGCTTCATCAATGCGCTTGCGCATGGCGTCTTCGGCGGCGATCTGATTGCGCATTTCAGCCACCAGGGGGAACACATCGGACGACAACGTGGCGCGCAACGCTATCTGGCCGATATAGACCGACTGGGTTTTCCAGTCGCGCACGGTCCGCTCAATGGGCAGTTGCTCCGTGGTCAGCAACGTGGCCTGGCGGCTTGTGTCCTGCCCTGTGAGCCAGGTGGTGGCCCCCAGCAGCGCCACCGCAAAGCCCAGAATGCCAAAGCTGGCCGCCAGCTTTTGCCCCACGCTCAGAGTCCGGCGGTGCCGCGCAGGTGCAGGGCTCTGAGCGGCAGCGTCTGGCACGGCACGGCTGAACTCCGCGTCGGCCGGTGCGGCGGAGAAGGCGGCGCCGCCAGGCGCCCCGGAAGTGGCGGGCAAATAGTTCATGAGCGTTCTCCTGTTTCATTTCCCGCACCATGCGGGGGTGGAAGCCGGTGGTGGCCAGCGCCATGCACCGTGCGCCCCCAAAGGCTCAGAGCACACAACACCTGCCCCACCGGGGTCAGCGGGCCATCACGTCAGGACGTGACACATTCGCCAAAGCCGCCACCGCCGGGGGTGGCGATCTCGAACACATCGCCGGGCTCCATCAGCGCCGCGCCAATGTGGCCCAGCTCCTCCACCTGGCCATTGGCACGCAGCACGCGGTTGGCACCAGGCCTGCCGGGCTGGCCGCCCGCCATGCCAAAGGCCGGGTTCAGTCGCCCGTTGGACAGGATGCTGGCCGTCATCGCCTCAAGGAAACGCACACGCCGCACGCCGCCATCGCCACCCGCCCAGCGGCCTGCGCCGCCCGAGCCGCGCTGGATCTCGTAGCTGTCGAGCACCACCGGGAAGCGGAACTCCAGCACCTCGGGGTCGGTGAGGCGCGAGTTGGTCATATGGGTCTGGACCACGCTGGTGCCGTCAAAGCCGCGCACCGCCTGGCCCGAGGCGTCCAGCACCGCGCCCGCACCGCTACCACCGGCAATGGTTTCGTAGTACTGGTACTGCGCATTGCCGAAGGTGAAGTTGTTCATGGTGGGCTGGCTACCCGCCATCACGCCCAAGGCGCCAAACAGCGCGTTGGTGATGCAGGTGGAGGTCTCCACATTGCCTGCCACCACCGAGGCCGGCGGGTTGGGGTTGAGCATGGAGCCTTGCGGAATGATCACCTGCAGGGGCTTGAGGCAACCGGCGTTGAGCGGAATGTCATCGTCCACCAGCGTGCGGAACACATACAGCACGGCCGCCATGCACACGGCACGGGGGGCGTTGAAGTTGTTCATCTGCTGCGGACTGGTGCCTGCAAAGTCGATGACCGCACTGCGCTCGGCCACATTGACCTTGACCGACACGCTGATCTGCGCGCCGTTGTCCAGCGGCAGGGTGAAGCTGCCGTCCTTGAGCTGCGTGATCACACGGCGCACGGACTCTTCGGCGTTGTCCTGCACATGGCGCATGTAGGCCTGCACGACATCCAGGCCAAACTGGTCCACCATCTTCGACAGTTCTTGCACGCCCTTCTCGTTCGCGGCGATCTGTGCGCGCAGGTCGGCCAGGTTTTGCTGCGGGTTGCGGCTGGGGTACGGCGTGGTGCCGCCGCCCGTGGCCAGCAGGGTGCGCACCTCCTCTTCCAGAAAGATGCCCCGGTCCACCAGCTTCACGTTGTTGATCTGCACACCTTCTTCATCAATGCGCGTGGAGAACGGTGGCATGGAGCCCGGCGTGGTGCCGCCAATGTCCGCGTGGTGGCCCCGGCTTCCCACATAAAACGTGGGCTCGTTGCCCTCGGCCACATACACCGGGGTGATCACTGTCACATCGGGCAGGTGGGTGCCACCGTGGTACGGGTCGTTGAGCATGTACACATCGCCCGGGTGCATCTTGCCCGCGTTCTCGCGGATCACGGTCTTGATACTCTCGCCCATTGACCCAAGGTGCACGGGCATGTGGGGCGCGTTGGCAATCAGGTTGCCGGCTGCATCGAACAGCGCGCAGCTGAAGTCCAGACGCTCCTTGATGTTGACTGAATACGCCGTGTTCTGCAGCTGCAGCCCCATCTGCTCGGCAATGTTCATGAACAGGTTGTTGAACACCTCCAGCAGCACCGGGTCCACCGTGGTGCCTGCGGCGTACTGCACCTTGCGGGCCGTCACGCGGTCCAACACCAGGTGGTCCAGGTCGGTCAGGCGCGCAGACCAGCCGGGCTCCACCACGGTGGTGGTGTTCTTCTCGGCAATGATGGCCGGGCCGGGGATCACGTCGCCGGGGTGCAGGTCCTCGCGCACTACCAAGGCAGCGTCGTGCCATGCGCTGCCCGAGTACATCTTCACCATCTCGCGCTGCGGGTGCTTGCGGTGCGGGTGCACGGGCAGGCGCGGCTCGGCGGGAGCGTCGCCTGCAATCATGGCTTCGACCGACACGGCCTCTACCACCAGGCCCTTGCCCGCCATGAGGAACGCAAAACGCTGGCGGTAGGCGGCCTCAAAGGCCGTCTGGATGCTGGCCATGTCGCCAAAAGGCACCACCAGGGCCGAGTCGGTGCCCTCGTAGCGCACATGCACGTTGTGGCGTACCTGCACCGGGTTCGCACTGACCTGCTGGCGCTCCAGCTCGGCCTGCGCGGCAGAACCCAGCGTATCCAGGCGCTCAGCGATCAGTGGCAGGGATTCAGCCGCCAGCGGCATCTCCACCGCCTGCTCGCGGATCACGGTCTGATCGGCCAGGCCCATGCCGTAGGCGCTGAGCACCCCAGCCAACGGGTGTACAAATACGCGCGACATGCCCAAGGCATCTGCCACCAGGCAGGCATGCTGCCCACCGGCGCCACCAAAACACTGCAGGGTGTAGCGCGTCACGTCGTAACCGCGCGCCACGCTGATCTTCTTGATGGCGTTCGCCATCTGCTGCACGGCAATCTGGATGAAGCCTTCGGCCACTTCTTCGGGCCTACGCTGCGTCTGCGCAGCAATTTCTTCAAATCGCGCGCGCACCGCATCGGCGTCCAGCGTTTCGTTGGCTGCGGGGCCGAACACACTCGGGAAGTAACGGGGCTGCACCTTGCCGACCATCACGTTGGCATCGGTCACAGCCAGCGGGCCGCCTCGGCGGTAGCTCACCGGGCCTGGATTGGCGCCGGCGCTCTCAGGGCCGACGCGAAAACGGGCGCCGTCGTAGGCCAGCACCGAGCCACCGCCAGCCGCCACCGTGTGGATGCTCATCATGGGGGCGCGCATGCGCACACCGGCCACGTGGGTCTCAAACTCGCGCTCGAACGCACCGGCGTAGTGGCTCACATCGGTGGACGTGCCGCCCATGTCAAAGCCGATGACCTTTTCGTGTCCGGCCAGGCCCGCCGTGCGCGCCATGCCCACAATGCCGCCTGCTGGGCCGGAGAGGATGGCGTCCTTGCCCTGGAAGGTGCCTGCATCGGTAAGACCACCGGACGACTGCATGAAGAACAGCTTGACGCCCGGCATCTCGCTGGCCACCTGCTCCACGTAGCGGCGCAGGATGGGAGAAAGGTAGGCATCCACCACCGTGGTGTCGCCCCGGCTCACGAACTTCATCATGGGGCTGGTTTCGTGCGAGGTGCTGATCTGCGTGAAGCCCACTTCCTGTGCGATGCGCTTGGCCGCCTGCTCGTGCTGGGTGTAGCGGTAGCCATGCATGAACACAATGGCCACGCTGCGCAGGCCGCGACCGTAGGCGGCCAGCAGGTCACCGCGCAAGGTGGCTTCGTCCAGGTTCTGCAGCACGCCACCATGGGCGCCCATGCGTTCGCGGGCCTCGATGACTTCGGTGTAAAGCAGCTCGGGCAGCTGGATGTGGCGGTCAAACAGGCGCGGGCGGTTCTGGTACGCGATGCGCAGTGCATCGCGAAAGCCGCGTGTGGTGACAAGCAGCGTGGGCTCGCCCTTGCGCTCCAGCAGCGCGTTGGTGGCCACGGTGGTGCCCATCTTCACGCATTCCACCTGCGCGGGGGTGACGGGCTCGCCAGGCTTCAGGCCCAGCAGGTGACGAATGCCTGCCACGGCCGCGTCCTTGTACTGCTCGGGGTTCTCGGACAACAATTTGTGGGTGGTCAGCGAGCCATCGGGTCGCTTGGCCACGATGTCGGTGAAGGTGCCGCCCCGGTCGATCCAGAACTGCCAGCGTGGGGTGTGCGTTTGGGGTGTGATGGTGGTCATGTGTAGTGGCTCCGAGATAAAAAAGTTGAAAGACGTGGTGGCGGTGTGGCTAGGCCATGGCAACGCTGGCGGGCGCCAGCCTTTGCATGACCTGCCACACGGCAGGAATGGGGGGAGCGGTGGCAAGGGCCAGCTCGACGGGGCACCAGGGGCCAGCCAAGGAGGCGGCCCAGGCCATCACGGGCAAGATGTCTACCGGCGGGAGGGTCTGCATGGTGTCGATCACGATGCGAAGCTCCTGCGCCAGGCGGTTGCCAGGGGCAAATCGCCAGTGGTATTGGCCGCCAGTCACGCACACGGCGCGGTTGTCCTTGGCAGTCATGGCAGACAGCCAAAGGCATTGAAAGTCTGTGCAGGCCGGTGCCGGGGGATCGGTCAGGCAAAAGGTGTAGGCGTTTTCATAAGCACGGCCAAAGTTGCGCACCAGCGTCTCGGCAATGGCCTCGCGGCCCAGGGTGCAGGCCAGGGCATGCCCTTCGCCCTGGCGCATCTCCATCTGCAGCAGCGCGCCACCGGCAAAGGCTTGCGCGATGAGGTGCGGGCGATTGAGGTCCTTGGCGCGCAGGTACATCTCTATGGTGTCCGAGGGCGTGTGCATGGTGCTTCTCCTGAAAGGCGTGCAGGAAAGGTCAGCGCTGCGTGTAGTACGGGATGAAGATCTGGTTGGCCTCGCTGCCCACCGAGCGCACCCACTCGCGCGAGAACCGTTCGCCCAGGCGCTTGAGTTCGGCATCAAAATCCGCTGGCGCACGATCCACCTTGATGCCCTTGCGCTGCAGCTCGGCCACCGACTCTTCGGCCACCGCAGCGCTCATGGCCCAGCCGCGCGTTTCTGCCTCGGCGGCGGCTTTGGTCACCGCCTGGCGTGCGGGTGCAGGCAGTGCGTCAAAAGCCTGCTGATTCACAAACACGATGTTCTTGGGAAACCAGGCGTTGATGCCGTAGTACTGCTTGATCTGTCCCCAGACATGGTTCTCGACCCCGGTGAGGGCCGAGGTGATCATGGAATCGAGCTTGCCGGCCGACAGAGCCTGGTTGACTTCGACCATGGGCACATCCACGGGCGTGGCGCCCAGCAGTTCGGCAATGCGCACAGTGCCGGGGTTGTAGGTGCGCATGCGCGTGCCCTTGAAGTCGGCGGACGAGCGCACGGGGTTGATCGAGAACAGCCCCTGCGGCGGCCAGGGCACGGCGTACAACGCCTTGAACCCCTTGCTGGCCATGTGCGACTCGATCAACGGCCGCTGCACGTCCCACATGCGCCGCGCGTCGGCATAGCTGCGCACCACAAAGGGCACGGCATCCGCCCCGGCGATGGGGATGTCCCGCACCAGGTTGGTCATGATGGTCTCTCCCGCCTGGGCCTTGCCCTCCTGCACGGCCTGGGGGATCTCGTTCAGCTTGAACAAGGCGTTGTTGGCGTGAACCTCGATGCGCAACGCACCGGCCGAAGCACGCTCCACATCCTGCGCAAACTGCACGAGATTGCGGGTATGAAACGACTCCGCGCGGTAGCCCGTGGCCAGCTTCCACTGGGTCTGGGCGTGCAGCACCGGGGCCACGGCGAACGCAGCCAACAACACCAAAGTTTTCATGGGGAACTCCTGCGCGGACGTTTCAGGCGTGGGTGCTGGGGGTCAGCCCTGCATCTGGCGTGGTAGCCAGAGCACGACATCCGGCACGAAGTACGTCATCACGACCGCAACGATCATCAGAGCAAACAGAGGCAGCGCCGTGCGTGCGATCCAGGTCACTTCGCGCCGCGTCATGCCCTGCAACACGAAGAGGTTGAAGCCCACAGGCGGCGTGATCTGCGCCATCTCGACCACCAGCACGATGAAGATGCCGAACCACACCAGGTCAAAGCCTGCGGCCTCCACCGTGGGCAGCAACACCGCGATGGTCAGCACCACCATGGAGATGCCGTCCAGGAAGCAGCCCAGCACAATGAAGAACACGATGAGCAGCAGCATCAGCGCAAAGGGCGACAGGTGCAGCGCGCCGATGAACTCGGCCAGGTGCCGTGGCAGGCCAATGAAGCCCATGGCCAGCGTGAGGAACGCGGCACCCGCCAGGATGAGGCCGATCATGCAGTACACGCGGCAGGCGGCGACCAGCCCTTCCTTGAAACGCTCCCAGTTCAGCGAACCCTCGATCTTGGCCAGGATCAACGACCCGGCCACACCGAGCGCCGCAGCTTCGGTGGCGGTGGCAATGCCGCTGTAGATGGCGCCCAGCACCACGACGATGAGCGACACGACCGGAATCAGGTGGCGGGACGCATACAGCTTTTGCACAAAGCTGAGACGGGCGTCAGGCGCAGGCACCTTGTCTTTGTTGAACAGGGCCCACACGATGATGTAGCCCATGAACAGCGCAGCCAGCATCAGCCCCGGAATCACCCCTGCCAGGAACAGCTTGGAGATCGAAACGTTGGCCGCCACGCCATAGACGATCATGATGATCGACGGCGGAATCAGCAGACCCAGGGTGCCCGCACCAGCCAGCGTGCCCACGGAGATATCTTCGGGGTAGCCTCGCTGCTTGAGTTCAGGCAGCGTGATCTTGCCGATGGTGGCGCAGGTAGCGGCCGATGAGCCCGAGATCGCGGCAAAGATGGTGCAGCCCACCACATTCACATGCAAAAGGCGGCCTGGTAGGCGCTCCAGCCACGGTGCCAGGCCCTTGAACATGCTGCTTGACAGCTTGCTGCGGAAAAGGATCTCGCCCATCCACAAAAACAGCGGCAGAGCCGTCAGCGTCCAGCTGGAGGTAGACCCCCAGATGGTCAGCATCATGCTGTCGCCCACCGGGCGGTTGGTAAAAAACTCCATGCCGACCAAGGCCACTGCCAGCAGTGACAGGCCGATCCACAGGCCCGATCCGAGCACTGCGAACAGCACCACGATCAGACCCAAGGCAATGATGACGTCCATGATGAGTTCTCCTGGATCGGGTTATTCGGAACGGGCTGCTTCGGACACAGCCATGAACGCCACACCCTGGAAGCGCAGCACCAGCGCATGGGCAAACGCCAGCGCAAAGCCAATACAGCCCATGGCCATGCTGATCTGGGGAATCCACAGCGGCGAGGCGTCGGCTGCCGGCGAGATGTCATGGGTGATGTAGGAGATCCACACCGACCGCACGGCATAGCAGGCGATGTACACGGACAACACCAGCGCACTGACCAGGCAGAACCACTCGAAGGCACTGCGCCAGCGGGCGGGCAGCCTGTCCAGGATGAGCGTCACGCGGATGTGATCGCCGTTTTGCAACGTGCTGGGCAGCGCAAAGAACAAGGCGGCGGCAATGGCGTAACCCGCGTAAGCGTCGAGTCCGTCGATGTTGAGGTGGATGACTTCGCGGGCAAAAACGCCCAGCGTGACTGCGCCGAACGCGGCCAGCATCGACAGGCCGGACAGCAGCATCAGCAGCCTGTAGAAATTTCGGACGAGCTTGTCCATGGCGTACTCCTGTAACGCTTGAAAAAGAGGGGGAGCGGTAATGAAATTGCGGGGGTAGCGCGCGGTGCGCTACCCGGCCCCGTGGGGGCCTTCAGACATGTTCAGAAGTGACTACTTCTTGCGGTAGGCGTCGATGATGGCCTGCCCCTCGGCACCGGCCGATTTCACCCAGTCGGCGGTCATGGATTCGCCGATGCTCGCCAGCTCCTTCTTGATGCTGTCGCTGGGCTCGGCCACTGTCATGCCCTTGGCCGACAGTTCCTTGATGAACTCCTTGTCCACACGTTCGCTGGTGGCCCAGCCGCGTTCTTCGGCGGCAGCTGCGGCTTTGAGCACGGCATCCTGCAGGGGCTTGTCGAGGGCGTCAAAGGCCTTCTGATTCACCACCGTGGCATTGCGCGGCAGCCACGCGCTGACGGGGTAGAAGTACTTGACCTGCTCATACAGCTTGGACTCCACGCCGCTGGCGCTCGACGTCAGAAAGTTCTGCACCGTGTTGGTCGCCAGGGCCTGGCCCAGCTCGGACAGCTGGATCGTCACGGGTTGCGCCTTGAGCAGCTGGGCAATGCGCGTGGTGGCAGGGTTGTAGGCGCGCATCTTGGTGCCGGCAAAGTCTGCGGGCGTGCTCACCGGCTTGAGCGAATACAGCGACTGGCCGGGCCATGGCACGGAGAACAGTACCTTCACGCCCTGGGCGGCCAGCAGCTTCTCTTGCGCGGGCTTGGCGGCCAGGTACAGGCGCTTGGACTCTGCATAAGTGGTCGCCAGGAAGGGAATGGAGTCCACGCCAAACAACGGGTTCTCGTTGGTGGCGCCCGACAGGATGAACTCTGCCGAAGGCACCTGCCCGGTCTGCACCGCACGCTTGATCTCGTTGGCCTTGTACAGCGAACCACCGGGGTGCAGGGTGATCTTGAGCTTGCCGCCAGTGAGCTTGTCCACTTCATCGGCGAACTGCTGCACGTTTTGCGTCTGGAAGCTGTTAGCACCGTAGCCGGTGGGCAGGTCCCACTTGACCTGGGCCTGGGCCGCACACACGCTGAGGACAGCCGTCATACACAGTGCAAATTTTTTCATGGGGAGACTCCTGGGGGTAAGCCGCTTAGAAGCTGGCAAGTTGGTGGTTAAGAAGATCGGTGACCAGCATGCAACCCGGGGCGTGGGTGATGCAGAAGGCCGGCTGGGCATTGAGGATGGCCGATTGCGGTGTCACGCCACAGGCCCAGAAAACAGGGATCTCACCGGGCATCAGCGCCACGGCATCCCCGTAGTCGGGATGGGCCAGATCGGCGATGCCGATGAGTGCCGGGTCACCGATATGCACAGGCGCGCCATGGACATTGGGAAACCGCGAGGTGACCTGTACAGCCCGAATCACATCTGCTGCCGGCATGGGACGCATGGTCACCACCATGGCGCCACCAAAGGGGCCAGCGGGCTCGGTTTGCACATTGGTGCGGAACATCGCCACGTTCTTTCCTTCGTCAATATGGCGCAGGCGGATCCCTGCCTCGATCAACGCGGACTCGAACGAGAACGAGCAACCGAGAACGAAGGTGACCAAGTCAGATCGCCAGAGGCTGGCGATGTCCGCCACCTCTTCCGACATTTCACCGTGACGCCAGATGCGATAGAGCGGTACATCGCTGCGGATGTCGATACCTTTGCCCAGCGAGGGCAAGGCGAACTGTCCGGGCTCGCTGACCGCCAGTACAGGGCAAGGCTTGGGGTTGCGTTGACAGAACCGGAGGAAGTCACTGGCAAGCACCTCGGGGAGGATGACCACGTTGCCCTGGACATGGCCATCCGCGAGACCACTGGTATGCGATGTCCACAGGCCCTTGCGGATGGTGTCACGGACATGGATCGGGTTGCTGGCACCTTCGGAACCAAACACCGCGAGCGAATTTTCTTGAACGAAGTCCACCGTTTTTCCTTGCATTGAGAAATGTCAATTGCATGACGTTGGGCAGATTGTGTTGGGGGGTGAACGACCCTGGCAAATTCAAAAAATTTCTATCAGCTCATCGATTTTTTCCATGCACTGCATTGGGGAGAGGCGAACCATCTTGGTGCCAAGGGAAAACCCTGGGAGGGAATTTACGGGTAAACCCTGACATCAACGAATCCCTGGATTGCAGGAAAAAATGGCATGCGCCGCGCACACCCGACAGGGTGCATCGAAGCTTTTTGACAAAAGGCTCAGCCCTTGCGAGGGCGGCGGGCTGGCGCGGGCTGTTGCTGCTCAATGAAGTCCAGCGCCGACCGCACCACGGCCTCCATGGCGGGTGACGAGGGGTCTTCGCGGTAGCTCACATGGATGGGCAGCGGCCGCAGTGCGGTGTCGCAAGCCAGTGCACGCAGGTCTGGAAACGCCAGCAGGCGCTGCACTGCCAGGCGCGGCAAAGTGGCCACACCAAAGCCGCCCTGCACCAGCTGCACCATCGCAGAAATCGACGAGATGGTGTGCACGCAACGCGGCTCCACCTGGGCCTGGCGCAGCGTGTCGAGCAGGGACACGTGTGGCTGCGAGCCACGTTGGAAAGTCAGGATGTCAGCGCCTGCAAAATCTTCCAGCGCATAGCGGCGCTTGCGGTGCGTTTTGCTGTTGCCCACAAACACCATCTCCATGGGCGTCACCGCCTGGCTGCGGATGCCATCCGCGGCCGCCGGCAGGGCTGCGAAAACGGCATCCAGCGTGCCGCGGCGGATCTGGTCGAGCAACACGGGGGTGGTCTCGACCGTCAGCTCTAGCTCCAGCAACGGGTTGTCCTTGCGCAGCTGTTCCACCCACGGAATGAGCCACGAGTGCAGTACCGATTCGATGGCGCCCAGACGAATCGATACTTCCAAAGGGCCGCCTGATCCCATCTCGGTCTTGAGCTGGCGCTGTAGCTCCAGCATGCGCTTGGCGTACACCAGGAACCGAGCACCGGCCACCGTGAGCTTGAAGTGCTTGTCACGCCGGTCCAGCAACAGCACGCCCAGCTCCTCTTCGAGTGCGGAGATGCGGCTGGACATCGCGGACTGGGTCAGGAAAAGCTTCTCGGCGGCGCGTGTCACGCTTTTGAGAGAGGCCACCCAGTAGAAGGCTTCGACAAAACGCAGGTTCATGGTGTTTTTCGGAAGGGCTGGGTGTGCCTGTGTACCAACGGCTTTGCGCACTGCCCAGACGGGCGCACTGTGATGGTGCGCGGTGTCGGAATCCACATGCCTTTTTCCGGCAAACACCGCGCTGTAAAAGCCATTGTGCCGTCGCATTTCAAGGACACAACGCAGAACTGCTCGCAGTGGGGCGCTGGCTAAAAGTGCATTGCCAGTTTTCTGCAAGGAACCTGTGGCGTCTTGCCACGCCACACCACCGGCCTACCCGGTGAACAAGGGCAGGTCTGCCTTCTTCAAGGTCCGCAGCACAAAGCTGGAGCGGCTGTGCCGTATGCCTTTGATCTTGTAGAGCTTCTCGCGCAGCAGGCGCTCGTAATCACGGGTGTCCTTGACGACGATGCGCAGCAGGTAGTCGTAGTCACCGGAGACCAGGTGCGCCTCGATCACTTCGGGAATGCTGGCCAGTGTCTCGCCAAACTTTTCGAGCGTGTTGTCGGAGTGGCTGTCGAGCGTGACCTGCACCAGCACCGTGTCGGCCAGGTCCAGCGACTGGGGGTTGATGCGCACCGTGTAGCCCTGGATGACACCGGCCTCTTCCATCTTTTTGATGCGCCCCCAGCAGGGCGACGGGCTCAAGCCCACGGCCTGCCCTATCTCTTGCAGGCTGGCGCGAGCGTTGGCCTGCAAGACAGCGAGAATTTTTCTATCCAGTCGATCCATCGGCCGGATTATTCAGCAAATCATGCGAATACAGAAAATTATTCTGCACATTCGGCGAAATGCACCAAGTTCAGCAAATTCATCTGCAACACCCGGCGCATACTTCTTCCATCAAGGCGCTCTTACCGGAGCGCACAAATTGACAAGGCCCCGGCTGGTTACCGCCAGCACGGGGCCCTTGGCATTCCAGATGCCTCCCCAGATTGAATAGCCGCTTGCATCCGTCGGCGGCATGCGTCCTGTGTACGAACCTCGGCGCCCCATTCCAAAGAGGTGTCGCCAATGCAACTGCAAACGCGGGGTTGACCAGTTGATAAGCACGCTTACCAGCACAAACCCGGATGCCTGCGGCCATGCTGCACCGCCATAATTTGACTGAGGCCAGGGGTGGCTCTGCAAGGAGCCCAAGTGCCCCGTTCCCCTGCCCCAACATCAACAGGAGACACCATGCAATTGACCAAACTCGTCGTTGGACTGAGCCTTGCGCTCGGCTTTGTGGCCACCGCTGCTGCGCAGACCACTATGCGCATCAGCATCTCGACGGCCCAGAACTCCCACCAGGGTGTAGCCATCGACACGTTTGCCAAAGAGGTCGAAAAACGCACAGGGGGCCGTTACAAGGTACAGACCTTCTACAACGGTGCACTGGGTGGCGAGCGAGAGTCGATTGAAGCGGTGCAGCTGGGGACACAAGAGCTGGCGTTCAGTTCTACAGGCCCAGTGCCCAACTTTGTGCCTGAGACCAAGATCCTGGATGTCCCCTTCCTGTTCCGCGACAAGGCCCATGCACGCGCGGTGCTGGATGGACCCATCGGCCAGGACCTGCTGTCCAAGTTTGACGCCAAGGGTTTCAAGGCGCTGGCATGGGCCGAGAACGGCTTCCGCCACATGACCAACAGCAAGCGCGACGTGAAAGAGCCCGGCGACCTGAAGGGCCTGAAGATGCGCACGATGGAGAACCCCGTGCACATAGCCGCCTATAAGGGCTTCGGCATCATCACCACGCCCATGGCCTTCCCTGAAGTGTTCACGGCGCTGCAACAAGGCACGGTGGACGGTCAGGAGAACCCGCTGTCCGTCATCATCTCGGCCAAGTTCGATCAGGTGCAAAAGCACCTCACGCTCACCGGCCACGTGTACTCGCCCTGCATCTTCGTGATGAACAAGGCAGCTTTCGACAAGCTCTCGGCGGCGGACAAGCAGGCCTTCATCGATGCCGCGAAAGAAGGTACCAAGGCCAACCGTGCACGCGTGGACGAAGACGACGCCAAGGGCGTGGCCGACCTCCGCGCCAAGGGCATGACCGTGATCGACAACGTGGACAAGGCCAAGTTTGTGGCGGCACTGGCCCCCGTCAACGCCGAGTTTGAAAAGCAGTTCGGCAAGGCTGCCATCGACAAGATCCGCGACGTCAAATAATTCTGTTCATTGCTATTACCTTTGTAGCTGATAACGCCCGTAGCCATTGCGCTATCGGGCGTTTTTATTCTTGAACGATCGATGGTTCTGATCACCTCCCACCTACCCATGGTTGGCACCGCCCCATGAAAAACGCTTTTCTTACCTTTGAGCGATGGACCACCTTCATCGCCATGCTGGGCGCTTGCGCCATGCTGACCCTGGCTTCGGCCCTGGGCATGTTCCAGATCGTGACCCGCTTTGTGCTGGAGCAGCCTGCTGAATGGACCGAAGTGCTCATCCGCTTCAGCCTGATCTGGATGGTGTTCCTGGCCATTCCGGCCGCGTTTCGCCAGGGCGCGATGGTGAGTGTGGACGTGCTGTACCGCTGGAGTCCGCCGCGCATCAAACGGGTGCTGGACTGGGTGGTCGCACTGGCAGCCCTGGTCCTCATCGGCATCATCATCTGGTACGGCTGGGACTATGCACGCCGGGGCGGCGTGCAAAGCATGGCCGGGCTGGAATCCGTGTCCATGTTCTGGGCTTACCTCGCCATGCCTGTGGGGGGCCTTTTTTGTGTGGTCGGCATCATCGGCAACCTCATTGATCCCCTGCGTATGGAACTGGAGACTGCTCAATGAGTTTAGTCATGATTTCAACGATGGTGCTGTGCTTTGCACTCACCGTCTCAGTGGCTGTGTCCATCGGTTTGGCTTCCATCCTGGGCATCCAGGCCTCCAATGCGAACATGCTCATCTCCGTCAAGGAGATGTTCGGAGCCATCAACAAGTTTCCTTTGGCAGCCATCCCCTTCTTCATCCTCGCGGGCAACCTGATGGAAACTGGCGGCATCTCGCGCCGTCTGGTGGAGTTTGCCAAGAGCATCGTCGGCGGCGTGCAGGGCGGCCTGCCCATGACCTGTGTGCTGACCTGCATGATCTTTGCGGCCGTGTCGGGCTCGTCGGTCGCCACCACGTTTGCGATTGGCGCCATCCTGATTCCTGCGCTCATCAAGCACGGCTACCCCACGAGTTACGCCGCTGCTCTACAGGCCACCAGTGCCGAGCTGGGCGTGATCATCCCGCCTTCCATCCCGATGATCCTGTACGGCGTGAGTGCCGAGGTGTCGATTGGTGAGCTGTTCATCGCGGGCTTCGGCCCCGGGCTGCTGATCAGCGGTGCACTGATGCTGTTTGTCTGGCTGTACTGCAAGTACAAGGGCTGGGGCAAAAACGACGGCGATGGGCGCATGCCCTTTGGCAAAGCCACGCTGCAGGCGGGCTGGGCATTGCTGATGCCCGTGATCATCCTCGGCGGCATTTATGGCGGTGTGTTCACCCCCACCGAGGCATCGGCCGTTGCAGTGTTCTATGCCTTGGTTGTGGGTGTCGTGATCTACCGCGAGATCAAGCTCAAGGACCTGTTCGCCATTCTGCGCAAGTCGGCCATCTCATCGGCAGTGATCATGTTCATCATTGCCAACGCGGGGCTGTTTGCGTTCCTCATCACGCGGGCTGGCGTGCCAGACGCGATTGGCAGGTGGCTGGAGGCCGTGCTGCAGTCCCCCGCCCTCTTCCTGCTGGGCGTCAACGCAGCGCTGTTCGTGATTGGCATGTTCATCGAGACCAGCGCGGCGATCATTGTGCTGGCCCCCATCTTGGCGCCTGTGGCCATGCACTTCGGTATTGATCCTGTGCACTTCGGTCTCATCATGGTGGTGAACCTGGCACTTGGAATGATCACGCCGCCTTTTGGAGTGAACCTGTTCGCAGCCTGCACGGTGGCCAGAATTTCGCTGGACCGGATCATCAAGCACCTGCTTCCCTTTGTCGGAGTGATTCTGGTGTGCCTGATGATCATCACCTATGTGCCATCGATCTCGCTGGCACTCCGGGATCTGGTCTACGCAAAGTAGTTAGAATCATCGGGTCAGGAGAGAGTGCTCCGTCTTGTCCTCAGGACGCGCAGCACCGCCGAAGGCGCAGGCACCCGCCGAACGCTCAGGCAAAAGGACTGACAACCGCCCGCAGCGATGCGGGCGTTCCCTTGCTGGAGAGAGATGGCCCCACAGTAAAAACCTGTGTGCAGGCCATCCACCGAAGGAGCAAACCGCACGGCCAGCCAGGGCGCTGCGGTGAATCTCTCAGGTAAAGCGGACAGCAGGGCAAATCCCGTGACCACGTTGATGGTCACGGCCCCCATTTGCCCCGGAGTCCGCCATGTCAGCCACCGCCCCCCTGCTCACTACGCCCCTGAACGCCCTTCACGTCGAGCTGGGTGCCCGCATGGTGCCTTTTGCAGGCTATTCCATGCCCGTGCAGTACCCCGCAGGCCTGGTGGCCGAGCATGTGCACACCCGCACCGCAGCCGGCCTGTTTGACGTGTCGCACATGGGCCAGCTCAAGCTTGTCGGCGCCGACGCTGCTGCGGCGTTTGAAACCCTGGTGCCCGTGGACGTGATCGACCTGCCCGTGGGCAAACAGCGCTACGGCCTGCTGCTCACCGATGAGGGGACCATCATCGACGACCTGATGTTCTTCAACCAGGGCGTGGAGGATGGCGAACCCACCCTGTTTGTCATCGTCAACGGCGCCTGCAAGGTCGGCGACATTGCCCATATCCAAACCCGCATTGGCCAGCGCTGCAAGGTGGTGCCCATGCCGGACCACGCCCTGCTGGCGCTGCAGGGCCCACAGGCCGCCGTCGCCCTCACCCGCCTCGCGCCCGGCGTGGAGAAGCTGGTGTTCATGACCGGTGGAGCATTCAACATTGCTGGCTGCGACTGCTTTGTGACCCGCAGCGGCTACACCGGCGAGGACGGTTTTGAAATCTCCGTGCCCGCCGCGCAGGCCGAAACGCTCGCCCGCGCCCTGCTGGCCCAGCCCGAGGTCAAGCCCATCGGCCTGGGCGCTCGCAACTCGCTGCGCCTGGAGGCTGGCTTGTGCCTGTATGGCAATGACATCGACACCAGCACCACGCCATCCGAGGCCGCACTGAACTGGGCGATCCAGAAGGTCCGCCGCACCGGCGGCGTGCGTGCGGGTGGCTTCCCGGGCGCCGACAAGGTGCTGGCGCAAATCGACAACCCTGCCAGCCTTTCCGCCAAGCGCGTGGGCCTGGTGGCACTGGAGCGTGTGCCGGTGCGCGAACACACCGAACTGCAAAGCACGGACGGCCAAAAGATTGGCGAGGTCACCAGCGGCCTGCTGGGGCCCACCGTGAACGAACCCGTGGCGATGGGGTACGTCACGCCCGCCTTTGCAGCCATCGGCACCCGCGTCAACGCCATCGTGCGCGGCAAGGTGGTGCCCATGGAAGTGCGCGCCATGCCGTTTGTTCCCGCCAACTACTACCGCGGCTGATTTCGCCAGACGCATCGACCGGACTGCGCCCGCACCCGCTTACATTGCAGATTCCTTTACTTTTTTCCTTTGCTTGAGGAGCTTCCCATGACGATCAAATTCTCCAAAGACCACGAGTGGATCAACGCCGCTGATGCCAACGCCTCGGTGGTGGGTATCACCGTCCACGCGCAAGACGCGCTGGGCGACGTGGTGTTTGTGGACCTGCCCGAAGTGGGCAAGAGCTTTGCCCAGGGCGAAGTGGCCGGCGTCGTCGAATCCGTGAAGGCCGCCGCCGATGTGTACATGCCCGTCACCGGCGAAGTGGTGGAAGTGAACGAAGCCCTGCGCGCCGACCCGTCGCTGGCCAACAGCGACCCACTGGGCGCTGGCTGGTTCTTCAAGGTCAAGCTGGCCGACGCGAGCCAGCTCGACGCTTTGCTGGACGAAGCCACATACACCGAGTTCGCCAAGAACGCCTGATCCCTGCCGACTGAGAGGGCATGGCGCCGGGCCATGCCCGGCACGCCGCCCTGCTGGGTGCGAGCCTCATCCCCGGCAACGTCCCCAACCCGCTGCGACCTACGAGACTGCCCCATGCTGATGCAATCCGCCACCCCCCTTGGCGCGCTTGAAAACGCCACCGAATTCCTGCCCCGCCACATCGGCATCGACGCGGCCGACGAAGCGCACATGCTGTCGGTGATCGGCGAGGCCTCGCGCCGTGCACTCATCGAATCCATCGTGCCGCGCTCCATTGCACGCAGCCGGGGCATGGACCTGCCTGCGCCGCTCGCCGAAGCGGCCGCATTGGCAGAACTCAAGGCCATCGCGGGCAAGAACCAGCTGCTCAAGAGCTTCATCGGCCAGGGCTACTACGGCACGCACACGCCTGGCGTCATCCTGCGCAACATTCTGGAGAACCCCGCCTGGTACACCGCCTACACGCCCTATCAGGCCGAAATCTCCCAAGGCCGCATGGAGGCCCTGGTCAACTTCCAGACCATGGTGTGCGACCTGACGGGCATGCCGATTGCCAACGCATCCATGCTGGACGAAGCCACCGCTGCCGCCGAGGCCATGACGCTGGCGAAGCGCTCGGTCAAGAGCAAGAGCAACGTGTTTGTGGTGGCAGGCGACGCGCACCCGCAAACCATTGAAGTCATCCAGACCCGCGCCAAGCCCCTGGGCCTGGAAGTGCGCCTGGCCAATTCGGCCGAGGAATGGAACACCCTGCTGGACGGCGATTACTTTGCCGTGCTGGCCCAGTACCCCGCCACCAGCGGCCGCATTGACGACCTGCGCGCCGACGTGGAAAAAACGCATGCCAAGCAGGCCGCCTTCATCGTGGCCGCCGACCTGCTGGCGCTGACGCTCATCACCCCGCCCGGTGAACAAGGTGCCGACATCGTGGTGGGCACCACCCAGCGTTTTGGCATGCCCATGGGCGCCGGTGGCCCCCACGCCGCCTACATGGCCTGCGGCGACGAATACAAGCGCAGCCTGCCCGGCCGCCTGGTGGGTGTGAGCGTGGACGTGCATGGCAAACCTGCTTACCGGCTGGCGTTGCAAACCCGCGAACAGCACATCCGCCGCGAAAAGGCCACATCCAACATCTGTACGGCCCAGGTGCTGCCCGCCGTGATCGCCAGCATGTATGCCGTGTACCACGGCCCCGAAGGACTCAAGCGCATCGCACAGCGTGTGGCCAGCTACACCGCCATCCTCACGCAAGGGCTACAGCAGCTGGGTGCGCCTGTGCGTGCACAGGCCACATTCGACACCGTGAGCCTGCACACCCAGGGCGCTACACAATCCATAGCAACTAAGGCAATCAGCCTGGGCGCCAACCTGCGGATTTACTTTGAGGAGTACCTGTGTATCTCGCTGGACGAGACCACCACACGCGCCGACATCGAGCTGCTGTGGAAGATCTTCGCCAAGGACGGCCAGGCGCTGCCCACCTTCGATGCGTTTGAAAAGGGCGTGGAACCGCTGATCCCCACCGAGCTGCGCCGCACCAGCAGCTACCTCACACACCCCGTCTTCAACACCCACCATTCCGAAACCGGCATGCTGCGCTACATCCGCCAGCTCTCCGACAAGGACCTGGCACTGGACCGCAGCATGATCCCGCTGGGCTCGTGCACCATGAAGCTCAACGCCACCAGCGAGATGATCCCCATCACCTGGCCTGAGTTTGCCAACGTGCACCCCTTCGCCCCCGCAGACCAGCAACAGGGCTACAAGCAGCTGGACGAGCAACTGCGCGCCTGGCTGTGCCAGGCCACGGGCTATGCAGGCATCAGCCTGCAACCCAACGCAGGCTCGCAAGGCGAATACGCCGGCCTGCTGGCCATCAAGGGGTACCACGAATCGCGTGGCGAAGGCCACCGCAATATCTGCCTGATCCCCAGCAGTGCCCACGGTACCAACCCCGCCAGTGCCCAGATGGTGGGCATGCAAGTGGTGGTGACCGCCTGCGATGCCAACGGCAACGTGGACCTGGTGGACCTGAAAGCCAAGTGCGAACAGCACAGCGCCAACCTGGCCGCCGTGATGATCACCTACCCCAGCACGCACGGCGTGTTCGAGACCAGCGTCAAAGAGCTGTGCGCCCTGGTGCACAGCCATGGCGGCCGTGTGTACGTGGACGGTGCCAACATGAACGCCCTGGTGGGCGTGGCGGCCCCCGGCGAGTTTGGCGGTGACGTGAGCCACCTGAACCTGCACAAGACCTTCTGCATTCCCCACGGCGGTGGCGGCCCCGGCGTGGGCCCCGTGTGCGTGGTGCAGGACCTGGTGCCCTTCCTGCCGGGCCATGCCACGGCGGGCGTGCCTGGTGGCGTGGGTGCTGTCAGCGCCGCGCCGCTGGGCAACGCAGCCGTGCTGCCCATCAGCTGGATGTACATCCGCATGATGGGCGCCGAAGGCCTGCAGGCCGCTACCGAGACCGCCATCCTGAGCGCCAACTACATCAGCGCACGCCTCAAGGACCACTACCCCACGCTGTACGCGAGCGCGAACGGCCATGTGGCACACGAGTGCATCCTGGACCTGCGCAGCCTGAAGGACACCAGCGGCGTGATGGCCGAAGACGTGGCCAAGCGCCTGATTGACTACGGCTTCCACGCGCCCACGCTGAGCTTCCCGGTGCCCAACACGCTGATGGTGGAGCCTACCGAGAGCGAGACCCTGTCCGAGCTGGACCGCTTCATCGACGCGATGATCGCCATCCGCGAAGAAATCCGCCAGATCGAAGCAGGCAAGCTGCCGCAGGACAACAACCCGCTCAAGAACGCCCCGCACACCGCAGAAAGCCTGCTGTGCGGCGAGTGGAACCGCCCCTACACCCGCGAGGCAGCTGCCTACCCCGTGGCTGCGCTGCGCAGCAACAAATACTGGTCGCCAGTGGGCCGCGTGGACAACGTGTGGGGTGACCGCAACCTGAGCTGCAGCTGCATCCCGGTGAGCGACTACGCCTGACCCTGCAACGAAGGCCACGGCGGCACGGTCTGCCGCCACCGCCATTGCTCTTGCAAGCCCTGGAGCCCGCTCGCCCAGGGCTTTTTTCGTTGGAGGCCCGTACAGGCAGGTGCTGGAACACGCATAAGATCGCGGGCTGCGTTGTGATTCACCCTTTTAGGAGCCTCCTTTGCGAAACCTCTTGTGCCTTCTGCTCGCCACCGCCGTGATGGCTCCCGCCGCCATGGCCCAGACCTCCAAACCCGTCACCACGGCCAGCGGCCTGGTCTATGAATCGCTCAAAGACGGCACGGGCGAATCGCCCAAGGCCACCGACACGGTCAAGGTGCATTACAAGGGCACGTTGCTCGACGGCAAGGAGTTCGACAGCTCCTACAAACGCGGCGAACCCACCTCGTTCCCACTCAATGGCGTGATCCCTTGCTGGACCGAAGGCGTGCAACGCATGAAGCCGGGCGGCAAGGCCAAGCTGACTTGCCCCCCCGGCATTGCCTACGGTGCCCGGGGTGCGGGTGGCGTCATTCCCCCTAACGCCACGCTGAATTTCGAGATCGAGCTGATCTCCGTGGGCCGCTGACCCCATGCTGCTGAAGGTCGGTGACCTCGCGCGGCGCACCGGCCTCACGGTGCGCACATTGCACCACTATGACGAGGTCGGGCTGCTCAAGCCCTCGGGCCGGTCGGACGCGGGGTACCGCCTGTACAGCCAGGCCGACGTGCAGCGGCTGCATGGCATCCAGACCATGCGCCAGATGGGCCTGGCGCTCAGCGACATTGCCGAGCTGCTGGCGGGCGAAGGGGTGGCACCCCAGCGCATCATCGGCCAGCAGATCCGGGCGCTGGACCAGCAGATCACCCAGGCCACAGAACTGCGCGGGCGCCTGACCATGCTGCGCGACGGCCTCATGGCGGGTGCTGAGCCCGACATGGGCAACTGGCTCGAGGCGCTGGCGCTGATGACCACCTACGGCAAATACTTCAGCACCACCGAACTCAAGCAGATCTTCACCAACTGGAGCCTGATCGAGGCCGACTGGCTCGTTGTCAAAGACCTGGTGCGCAGCGCCATGGACCGCCAGCTACCTCCCGATGCGCCCGAGGTGCAGGCACTGGCCTACCGCTGGATGGCGCTGATGCTGCACTGGATGGGGGGCGACCTGGACCTGCTGGACCGCTGGGGCCACATGTTTCGCACCGAGCCCAGCGCGCAGGGGCGCAACCACGCACCGCCCGGCGACATGATCGAATACGTGGAAACCGCCATCAAGCTGCGCCTGGCGCTGCTGGAGAAGTACCTGACCCGCGACGACCTGCGCACGCTGGGCCATGTGCCGCACACCGCGTGGGCGGCACTGGAACGTGACGTGCAACAGTTGCTGGACCGCCAAATCCCCACTAACCACACCGACGCAGCGGCTGCGGCCCTGCGCTGGAACACGCTGTTCGACCAGCTGACCCGCGGCGATGCGCAATTGCGCAAAAAGCTGCTCACAGCGTCGGCCAACGAGCCGCTGCTGCAGGCGGGCTCGCCGCTGAGCGCGCCCGTGCGCGCCTACCTGCAGGCGGCGCTCGCGCTGGCCACACCCACTCCCGCCATGGCTGCGACAGTCGCTGCGCGCCGCTGAGACACTCACACCGTCTGCAAAAAAACCACTGAAAAGTGCTTGACCCTCACGCAACGTGAGGCCCCACAGTCGGTCCCCATGAACGGATCGACACCCTCTTCCAGCCCCTCCGCCCCCACCCGGCGGTTGCACGCCCTGGACAACCTGCGCGCCACCATGATGTGGCTGGGCATCGTGCTGCATGTCTCGGTGCTCTACATGAGCCGGCCGTCGCCCCTGCCCTGGCACGACGACCGGTCCAGCCCGCTGGCGGACCTGCTGGTGGCGGTGATCCATGCCTTTCGCATGCCCTTGTTCTTCATCCTCGCCGGGTTCTTTGTAGCGGCGCTGGTCCAACGCCAGGGGCTGGCTGGCATGTTGCGCAACCGCCTGCGCCGTCTCGGTCTGCCTTTTGCGCTGTTCTGGCCGCCGCTGTTCGTGGCCTGTGCGCTGCTCGGGCTGATGTTCCTGCACCGCATGGCCTATGGCACCTGGGGTGTAGACCGCAGCCTGCTGCCCCGAGGCCCCAACGTGCCCCAAGGCCCAGCCACCATGCACCTGTGGTTCTTGTGGATGCTGCTGTGGCTGGCGCTGCTGACGCCCGTGGCATGGAGGGCGGTGCGCGCATTGCCCGCAGGGCTGCAGCAGGCCCTGCAACGCGGGGCCCTCTGGCTCGGCGGCACACCTGCGGGCCTGCTGATGCTCACGCTGCCCCTGGCGTGGATTGGCGCAGGCTACGACCACGGCATCGTCACGCCCAGCGGGTCCTTCCTGCCACCGCTGGCGGAATGGATACACAACGGGCTGTTCTACGGCTTTGGCCTGTGCCTGCACGTGCACCGCAAGGCACTGATGGCGCACTACGAACGGCACTGGCCTGCGCTGGCCGGCTTGGGGCTGGTGGGCTTTCTGGTCACTGCACTGCTTTCGGAAGTACTGGCTCAGCCCGAGGCATCGGCCTTTGTGCTGGTGCTGGTCACCGGGACGTTTACCGATCTGCTGGCCGCACCCGTATCGGCCACGCGCCACCTGCAGTTCTGGATGGCCCTGGCCTACAACAGCGCGTCGTGGCTCTGGAGCTTTGCGCTGATCGGGCTGTTTCTGCGCCATGTCGGCCAGCCCCGTGCCTGGCTGGCCTACCTGGCTGACAGCTCGTACTGGGTGTACCTGGTGCACCTGCCACTCACGATGGGCCTGGGTGCGCTGCTGTACAGCCTGCCCGTTCCAGCCCCGGCCAAGATGCTGATCAATGTGCTGGCCACGACCGCCCTGTGCCTGGCCAGTTACCACCTTTGCGTGCGTTTTACCGCTGTGGGCAGCTTGCTCACGGGGCGAACGCACACCCGTCATTCTTTGGGAGACCTCGTTCATGCGACCTGACACCTCACCCCGTCCTGCCCACCCACCCGGCGCAGGCCCTGCAATCCCACCCGCAGACCCGCGCGCCGCGCTGCTGCAGGACCCCAACTTCCGCTGGATGATTGGCGGCTCTGCCCTGTCCATGCTGGGCGACCAGTTCACTTTGATTGCGCTGCCCTGGCTGGTACTGCAGATGACGGGCGACACGCTGGTGCTGGGCACCGTGCTGGCCCTCATCAGCGTGCCGCGCGCGCTGTTCATCCTCATCGGCGGCGCGCTGGTCGACCGCCACTCGCCCAAGCAGGTGCTGATGATCACCAAATACGTCAACCTGGTGCTGTTGGCCGCACTGGCGGGGCTGGTGTTTGCGGACACGCTGTCGTTGTGGATGGTGTACGCGCTATCGCTGGGCATTGGCCTCGCCACGGCCTTCAGCATTCCGGCAGGCACGGCCATGATGCCATCGGTGGTGGCACGCCCCCAACTGCAGGCTGCCAACAGCATCAGCCTGGGTATGCGGCAGCTGACGATGTTCCTGGGGCCTTTGCTGGCGGGGCTGCTGATTGCACTGTTTGGCGCCGGTGGTGCAGGCCAGACCGCCGCGGATGCGCCAGCACACGCCAACGCCACTGGCATCGGCATCGCCTTCGCGCTGGATGCGCTGAGCTTCGCCGTGTCGGCCTGGACGCTGTCCAAGGTGCAGACGCGTGCGGGCCTTGCGGACCTTTCTGCCCCCACGGCCGCGCCACAGGCGGTGCTCGCTTCGGTGGCGCAGGGCCTCGGTCACTTCTGGCGCGACAGCGAGCTGCGCACCTGCTTTTTGTACTGGAGCGCCATTGCCCTGTTCATCATGGGTCCCATCCATATCGCCATTCCGGTGCTGGCCAGCAGTAGCCCCCAGCTCGGTGCCGCCGCCTTCGGCGTCATCGTGGGCGCCCACGGCGCGGGAACGCTGCTGGGCATGGTGGTGTCGGGCATGGTGCCCCGGCTGCGATTTGGCAGCCTGGGCATGACCATTCTTGCGTTCGACGCCATCATTGGCGCGCTGTTCATGCCGCTGGGTCTGATCACCGCCGTGTGGCAAGGCGCAGTGCTGATGCTGGTCATCGGACTGCTCGGCGGCTTCATGCAGGTGAGCGTGTTCACCTGGATCCAGCACCGGGTCCCCCCAGCCCTGCTGGGCCGCGCGATGAGCCTGTTCATGTTCATCTTCATGGGCCTGGCGCCGATCTCTGCCGCCGTGACGGGCTGGGTGATGAAGAGCATCACGCTCACCCAGCTGTTCGCGGCCAGCGGCGGAACGCTGGTGGTGCTGGCGGCACTGGCCTTTGTGCTCACACCCATGCGCCGCGTGACGGATGCAGCGCCCGCCACACGCTGAGGCTCCCCACGCAAAAAAAAAGGCTGGACCACTGTCCAGCCTTTTTTGTGCCTGAGGAGGAGATCCTCAGACTTCGGTCACGAACTGCTCGCGGGGGCGGCGCACCTTCTTCAGGTTCACCAGCCAGTCGCCTTCGTCGGCGCGGTAGCCCAGCGGCAAGATGGCGACGCTGCGCAGGCCGCGCGCACGCAGGCCCAGGATTTCATCCAGCGCGTTGGGGTCGAAGCCTTCCATGGGTGTCGAGTCCACTTCTTCAAACGCCGCTGCAATCAGGGCTGCGCTCATGCCGATGTAGGCCTGGCGGGCTGCGTGCTGGAAGTTCACTTCGGCGTCGCGCTGGGGGTAGCTGCTGAGCAGCATCTGGCGGTAGTTTTCCCAGCCTTCGTTCTTGAAGCCGCGCTGGTCATTGGTCAGGTCGAACATCATGTTGATGCGGTCGGCCGTGTAGTTGTCCCAGGCCGCAAACACCAGCAGGTGCGAGCCGTCGGTGATCTGGGCCTGGTTCCAGGCAATGGGCTGGATCTTGGCGCGCACAGCGGGGTCGGTCACCACGATGATCTCGAACGGCTGCAGGCCGCTGGAGGTGGGCGCCAGGCGGGCGGCTTCAAGAATGCGCTCCACCTTCTCTTGCGGCACCTTCTTGGCGGGGTTCATCTTCTTGGCGGCGTAGCGCCATTGCAGCTTGTTCAGCAGGGGTTGGGCGAGAGTGGTGTCTGTGGTCATGGCAGCGTCCTGAAAGAAGTTGTGGTTCAAGGGATGTATCGATGGTGGAACTGTAGGCACCCCACGGTGGTTCGGTAAGCCCTGCCAAAGAAACGGATTGTTCGCAATTCATCAACAATCGACCCACAAGCGCTTTGCAACCGCGCTCTGTTGATGCTGCCGCCATCGCGTGGTGCGACATGGGCAGGCGTACACTTGACAAAGCCTGGGCGAGCGCCCGGGCACGCACCCGGCTGACCGCGCCCCTTCATGAGTGAACCCGACCTGTCTTTTCTGGACCCTGCAGGCCGCCAGCCAGCAGCCGCAGAGCACATGCCTCGCCCGCCTGTCCCCCACTCCCGCACGCCCGGCGCTTCGGCAGAGGGCCTGGTGGCCGAACTGCGCGCCTACCAGGCCGAACTGGAAAACCAGAACAAGGTGCTGCGCTACAGCCAGGCCGTGGCCGAGAGCGCGTACGAACGCTTCGAAACCCTGTTTGCCAGCGTGCCGCTGGCCCTCATGGTGGTGGACGACCACGACATGGTGGTGCAGGCCAACTCCATGGCGCACCGCTCTTTCCAGCCCACCGAGCGCGACCGGCCCCTGACCGCGCTGATGCCTTTTGTGTGCCCGCAAGACGCCGCGCGCGTGCGCGAAGCCTTTGCCCAGGCGCAGGACCTGGGGCACAGCGAGGTCAAGGAGGTGGTGTTCACCATCAGCAATGCCACGCGCATCACCGGCGACCTGCACATTGCCCACATCGATGCACCGCAGACCAGCGGCCCGCCGCTGTCGCAGTTTTTGTGCGCGGTGATCGACCAGGGCCCGCTGCTGGCCGAGCGCCAGGCCTTGCAGCACAGTGCCGAGACCCTGCAGCAGCGCAATGAGCAGATCCGCGCCAGCGAAAAGCGGCTGGAGGCCGTCATCAACTCCGCGCTGGACGCCATCATCTGCGTGGACCAGCACCAGCGCATCACCGTGTTCAACCCCACGGCGGCCGCGCTGTTCCAGTGCAGTGCCAGCGACGCGCTGGGCAGCACGCTCGACCGTTTTTTGCCCGACGCGGCGCAGGCGCTGGCATTTGCCCAGCTCACCACGCAGGCCCTGCTGGGCGAGATGACGGCCCTCACCGCCAGCGGCAAGGAGCTGGCCGTGGAGGTGAGCGTGTCGTTCGAGCGCCATGCTGACGGGGAAACCACCACCGTCTTCGCCCGCGACCTCACCGGCCGCAAGAAGGCCGAGGCGCACCGCAACGAGCTGGAAGCCCAGCTGCGCGAGTCGCACAAGATGCAGGCCGTGGGCACCATGGCCGGGGGCATCGCGCACGACTTCAACAACATCCTGGGCGCCATTCTGGGCAATGTGGAGCTGGCCAAGGCCGACTGCGCCACCCACGCGCCCGGCTCGCCCGTGCTGGAGAGCCTGCTGGAGATCGACAAGGCCGGCCGCCGCGCGCGCGACCTGGTGCGCCAGATCCTCACCTTCAGCCGCAACGAGCCCCCGCAGCGCTCGGCCGTGTCGCTGGCCGAGGTGGTGCACGACACCGAGCGCCTGCTGCGCGTGACCTTGCCTCCGGCCATCGAGCTGCATATGCAACTGCAGGCGGGCCTGCCGCCCGTGTTGGCCGATGCCACGCAGGTCGAGCAGGCCCTGCTCAACCTGTGCACCAACGCCGTCCATGCAATTGGTACCGAGCGCGGCAGCATCCATGTGGAGGCCGCCACCGTGCAGCCCGACCAGCGCCTGACCGAGCGCCTGGGCCTCGCGCCCATCGACTACGTGGCCCTGACAGTGCGCGACACCGGCCCCGGCATGGACGCTGCCACGCTGGAGCGCATCTTCGAGCCCTTCTTCACCACCAAGCCCGTGGGCCAGGGCACGGGCCTGGGCCTCGCGGTGGTGCATGGCGTGATGCGCACGCACGAAGGCGGCGTGGATGTGCAAAGCGCGCCAGGCCAGGGCAGCCGGTTCACGCTGTACTTTCCGGTCGCCACCGGTGCGACTGCTGGTGCGCAGCCCAGCCCCGCCGCGCAGGCCGTGCCACTGGCCGCCGCAACGTCTTCACCGGAGCCTGCCGAACCACCCGGCGGTGCGCCTGGCAAGAAGCACCATGTGATGTACGTGGACGACGACCAGGCCCTGGTCTTCCTGGTGCAGCGCCTGCTGCGCCGCCGGGGCTACGAGGTGAGCGGCTATACCGACCCGCACGAGGCCACGGCTGCGTTGCGGGCAGCACCGCAAGCCTATGACCTGCTGGTCACCGACTACAACATGCCCGGCTTCTGTGGCGTGGACCTGGTGCGCGAGGCCCGCCTCATCCGCCCCGACCTGCCCGTGGCCCTGGCCTCGGGTTACGTCACGGCCGAGATCGAACAGGCCGCGCTGGCCGAAGGCGCGCAAGCCCTGATCCACAAACCCAATGACGTGGAAGAGCTTTGCGCCACCGTGCAGCGGCTGATCGTGGGCCATGACCCTGCCTGAACCCGTGGCAGATGGCGTACAGGCGCTGTACGAAGACGACGACCTGCTGGTGCTGTGCAAACCCTCCGGGCTGCTGTGTGTGCCCGGCCGGGGGCCTGACAAGCAAGACTGCCTGAGCGCCCGCGCCCAGCAGCGCTGGCCCGGCGCGCTCATCGTGCACCGGCTGGACCAGGCGACCTCGGGCCTGGTGCTCATGGCGCGCCATATCGACGCACAGCGGCGCCTGGGCCACGCGTTTGCCGAGCGCCAGGTGCACAAGCGCTACCAGGCGGTGGTGCAAGGGCTGCTGGGCACAGCGGGCGGCGACTGGAGCGAGATCGACCTGCCCATTGCTGCCGACTGGGAGCGCCGCCCGCTGCGCGTCATCGACCACGCCGTGGGCAAACCCAGCCTGACCCACTGGCGCGCACTGGCGCAAGACGCTACGGCTCAGACCACGCGCATCGAGCTGGAGCCGATCACCGGCCGCACCCACCAGCTGCGCGTGCACCTGGCCGCCATCGGCCACGCCATCCTGGGCGACGGGCTGTATGCCAATGCCGCCACGCAGGCACAGGCCCCGCGCCTGCTGCTGCATGCCAGTCACCTGGCCTTTGCGCACCCCACCACCGGGGAGCAGGTAGCGCTGGAGTGGGCGGCCGATTTCTAGCCAAATGGCCCGACAGCGCTAGTGGAACATGCACCAACCGCTATCCATTCAATAGCAAAAAGTAGTTGCTGATCAGCGCCCGCCCGGCGGCACGGCGCGCGACATGGCCCACTGCACGGCCAGGATGCTGGCCAGCACCACCAGCATGCCCACCAGCGATACCCCTGTCATGGCCTGCCCCAGCAGCGCCCAGCCCAGCAGCACCGCCGTGACCGGGCTCAGCAGCCCCAGCGACGACACCGCCACCGACGGCAGGCGCGCAATGCCACGGAACCACAGCGCATAGGCCACCAGCGCGCCCGCCAGGCTGAGGTACAGATAACCCGCGATGTGGGTGGGGGTGAGTGCGGGCAAAGGCGGGTCCACCGCCCAGGCCACCGGCGCCAGCATCACGCCGCCTGCCAACAGCTGCCAGCCGGTAAACGCCAGCACCGGCAAGTCAGACCGCCAGCGCCGCGACCAGAACGTGCCCGCTGCCATGCACAGCGTGCCCACCAGCGCGGCAGCCACGCCCACCATGTCCCAGCGCGCACCGGGTGACAGCAGCAGCGCCGCCATGCCCAGCACACCCAGCGCCCCGGCCGCCAGCGCCAGTGCGGGCGGGCGCCGGTGGTCCAGTGCCCAGGTCAGGCCCATCACCACCAGCGGGCCCACGGCACCCACCACCGCAGCCACGCCACCGGGCAACCGGTAGGCCGCCACAAACAGCAGCGCCTGGAACACGCCAATGTTCAGCGCCGCCAGCACCATCAGGCGCCGCCACCCCATCCAGTCGCCCCAGGCCGGCCAGCGGCGGCACCACAGCACCAGCAGCAAGCCCGCGGGCAAGGTGCGCAGCAGTGCGGCGGTGAAGGGCCGGTCGGGCGGCAGCAGCTCGGTGGTGACGATGTAGGTCGAGCCCCAGATGACCGGTCCGAGCGCTGTGGTGAGCGCATCCAGCCAGGCGGAGGAACTTGCAGAAGCACGTGAAGCAGCCATATATTTATCTTCAAATCAAGACAAAAACTCTACCATACAATCTTGAATTCAAGACAAATCAACCACCACAAGCCCATGGCCACCCCACGCCAACCCGACGCCGTCGACGCCATCCTGGCCCAGTGGAAGCGCGAGCGCCCCGACCTGGACGCGAGCCCCATGGGCCCCATTGGGCGCATCAAGCGCTGCGCCGCGCTGCTGGAGCGGCGGCTGGATGAAACCTTTGCCGAATTCGGCCTGAGCCGCTGGGAGTTCGACATGCTGGCCACGCTGCGCCGCAGTGGCGCGCCCTACTGCCTGGCGCCGACCACGCTGTTCTCCACGCTCATGGTCACGTCGGGCACCATGACGCACCGCATGGCCAAGCTCGAAGCCCAGGGCTGGATCGAGCGCCTGCCCAACCCGGCCGATGCCCGCAGTTCGCTCGTGCAGCTCACGCCCCAGGGGCTCGAACTGATCGACCGCGCCGTGGAAGCCCATGTGGCCAACGAACACCGCATCCTTTCCGACCTCAAGGCGGCCGATCTGGCCGCGCTGGATGCGCGGCTGGCCCTGCTGCTGTCCGCTTTGGAGTCACGCAGAGGCCAGTGAAGACACCCGGCCCTGTGTACTGCGCAGTAACATGGCGGGATGCCTCAAAACCACCTCTACATCCTCACCGGCGCATCGCGCGGCATGGGCCTGGCCATGGCCCAGCAGCTCTTGCGCAGCGGCAATACCCTGATCTGCATCGCCCGCAGTGCCAACGATGACCTGACCGCCGAGGCCCGGGCCGCAGGCGTCGCCATCGAACAGTGGCAGCAAGACCTGTCGCAGGGCGAGCAGGCGGCCCATAAGCTGCAAGCCTGGCTGCAGGCCCAGGGCCCGCAGGCGTTTGCCAGCGCCACCCTCATCAACAACGCGGGCATGATCCCGCGCATCGCCCCGCTGTCGGCCAGCGACGCGGAAGACCTGGCCACCGCCCTGCGCGTGGGGCTGGAGGCGCCCATGCAACTCACCGCTGCTTTCCTGGGCGCGACGGACACCTGGACGGTGCCACGCAAGGTGCTCAACATCTCCTCGGGCCTCGGCCGCCGGGCCATGGCATCACAGGCCGCATACTGCGCCGCCAAGGCGGGCATGGACCATTTCACCCGCTGCGTGGCGCTGGACGAGGCCATCAAGTCCCATGGGGCCAAGGTATGCTCACTGGCTCCCGGTGTGATCGACACCGACATGCAGGTCCAGCTGCGCGGCGCCGACCCGGCCGCCTTCCCGGACCGCCAGAATTTCGCCAACCTCAAGACGGGTGGCCAGCTCACATCGCCTGCCGACGCCGCCACCCGCGTGCTCGCCTGGCTGGAGCGCGCAGACTTCGGCACCAACCCGGTGGCCGATGTGCGCGAGGCGTGAGCCCGATTACTCCTATTTTAATAGCTGCAACCGCATGGTTCACTAGCGCCTGCAGCCATTTTGACCTGAATTTCTCTGAAAGGACCTCCCCATGACCCGTGAAGTCGTCGTCGTCAGCGCAGTGCGCACCGCCATTGGCACCTTTGGTGGCAGCCTCAAGGACGTGCCCCCCACCGAACTGGGCGCACTCGTCGTGCGCGAATCGCTTGCCCGCGCCAACGTGGAAGGCAAGGACGTGGGCCACGTGGTGTTCGGCCATGTGGTCAACACCGAGCCCAAGGACATGTACCTGTCACGCGTGGCAGCCATCCACGGCGGCTGCGGCGAAGGCACGCCCGCCTACAACGTCAACCGCCTGTGCGGGTCGGGCCTGCAGGCCATCGTGAACGCCAGCCAGTCCATCCTGCTGGGCGACACCGACGTGGCCATCGGCGCCGGTGCCGAGAACATGAGCCGCGTGCCCTTTGCCAGCCTGAACATGCGCTGGGGCGCCCGCATGGGCGACACCAAGATGGTGGACATGATGATCGGCGCACTGCACGACCCCTTCCACAACATCCACATGGGTGTGACGGCCGAAAACATCGCCGCCAAGTGGGGCATCAGCCGCGAAGACCAGGACAAGCTGGCGGTCGAGAGCCACAACCGCGCCGAGCGCGCCACGCAGGCCGGTGTGTTCAAGGACCAGATCGTGCCCGTCACCCTGAAGAGTAAGAAGGGCGACGTGTTGTACGCCACCGACGAGCACTTCCGCCCCGGCGCCACGATGGACGACCTGGCCAAGCTCAAGCCCGTTTTCATCAAGGAAAACGGCACGGTGACGGCTGGCAACGCCTCGGGCATCAACGACGCCGCCGCCGCCGTGGTGCTGATGGAAGCCGGTGCCGCCAAGGCCCGTGGCGCCAAGCCCCTGGCCCGCCTGGTGGCCTACGCCCACGCGGGCGTAGACCCCAAGTACATGGGCATCGGCCCCGTGCCCGCCACGCAGCTGGCGCTGAAGAAGGCCGGGCTCACCGTGGCCGATCTGGATGTGATCGAAGCCAACGAGGCTTTTGCCGCCCAGGCCTGCGCCGTGACCAAGGACCTGGGCCTGGACCCGGCCAAGGTCAACCCCAACGGCTCGGGCATCTCGCTGGGTCACCCCATCGGCGCCACCGGTGCGCTCATCACAGTCAAGGCCATCCATGAGCTGCAACGCATCCAGGGCCGCTATGCGCTGGTGACGATGTGCATTGGCGGCGGCCAGGGCATTGCGGCGATTTTTGAGCGCCTCTGACCTGCACGCGGGTGCGCACACTGCCATCGCCACCCGCGATGCTGCCACCTGCTATTGGCAACGCGAGCGCCACAGTCGATCAGCGATCATTGGCGCCCGCTGCCCCAGATCAGCCGGGCAACCGCAGCCGCACCCAGCGGCCTGGCGGCGGCCCGCACACCACTGAACCGACGGAGACACCTCTCACCATGATGCGCACCCTGCTTTCCTTCACCGCCCTCGCCTTTGCGCTGGGCACCACGGCCTACGCCCAGGCACCTGCGCCCGCTGCGGCATACCCCACCAAGCCCATCCGCCTGATCGTGCCCTTCCCGCCCGGCGGCGGCACCGACATCCTGTCGCGCCTGGTGGCCACCAAGCTCACTGAAAGCGCCAAGTGGACCGTGGTGGCCGACAACCGCGCCGGCGCAGGCGGCACCATCGGCATTGGCGAGGCCGTCAAGGCCGCGCCCACGGGCTATGACCTGGTCATGGGCCAGAAAGACAACCTGGTGATCGGCCCCTGGCTGTACAAAAACCTGCCCTGGGACCCCACCAAGGACCTGACCGCCGTGGCCCATGTGGCCTACACGCCCGTGGTCATTGCCACCAGTGCCAACTCCAAGTTCAAGACGCTGGCCGACGTGGTGGCTGCTGCCAAGGCAGCGCCCGGCACCATCACCTACGGGTCGCCCGGCAACGGCACCTCGATCCATCTGGCAGGCGACCTGTTCGAAAAGGCTGCGGGCATCAAGCTCAGCCACATCCCTTACAAGGGCTCCAACCCTGCGCTGATGGATGCGCTGTCGGGCAACGTGGACCTGCTTATGTCCTCGGTGCCATCGGCCATGGCCCAGATCAAGTCGGGCAAGCTGCGCCCGCTGGCTGTGACATCGGCCAAGCGCAGCTCGTCCATGCCCGAAGTACCCACCGTGTCCGAGTCGGGCTTCAAGGACTTTGATGTGAGCACCTGGTACGGCGTGTTTGCGCCCGCAGGTACACCGGCCACCGTGGTGAACGTGGTCAATGCAGAAATCAACAAGCTGCTGGCCACCCCTGAAATGAAGGCCGCCATCCACGCCCAGGGTGCCGAGCCGGAGGCCATGTCGTCCGCTCAGTTCAACACCCTGCTAAAGACCGACTACGCCAAGTGGAAGGGCATTGTGGAAGCCTCGGGCGCAAAGATTGAGTGACCCCCTGAGGCGCTTCGCGCCTTCCCCCTGAGGGGGACGCACCCGGTGGACTGGCAGAGCCAGCTCCACGGGTGCACTGGCCTCTGGCGTGCCTGTTCCGAGCGCAGATGGCTACGGGTGGTGCGCAGCGTCATCGAGCACTGAAATAAAAAACGGCTCCTTTCGGAGCCGTTCTTCATGGGGGAGCGTGTTCAGTCCCGCACAACCAGCACGGGGATGTGCACCACACCCAGCACACGCTGCGTGACGCTGCCCAGCACCAGCTTTTCCAGGCCACGGCGGCCATGCGAGCCCATCACGATAAGGTCGGCGCCTGTGCTCTCCAGCGCGCGCAGGATGCCGTCGTGCACCGCATGGCCCTCCCCCACCACGGTGGTGACCTGCACACCCGCATCGGCCATGGCCTTCTTGGTGGCGTCCAGCGCGGCATTGGCCTCGGCTGTGGCGGCGCTGATGTATTGCGCCTGGCCGTAAGCAAAGTCGGCGCCCACGCCGGTGAAGGGATAGGGGTCGATCACATACACCGCCGTGACGGCGCTGCCAAAGGTCTTGGCCAGACCTGCGGCCTTGGACACGGCCAGCATCGAGGTCTTGGAACCGTCGACAGGAACCAGAATGTGTTTGAACATGGTGCTACTCCTTGAATGAGGGGTGGGACCAGGCTTGTGGCCTGACCATGGGCGACAGTGTGAACCGCCACCATACCCCGCATCTTGATTCGCATCAAATCGGATGCACTTCTGCCGCAGTGTTCAGACCCCAGACGGCGCCAGTCCCACCACGTCCGCGCCCTGGAAGTTCCCCCGCCGGCAGGTCACCACCAGGGTGTCGCGGTAGCCTCCGTCCTTGAGCGGCTGGATGGGCGTGGACTCGTGGATCATGCGCGCGTCGTCCAGCAATAGCAGCGACCAGGGCTGCGTCAGCGTAAAGCGCTGCCCGGCAGGGCCGTTGGCCTCAAACACCCGCGTCTCGCCACCCTTGACGCCCTCGCGCCCCACCAGAAACACCGCCACCAGATCCACCCCGTCGCGGTGGGCACCTTCGGGTGTGGGGCGACCAATGCCGTCGGTGGTGTCGATGCGGAACTGGTGCGCCTCTACAAACCAGGCCACCGGTGCCTGCGGCCCGGCAAACACGGCGTCCGACACGCCCGCCAGCGCGGCCAGCAATTGCTGCCACACCGGCTGCGCCACGGTGGCGGGCTCCATGGGGGCAAACCAGCGCTCCATGCCGCCGTGCAGCGCGTTGTACTCCACGGGCTGCCAGTGGGCACGGTGCGGCACCTGCTCCATCCGGCCCTCCTGCAGCACAAAGCAGGCGTGGCGACGGCGGCGGTAGCGACCACCGTCCTTCAGGAATTCATCGGGCGGCAAGGCTGCCCAGTCGCTGTTGAGGGCCAGCAGCGCCGACAGGTCAGCGCCTACCCATTCGGCAACGGCCTCAGGGCTGAGCACGGCAAAGCCGCTGCTTTGCAGCTGGCTGGCGACGTCAGCCGGTGTAGTGAAAGGGGGAGAAAAGGAGACTTGGGCCATAGAGGCCCGAGCTTAACCGCAGCCGCCACCACAGGTTCTGCGATGGCGCAAACAGGGTGGGTGCAGTGTGGGGGCCGCATCCGGATCCACGCAACCGGCCAGCCCCCGTGGTCGCAAGCCGCTCAGTCCCGGTTGCCATGGCCCTTGCCACGGCCTTCACCCTTGCCATACCCGCGGTCATGGTCACGGTCGTGTTTGCCACCGCGTCCACGGTCGTCATCCCAGCGATGGTCATCGCGCCCGCGCGGCCCCTGGTACGGGTTGCCACGGCGTGGGGGCGGCTCCTGCACAAAGTACACCGGCTGGCTGCAGGCGTTGTAACGAGCGCAGTGTTTGCCCCAGTTCTTGGCATGGCCGGGCGGCACATACAGGTAAATGGGCGCACGCGGCACCACCACAGCAGGGCGCTGGATGATGACGGGCTCTGCGTAAATCAGCGGCGGTGGCGGTGCATTGCCAATGTTGATGCGGCCATACACGCCGGGTGCCAGTTCGCCCCCCACGGTGGCATTGACGTAGGCCTGCGCATGCGCGCCGCCCGCCAGGCCCAGGAGCGCGGCCGCAGCCGCACCCGAAACAAGAAGACGGATCGTGGGAAACATGGTGTTTTTCATGGAAAGCTCCTGCTGACTGCCACACCGTGCACACACACAGCGTGTGCACAGGGAGGGCGGCCCTGTGTGAGTCACAAGGCTTCCTGTACCTTACACCTTTCAGACGCTACAAAATGTCAGCCAATGGCGACAGTTGTTGACGCGAGATGAGGTACCGCAAGGCCTTGGCTGCCGGCGCCCAAGTCCGATATACGTCCACCGGCATCACGACGCCGTTGCACTGGCAGCCGCCTGCAGCAGTGCCTCCGCCGGCCCGGGGCGCCCGAACAGGTAGCCCTGCCAGGTGTGGCAGCCCAGCCCGGCCAGCATGTCGCGTTGCTCCTGGGTTTCGACCCCCTCGGCAATCACCCCCAGGTCCAGGCTCTGGGCCAGGGTCACGATGGTGCGGGCAATGCTGGCGTCATTGGCGTCGGTGAGCAGGTCGCGCACAAAGCTTTGGTCGATCTTGAGCTGGTCCAGTGGCAAGCGCTTGAGGTAGCTCAGGCTCGAATAACCCGTGCCAAAGTCGTCCAGCGAGAAGCCCAGGCCCGACGCACGCAGGGTGTCCATGCGCTGGATGGTGTCCTCCACATCGTCCAGCAGCAGGGTCTCGGTCAACTCCAGCTTCAGCCGGTGCGGGTTGGCGCCGGTTTCTTCCAGCACGCCCAGCACTTCCTCCACAAAGTGGCTGTGGCGGAACTGCCGTGCGCTCACATTCACGGCCAAGGTCCAGTGGGCAGTCTGCGGGTCGCGGGCCCACTGCACCAGTTGCAGGCAGGCCGTGCGCAGAATCCACACGCCCAGCGGCACGATGAGGCCCGAGGCTTCAGCCACTGGAATGAACTCGGCGGGCGACACCAGCCCGCGCTGCGGATGCTGCCAGCGCACCAACGCCTCGGCGCCCACAATGCCTCGCTGCTGGTGAATCTGGGCCTGATAGTGCAGCAAGAATTGCCCCTCGCGCAGCCCGTCGCGCAAGCCCGCCTCCAGCAGCGTGCGCGCGGTCACATTGGCCTGGGTGCGCGGGTCAAAGAACCGCAAGGTGTTGCGGCCTGCGCCCTTGGCCTGGTACATCGCCATGTCGCCGTGCTTGAGCAATTCGTCCACCGAGCCGCGTGCATCGGCATACAGCGCAATGCCTATGCTGCAAGAACTGTGGTGTGAATGGCCGTCGAGCTGGTAGCTCTGGCTGAGAGCCTGCAGCACCGTGCGCCCCACTGTTTCGGCCTGGGCGGCCGCTTCGTGCGCCTGCGGGCTGAGCCCCTCCAGCAGCACCACAAATTCGTCTCCACCCAAGCGTGCGACGGTGTCGCCCATGCGCACGCAGCCCCCCAGGCGTGCGGCGACCTGGCGCAGCAGCTGGTCGCCCAGCTCGTGGCCCTGGGTGTCGTTCAGGTCCTTGAAGTTGTCCAGATCCACAAACAGCAACGCACCGCCCGCGCCTGAGCGTGCGCTGGCGGCCAGGCTGTGTTGCAGGCGGTCATTCATCAACCGACGGTTGGGCAGGCCCGTGAGCGGGTCGTAGAAGGCCAGCAGGCGAATTTCTTCTTCGGCAGCCTTGCGGCTGGAGATGTCCGTCTGCGTGCCCACGTAATGGGTGATGTCGCCGCGCGGCGAACGCACGGTGGTGATGGTGATCCAGGCCGGATATTCGGTGCCGTCCTTGCGCCGGTTCCATACCTCGCCCTGCCACATGCCGCTGGAGTGCAAGGTGTTCTTCATGGCCGCGTAAAAAGACGTGTCCTGGCGGCCCGAGTGCAGCAGGCGCGGCGTCTGGCCCACCAGCTCGTCCACCGTGTAGCCGGTCAGCCGCGCGTAGGCCTGGTTGGCTTTGAGAATCCTCTGGTCGGGCCCCGTCACGATCATGCCCTCGAACGACTCAAATACCGTGGCAGCAATCTGCAGCGATTCTTCGGCCTTGCTGCGCTCGGTGATGTCGGTCGAGATGCCACACAGCGCATAAATGCTGCCATCCGCGTGGCGCAGCGGAATCTTGATCGACAAAAACGCGCGTGTCTCGCCCGTGGCGGCGGGCGTGTTCACCTCCTCCGCTTCCAGCGTCTCGCCGTCCTCCAGCACCCGGCGGTCATTGGCTCGCAGCCTTTGCGCCGTGGCTGTGTCGAAAAACGCCGCATCGTCATGGCCCAATACCTCGTGCGCCGGCCTGCCAAAGTAATGCAGCGTGTGGTGGTTGGCGTACTGGTAACGGTAGTCCTTGCCCTTGATGTAGATGAACGCGCCAACACTGTCCAAAATGGTGGCGAGCTTTTGCTCGCTGTCCCGCAAGTGGCGCGTACGCTCTTGGACCTGGCGACGCAAGATCGCAACCATCAACGCGGCCAGCAAGCTGAACGCCACCAAGCCCGCAAGCCCCCACCACACCCAGGGGGAAATCTGCACGCCAGGGTCTTGCCCGCCCCAGTGGCGCATTACCTGGGCATAGGCCGGGTCGGCGCCACTGCGCCAGTTCTCGACGGATCGGTCAATGGTCGCCAACACATCTGCATTGCGACCGGGGCCGGTCGCAAAGAACAGCGTAGCGGGCTGGAACACAATGCCCGTGTCCACCACGCCATAGCGGGCCGAATGGAAATTGCCGAACAGATGGTTGGAGATGACCGCGTCGGCCTCGCCCCGCTGCACCATGGCAAACGCATCTATCAGGCTGGGCGCATCCACCAAAGTCACCTGGATGCCAAAGCTGTCCACCATGTTCAGGAATGTGGACCGCTGCACGGAGCCCTTGAGCACCGCGACCCGCTTGCCCTGCAGGTCAAACAACGAGTAGATGGGCGCGCCTGATGTCCGGTAGATCTGCGACCAGCTGTGCAGCACTGGCAGGCGGTGAAAGTCGTACAGGATCTCGCGCTCGGGCGAGCGAGCCACATCGGGCATCAGGTCGAGCCGGCCCTCGCGCAGCGCATCCAGGCAGTCCTGCCAGCTGCAGGGCACATATTTGATGGTCCACTGCTCGCGCGCAGCCACCAATTGCAGCAGATCCACAAAAATGCCTGCGGCCTTGCCGTCGGCATCCACAAACACCTTGGGTTCGTTCGAGTACACGCCCACACGCAGCTCGCGGGGCGCCGCAGCAATGCTGGCGCTGGCCGTCAATACGGCCGCCCACACAATGCCTTTGAGCCACGCGGCACAGCGCCGCACCAGCCAGTTCACGCCAGGTTTCACACGGGACCCCCCAGGTGATGGAGAAACCATGTTAACGAATGCTTGCAAAAACCTCCAAAAATTAACTACCGTGTGCCGGTTGGGGTAGCATGTGCCACACCCCCGCCCCGCCCAGGAGACAGCGATGCCCCATGAACGCCGCCACTTCGTCCGCGTTGGTTTTGATGCGCCGGCCCTGCTGACCACTGCCACCGACGCATTCAGCGTGCATGTGCTGGATTTGTCGCTCAAGGGCGCGTTGATCATGGTGCCCGCGCAGGCCACGCTGGGGCAAGGCACGTTGTGCCAACTGACCATCCCCCTGGCCGACACGGGCAACCACATCGCCATGTCCACCGAGGTGGCCCACGTGCAAGGCCTGCACACCGGGCTGCTGTGCAAGGGCATTGACCTGGACAGCGTCACCCACCTGCGCCGCCTGATCGAGCTGCAACTGGGCGACCCTGCCCTGCTGGAGCGGGACCTGGGCGAACTGACCATGGCGGGCGCAGCGCACTGACGGCCGCCGCAGGGCTCGTCACCGCCGCCGTAGCGGCATCTCTTTTCTTCTTGGCGCGTTTGTCAAACCGGCGGGTGCCAACCCGTCACTGCGCTTCCTGCTCCTGCAGCGCGCGCCACATCACCTTGCCGCTGCCGCTCTTGGGCAACGCCGGCACAAACTGCACGATGCGCGGCACCTTGTAGACGGCCATGTTCTCGCGGCACCAGTCGATGATCTGCTGCTCGGTCGTGTCCTTGTGCGTGGCACGCAGCACCACCACGGCCTTCACCGTCTCGCCCCGGTAGCTGTCCTTGGCAGCAATGATGCAGGCCTCCTGGATCGCAGGGTGGCGGAACATCAGCGCTTCGACCTCGGCGGGCCACACCTTGAAACCGCTGGCATTGATCATGCGTTTGAGCCGGTCGGTCAAAAAGAAGTAACCGTCCTCGTCCATGCGCCCCAGGTCGCCCGAGCGGAAGAACCGTTTGCCCTCGAACTCGATGAAGGCTGACGCCGTGGCATCGGGCCGCTTCCAGTAGCCCTCGAACACCTCGGGGCCATGGATGATGATCTCGCCCTGCTCGCCCACGGACAGCTCCTGCAGCGTGTCTGGGTCGATAACCCGCGCATCGGTGCTCATGAACGGAATGCCCAGGCATTGCTGCTTGGGTTGGTCCGGCGGGTTGGCGTGCGACGGAGCGGCCGTTTCGGTCAGGCCATAGCCCTCGGCATACCGCAGGCCATATTGCTCCAGAAGGCGCTGCGCCACGGCCTGCGGCATGGCGGCTCCACCCCCACCGATATAGGCCAGGCTGGAGAGGTCATAGCTGGCAAAGTTCGGGCTGCCCAGCAGGTCGATGACCATGGTGGGAATGTTGGTCCAGGTGGTGACCTGGTAGCGCGATATCAGGCGCCCGGCCAGGTCGCGGTCCCAGCGGGGCATGATGACCAGCGTGGCGCCGCAGTAGATCGACGTGTGCATCACGCTCACCATGCCGGTGATATGGAACATGGGGACCACCGCCAGTGTCACATTGTCGACAGACCCATTGCCCCACAGGCTGGCGGCCACCGTGTTGTGCATGATGCTTTTGTGCAGGTGCATGCAACCTTTGGGCAGCCCAGTGGTGCCACTGGTGTAGGGCAACAGCGCCAGGTCGGCCGGGCCTACCAACAAAGCGGGGGGCGCATCAGTACAAGCCAGGGCATCTGCCCAGGCGTGGGCTTGCCCACCCTCCAGTGCCGGCAAGGGGTGGCGCGTGCCCAGCCAGTCCATCCACGCCTCGGGCGGCGCATCCATGCCGGTCACGGCCACGTCAAACGCATCCGAGAACTGCGTGACCACCAGATGCGCCAGCCGCTCGTCAGGGGCCAACGCATTGCTGGCCTTGGCCATCTCCGGGGCCAGATCACCGGTGGTGATCGCCACCTTGGTGTCAGGATCGGTGATGTAGTGCTTGAGCTCTTCGGCCCGGTTCATCGGATTGACCGGCACCACCACCGCATTGGCCCGCAGGATGGCAAAGTGGGCCATTACCAGCTGCGGGCAGTTCTGCATGCACAGCACCACGCGGTCGCCCCGCTGCACGCCCAGTTGCGCCAGCCTGGCGGCCAGGCGCTCAGCGCTCTCCATCAACTGGCGGTAGCTCGTCGTGCTTCCAAAAAACACCAGCGCCGCCTTGTCGGGGTAGCGGCGTGCATTGGTGGCCAGGTTGTCCCACAGCGAGGTGGCAGGCAGCGTGATGGACTTTGGCAAACGACGGGGCCAGAACTGGTAGTGAGGGCGCATGGGCAAACAGTCTCCTTGTTTCCCGCAGCCTAGATGGCCCACCTGTACCAAGCAAGGGGAATGCCCCCATGATCGTCACCCATGTGACGCATGGCACCCCGCCGAAGGTCGGGTTCCATGCGCGCTGTTCACGCAGGCATGCCCCTCCCATCTCAGCTCTGAATCTGCGCCCACAACTTGTCCAGCCGCTTCACGCTGACCGGCTGGGGCGTGCGCAGCTCCTGCGCAAAGAAGCTCACGCGCAGTTCCTCCAGCAGCCAACGCAGCTCTTGCATGCGGGCATCCACCGCGCCCTTGCGATCGGCGACCAGGCGCCAGTAGCGCTGCTCTTGCGGGCGCAGCTCGGCCAGCTTGGCGGCGTCGCGGGCGGGGTCGGCGCGGTATTTGTCCAGGCGCAGGGTGATGGCCTTGAGGTAGCGGGAGTAGTGCGCCAGTTGCGCCCAGGGGGCCACAGCGATGAAGTTCTTGGGGACCAAGCGTTGTAGCTGCTGCAGGGCGTCCGCTGTCGCGTCGGGCGCGTTCTTCGTGTCTTTGATCTTGCGGGCGGCGGCTGCGTATTCGGTGAGGATGGTGGCGGCCAGGCGCGCGACCTCGTTGGCGATCAGCGTGAGGCGGCCCCGGCCTTCTTCCACGCGGCGCTTGAAAGCGTATTCGTCGGTGGGCAACGGGTCGAGCAAAAAGGCGCGATCCAGCGCCACGTCGATGATCTGGGTGCGCAGCTCTTCCTGCGTGCCCAGGGGCATGTAGGCCACCGCCATCTTCTGCAGATCGGGGATGTTCTTTTCGAGGTACTTGAGGGCGTCCTTGATCTGCAGCGCAAACAGGCGGCGCAGGCCTGCGCGGTGCTTGGCGGCGGCCACCTCGGGTTCGTCGAAGACTTCGATGGTCACGGCGTCGCCACCGTCGATCAGGGCCGGAAAGCCGATCAGCGTCTGGCCGGCCTTCCTGATCTCCATGAGTTCGGGCAGCTCGCCGAATGTCCAGGTGGTGTAGCGCTGGCCTGCAGGGGTCGATGGTGCAGCGGGTGCGGAAAGCGTCGTGCCGCCTGGCTTGGCCGCTGGGCCTGGCCCGTTAACTCCTGATTTGATAGCACCCCGGGCATGATTCTCTGGCGCCTGCGGCGCTTTTTGCTTCAAATCCGCTGCATCGGCGGCTGTACTGCCCAATTTGAGCCCCGCCAGCGCCTGGAACGCGCCCCGCGCCTTGGCGCCCCACTCGGCCTTGAGTGCGCCCAGGTTGCGGCCATGCCCCAGCTGGCGGCCGTGCTCGTCCACCACGCGGAAGTTCATGAACAAATGGGGGCTGAGCATGTCGAGCTTGAAGTCGGCGCGCTTCACGTCGAGCGAGGTTTCGTCGCGCACCTGCTTGAGCAGCACCTCGGTCAGGCCGCCGATGCCAAAGCGCTCGGGTGCGCCCAGCAGCTCGGCCAGGCGCGTGGCGCTGTCGGGCAGCGGCACAAAGCGGCTGCGCGGGCGCTGCGGCAGGCTTTTGAGCAGGGCCTGGATCTTGTCTTTGAGCATGCCGGGCACCAGCCACTCGCAGCGCTCGTCGCTCACCTGGTTGAGCACAAAGAGCGGGATGGTCACGGTGATGCCGTCACGCGCATCGCCGGGCTCGTGCAGATAGCTGGCAGCGCAGTCCACACCGCCCAGGCGCACCGTCTTGGGAAAGGCGTTGGTGGTGATGCCGGCGGCCTCGTGACGCATCAGCTCCTCGCGGGTGAGCTTGAGCAGGTCGGGTTGCTTTTTGCTTTCTTCGCGGTACCAGGCCTCAAAACTATGGCCGCTGCACACCTCGGGCGGCAGTTGTTGGTCGTAGAAGGCGTAGATGAGTTCGTCGTCCACCAGCACGTCCTGCCGGCGGGATTTGTGCTCCAGCTCTTCCACCTTGGCGATCATCTTCTGGTTGGCGGCCAGGAAGGGCAGGCGCGTCTCCCAGTTGCCACCCACCAGGGCTTCGCGGATGAACACCTCGCGCGCAGCGTGCGGGTCTACCTTGCCAAAGTTCACGCGGCGGTTGTTGTAGACCACGATGCCGTAGAGCGTGGCGCGCTCCAGCGCCACCACCTCGGCGGACTTCTTCTCCCAGTGCGGGTCCAGCAACTGCTTTTTGAGCAAATGGCCGCCAATCTGCTCCAGCCACTGCGGCTCGATGGCGGCGATGCCCCTGCCAAACAGGCGCGTGGTCTCGACCAGTTCCGACGCGATGATCCAGCGGCCGGGCTTTTTGTTCAGGTGCGCGCCGGGGTGCTTGTAGAACTTGATGCCACGCGCGCCCAGGTACCAGTCTTCCTCGTCACTCTTGCAGCCTACGTTGCCCAGCAGCCCGGCCAGCATGGACAGGTGCAGCTGCTCGTAGCTCGCGGGTTGCGTGTTGATCTGCCACTTGTGCTCGGTCACCACCGTGAGCAGCTGGGTGTGGATGTCGCGCCACTCGCGCAGGCGGCGGATGCTGATGAAGTTCTGGCGCAGCAGCTGCTCGTACTGGCGGTTGCTGAGCTTGTGGGTGGCGGCTGGAGCCACTGCGGCGCCCGCGGGTGCAGGTGCAGGAGGCGCTGCCGCTGGGCTGCCCCCGCCGCTGCGCTGCGCCACCGGCAGATACGCCTGCGAAGGCGCCTTCTGCGCGGCCATGGCCTTTTGCGCGCGGGCCGATGGCAGGCTGGGCGCCCCGCCCCGGGCCTCGTTGATCCACTTCCACAGCTTCAGATACCCGCTGAACTCGCTCTTGTCGTCGTCGAACTTGGCGTGCGCCTGGTCGGCCTGCTGTTGTGCCTCCATGGGGCGGTCGCGCACGTCCTGCACGCTCAGTGCGCTGGCGATGATGAGCACCTCGTCCAGCGCCTTGCGGTCGCGCGCCTCGATGATCATGCGGCCCACGCGCGGGTCGAGCGGCAGGCGCGACAGCTCCACACCCATGGGGGTGAGTTCGTTCGCATCGTCCACCGCACCCAGCTCGGCCAGCAGCTGGTAACCGTCGGCAATCGCGCGGCCCGAAGGCGCCTCGATGAACGGGAACTGCGTGACATCGCCCAGGTGCAGCGACTTCATGCGCAGGATGACGCCCGCGAGCGAGCTGCGCAAAATTTCGGGGTCGGTAAAGCGCGGGCGGCTGTTGAAGTCCGCCTCGTCGTACAGGCGGATGCAGATGCCGTTGGCCACGCGCCCGCAGCGGCCCGCGCGCTGGTTGGCGGCGGCCTGGCTGATGGGCTCCACCAGCAGCTGCTCCACCTTGCTGCGGAATGAATAGCGCTTGACGCGCGCTGTGCCTGCGTCGATCACGTAGCGGATACCCGGCACCGTGAGCGAGGTCTCGGCCACGTTGGTCGCCAGCACGATGCGGCGGCCAGTATGGCCGTCAAAGATGCGGTCCTGCTCGGCCTGACTGAGGCGCGCAAACAGCGGCAGCACCTCGGCGTTGCGCATCACGGGCTGGTGCGACAGGTGCTTGCGCAGGTGGTCGGCAGCCTCGCGGATCTCGCGTTCGCCGGGCAAAAAGACCAGGATGTCACCCGCCGCATTCCCCTGCCACAGCTCGTCCACGCCATCGGCAATGGCCTCGTTCAGACCGTAGTCGCGGCTCTCTTCAAACGGGCGGTAGCGCTGCTCCACCGGAAAGGTGCGGCCCGACACCATGATGACCGGGGCCGGACCCTTGGCGCTTTCAAAGTGTTTGGCAAACCGGTCCGCATCAATCGTGGCCGAGGTGACGATGACCTTCAGGTCCGGCCGGCGCGGCAGGATCTGGCGGATGTAGCCCAGCAGAAAGTCGATGTTGAGGCTGCGTTCGTGCGCCTCGTCGATGACGATGGTGTCGTAGGCCTTGAGCAGCGGGTCGGTCTGCGTCTCGGCCAGCAAGATGCCGTCGGTCATGAGCTTGACGGACGCATCGCGCGAGAGGCGGTCCTGGAAGCGCACCTTGAAGCCCACCACGTCGCCCAGCGGCGTGTTCAGCTCTTCGGCAATGCGCTTGGCCACGCTGCTGGCGGCAATGCGGCGCGGCTGGGTGTGGCCAATCAGCTGGCCCTTTTGTCCCGGCTTGGCATTGCACTTGCCCCGGCCCAGCGCCAGCGCAATCTTGGGCAGCTGCGTGGTCTTGCCCGACCCCGTTTCACCGCACACGATGATCACCTGGTGCTTGGTGATGGCCTCCATGATCTCGTCGCGCTTGCCCGACACCGGCAACGACTCGGGGAACTTGATGCGCAGCGGCGCTGGCGGCGCGGCGGGTGCAGATACGGGTGCTGGAGCAGGAACGCGGGACGACGCAGGCAAACGCGGATCAGAAGAAGACATAGGCCCGCATTATCGATAGCAGCACCCTGCCCCCTGCGCTGCATCTGTGCTTTTGGTACGACATTTCGCCGCGTTTTCAGCGCTTTTCGTTGCCAAAGCCCTCCAGCGCCGCCAAAATCGCGCCCATTCTTCGCAAGCCCCTGTTCAGCGCCACCCTCGGCGCACGGCCCGAACGAACCCCTGGAGGTCCCCGACATGTCTGCCCTTTACGCCGCCCCCGTCTGACCACAGTCCACCGCCCCGGCTGGACTGTGCACACACAGTTCAGCCATGGCAAATGCACCCGCGCACTCTTTCACGCGCTCCGCAAGCCCTGGCTCCATCGCCGGGGTTTTTTGTTTGTGGAGTACGTGCACACCATGAGTGCCAAAAAACTGTCTCGGGCCTTCGCCCAGGGTGAAATCAAGAAGCTGCGTCGCATGAAGCAGCCCCTGGTGCTGAAGCTCGAAGCCTCGGGCCCGCCCCGAAACCCTGTGGCCGCAGCGCTGGCCCAACGCAGCCTGTCCAGCGCGGCAGGCAAGCACATCCGAACCCGTGGGGCCCAGCGCCGTGCGGACAACGTCGCCCTGCGCAAGGCGATCCAGAACCCCTTTTTGAACGATTGACATGAATCCCTTCAACAACCCACTGCCGCCACACCAGCGGCATCCCACCCCGCATCCGGCGCTGGCCGGTGCGCCAACGCTGGCAGCGCATCCATCCCCGATGCACTCAGCGCACCCTGTGCGTGCCCAGACAGCCGCGCCCATCACGCCAGTTGCCAGCAGCGCAGAGCTGGCCCTGCGCCAGCAGGCTTTGGCCCACGCGGCGTTGCAACTGAAAGCCGAGCTGTTCGGCATCGACGACGTGATCGACCGCGTGATCAATGCCATCCGCGCCTGGTACGTGCTGCCGCAGCTCATCACCCGGCCGGTCATCGTCTGCCTGTGGGGCCTGACCGGCACGGGCAAGACGCAGCTCACGCGGCGGCTGGCCCAGCTGCTGGGCTTTTACGACCGGTTTGTGGAAGTGCAGATGGACGGCTTCAGCCACGGCGCGAGCTACCGCAGCTCGTCCATCTCGGGCATGCTGGGCGACTCGGGCATTCACGAAGGCATGCCGGGCATCCTGGTGCTGGACGAGTTCCAGCGGTTTCGCACGGTGGACACCAAGGGCGCCGACGTAAAGGTGGAGCGCTACCAGGACGTGTGGACGCTGCTGTCCGACGGGCGCCTGCCACCCGCGTTGAGCGCGCTGTGCAACATCGAGCGCAAGCTGGCCGATGCGCACTACGAGGCTGAGCGCGCCGAAGATGGCGATGACGACCGCGCAGGCAAGAAGCCCTACCGCTTTCAGCTGGACGCCTGGGATGCGCAAGAACTCAAGCGCATGCTGAAGCTGCAGGAGCCGCTGTCCGCCATCATGCAGTGGCCGCCCGCCAAGGTGCAGGCGCTGTTTGCCAGCTTTCAGCAGTCCAGCCATGCATGGGAGACCGACTACAGCAAGCTGCTGGTGTTTGTATGCGGCAACCTCGACGAGATGTACCACGAGACCGCACAACGCGTGGAAGACTGCGACACCGATGCCGACATCTTTCACCGCCTGACCCGCAAGCTCTCGCTCATCGATGTGAAGAAGGCGCTGGGCGAACGCTTCAAGCCCGAGCAGATCGCGCGGCTGGGCAATGAACATGTGGTCTACCCGTCGTTCAGCAAGGCGACGTATGAGCGCCTCATCCATAACCTGTGCACACGCTATGTGGACGATATTGCCGCGCAGTGTGGCGTGCGGTTTGCCATCGGGCAGGATGTGCTGAGCGAGCTGTATGCCAACGCGGTGTTCCCTGCGCAGGGCACGCGGCCACTGTTCTCGTCGGTGCACGCGATCCTGAGCGCCAACCTGGTCAACGCGGCGTTATGGGTGGTGCAGGAGCAGCTCTCAACGGACCAGGAGTTCGCCATTCACCTGGCGCCCGACAAGCGCCACCTGCTGGTGTCGGGCCAGGGGCCTGCGGGCACGGTGCAGGCTGCGTTTGCGGTGACGCTGGAGCTGAACCGGCTCAAGCAGCGGGCCAATGCAGACTTTCGGGCCCTGCTGGCCGTGCACGAGGCAGGCCACGGGCTGGCGTACTGCGTGTTGTTCGGCCACGCTCCGCAAGAGGTGAAGATCAACATTGCCTCGTTCGAGGGCGGCTACAACAGCTTCTCCAGCCTCAAGGCCACCACGCGCCAGAACGCGCTCGACATGATGTGCGTAGGCCTGGCGGGCCGCGTGGCAGAGGAGCTGGTGTTTGGAGAAATGGCCTGCACCACCGGGGCCGAGCAGGACTTGAAGCAGGTGACGGCCGAGGCAGCGCGCTACATCCGCCACCATGGCTTTGGCGCGCGGCTGGCCCGCACCGATGTCACCGTGGAGATGGACAACCATGTCAACACCGACATCGGCCCGAGCAACGAGGCCATCGAGACGCTGATGCTGCAGCAATACCAGCGCGCCCAGGCGCTGCTGACCACGCACCACGAGGTACTGGGGCGCACGGTGGACGCCTTACTGGAACACGGCACCATCGCCCCTGCGGAGATGGTGGCGCTGCTCCAGGGCTGCGGCATTGCGCTGGAGGCCCCCTCGGACGCTGCAGGCACCTTGCCCGAAGAAGGCCTGGTGCTGGAGCCTTTTGGTGCCAAACTCAGCGCGTTTCGCGCACGCGGGGCGGCGTCCTCTGCACGCCAGCTGGCGTGACACCCAGCACGAAGGACCAAGGATCGACATGGCCAGCGGGTTTTCCGAGTCCGATGACGGGCTGCACTACGCCGAGCACATCTCGGTGCCGATGCGCCTCTTTGTGGGCGCCATTGCGCTGGGCATGTTCCTGATTCCTGTTCCCTTTGTGATGCACGCCACGGCCCGGACGCCGTGGCTGCACCTGCTGTTGGCCGCCGCGTGTGTGGTGGCGGCCTGCGCCATGGGTGCGCTGTTTTTGGCGATTGCTCTGGGGCGGGTGCTGACGCTACATTTCGACCCAGCCAGGCGCCAGGTGCGGCGCACCTCGCGCTGGCCGCTGGTGGGCCGCACTGTGCACATTGCGTTTGATCGCTTTGCACCACCAGAGGTGGTGGAACGCACCTCAGAAGACGGCCCCTACCATGTGCTGCGCCTGACAGTGCATGGCGAGCGCCCCATGCACCTGGGCGGGTTTGACCGGCGGGAAGATGCCGAACGCTGGCGCAGCCGCATCGCGGCACTGTTCGTCGGTCACCCTGGCTGAGCGTGCAAATCCCAGCACCCGGTCGCTAAGGACACTTATCATTCGCTCCTCGCGCATTACCACCACTGCCCCAAACACCTTTCTCCATGTCCGCCGTCTTCAATTTCACCTTCGTCCCCTGGTTCCGCTCGGTGGCGCCCTACATCCACAAGTTCCGCAACCAGACGTTTGTGATCGGGCTGACGGGTGAGGCGATTGCGGCCGGCAAGCTGCACAGCATTGCGCAAGACCTGGCACTGATCCAGGCCATGGGCGTGAAGATCGTGCTGGTGCACGGCTTTCGCCCGCAAGTGAATGAGCAGCTGGCAGCCAAGGGGCATGCGGCCAAGTACTCCCATGGCATCCGCATCACTGACTCCGTGGCACTCGACTGCGCGCAGGAGGCCGCCGGGCAGCTGCGTTATGAGATCGAGGCCGCGTTCAGCCAGGGCCTGCCCAACACGCCGATGGCGGGCGCCACGGTGCGCGTGATCTCGGGCAACTTTCTCACGGCGCGGCCCGTGGGCATTGTGGATGGGGTGGATTTTCAGCACTCGGGCCTGGTGCGCAAGGTGGACGTGGCCGGCATCCAGCGCACGCTGGACATGGGCGCGCTGGTGCTGCTGTCGCCGTTTGGCTTCTCGCCCACGGGCGAGGCCTTCAACCTGAGCATGGAAGAAGTGGCCACGAGCGTGGCCATTGAGCTGCGGGCCGACAAGCTCATCTTTTTGACTGAGGTGCAGGGCATCCGCATGTCGCCCACCGAGCCCGAGAGCGACGACAACCCCATCGACACCGAGTTGCCGCTGGCCGCCGCGCAGGCGCTGCTGGCCCAGTTGCCCCCGGCGCAGCAGCCCACCGATACGGGCTTTTACCTTCAGCACTGTGTGAAGGCCTGCAAGGCCGGCGTGGAGCGCAGCCACATCCTGCCGTTTGCGGTGGATGGCTCGCTGCTGCTGGAGGTCTATGTGCACGACGGCATCGGCACCATGGTCATCGACGAAAAGCTCGAAGAGCTGCGCGAGGCCACGATTGACGACGTGGGCGGCATCCTGCAGTTGATCGAGCCCTTCGAAAAGGACGGCACGCTGGTCAAGCGCGACCGCACCGAGATCGAGCGCGACATCGCCACCTACACCATCATCGAACACGACGGCGTGATCTTCGGCTGCGCGGCGCTCTACCCCTACCCCGAAGCCAAAACGGCCGAGATGGCCGCGGTGACGGTATCGCCGCAAAGCCAGGGAACGGGCGACGGCGAAAAGCTGCTCAAGCGCATCGAGCAGCGCGCGCGCCTGCTGGGGCTGGACAGCATCTTTGTGCTGACCACCCGCACCATGCACTGGTTCATCAAGCGCGGCTTCTCCCCCGTGGACCCGGACTGGCTGCCCGACGCCCGCAAGCGCAAGTACAACTGGGACCGCAAGAGCCAGGTGCTGGTCAAGAAGCTCTAAGAGCGGGTGAAAGTCTCGCGCGCGGCCGCCACGGCGCGCGCCACCTGCGCAATCGCCGCATCCCGCTGCTCCGGCGACACCTTGGAGCGCGTGAGGTAACAGGTCACCAGCACCGGTGCGCCTCCGTCCTGCGGCCACAACACGCCAATGTCGTTGGCCGTGCCGCTCTCGCCCGCCGTGCCCGTCTTGTCGCCCACCTTCCAGCCCGGCACACCAGTGCGCAGGCGCTTATCGCCCGTGCTGGTCTCCACCAGCCAGCGCTGCAGCCAGGCCCGGGACATGGGGCTGAGCGCGTTGCCCAGCACCAGTTTTTGCATGGTCTGCAGCATGGTCAGCGGCGTGGTGGTGTCACGCGGGTCGCCCACGGCAGCCTCATTCAGCGTGGGCTCGGTGCGGTCCAGCCGCGTGACCTCGTCACCCAGCGAACGCACGAACGCGGTGAACCCGGCCGGGCCGCCATGGCGGGCCAGCAACACATTGGCAGCGGTGTTGTCGCTCAGGCTGACGGTGGCAGAGCACAGCTCACCCACCGTCAGGCCGCCACCATCGCCCGCGCGCGGGCCGCTGACGGGCGAGTACGCCACCACGTCGGTGGCCGGGTAATGCACGCGCGCTTCCAACCGTTCCTTGCCCTGGTCCACCAGAGCCAGCATCCAGCCGGCCAACACCAGCTTGAAGGTGCTGGCCATGGCAAAACGCTCGCCCTGCCGCCAGCCCAGCGCCAGGCCCGACCCGGTGTCCAGCATGGCCACCCCCAGGCGGCCCTGGGCGGCGCGTTCGATACTGGCGAGGGCATCGTTCCATGCGCTGGCGGTCTGCTCGCGGCGGTCTGGGTTGCTGGCAGCTGCACAACCCCATAAAGGCATGGCCGTGGCGGCCATCAAACCCAAGGAAAACTGTCTTCTTTTCATATCGATTGAAAGCGTAGTGGGGAACAAGGCCCGAACGATACGGAGGTTCAGCCCCCAGCACCATCGACAATAATTGCCAAAAGCCCCAAGAAAAACTTTGACCTTTTTGGCGCCATGCACCTGCCACTTAATGCTCTGCGGGTCTTCGAGGCCTCGGCCCGCCACCTGAACCTGACGCGCGCCGCCCAAGAGCTGCACGTAACCCAGACCGCCGTGAGCCAGCACATCCGCAAGCTGGAAGACCGGCTGGGCAAACCGCTGTTCCGGCGCCTGCCGCGCGGCTTGGCGCTGACGGACGAAGGCCAGGCACTGCTGCCCGTGGTGGTGGAATCGTTTGGCAACCTGCAGCACGCCCTGGAGAAGCTGGGCGACACCCGGCCGCGCGAGGTGCTGACCGTGGGCGCCGTGGGCACGTTTGCGGTGGGCTGGCTACTGCCCCGGCTGCGCGACTTTCAGCAGACCTGCCCCTTTGTGGACCTGCGCCTGCTCACGCACAACAACCGGGTGGACATGGCGGGCGAAGGGCTGGACTACGCCATCCGCTTTGGCGACGGGGCCTGGCACGGCACGCAGGCCGACCGCATCATGGATGCGCCCATGTCCGTGATGTGCTCGCCCGCCTTGGCCCACGGCCTGCGCACGATGGCCGACCTGGCGCGCCAGCCCTTGCTGCGCAGCTACCGCACCGACGAATGGACGGCCTGGTTCGAGGCGGCGGGTGCGCCCTGCCCCGTGGTGCGCGGCGCGGTGTTCGACTCGTCCCTCACCCTGGCCGAAGCAGCGGCGCAGGGCGCGGGCATAGCACTGTTGCCGGTGAAGATGTTCGCGCGCGAACTGCAGCAGGGCCGTCTGGCACAGCCCTTTGCACAAGAGCTGCACCGGGGCGCCTACTGGCTGACCCGCTTGCAATCGCGCACCACCACGGGGGCCATGGCTGCGTTCCGGGACTGGCTGATGTCACAGGCCAGCGCCACAGTGGATGCCGGGGCTGAGGAATTGGGATGATTTTGGCCGGTAGCGCTAGTGGATCATGCGCCAAAAGCTATCAATTACATAGCAAACGTACGCCGTGATGCACGGGGTGCAGCGGTGTCAAAACCCCATCGCCGCCACATCCACCCCGTCCACCTGCCCCGCATCCAGAAACTGCTGGCCATAGCGCAGGTACACCCCTTCGCGCACAAACACCTCGAACAGGTCGGGGTCGATATGCCCGTTGTCCCGCATCCTGCACATGATGGCCAGCGCCTGCGACAGGGTCATGCCACTCTTGTAGGGCCTGTCTGCGGCCGTCAGCGCCTCAAAGATGTCGGCAATGCCCATCATGCGGGCCTGCAGCGACATCTGCTGGCGCGTGAGGCCACGCGGATAGCCCTTGCCGTCCATGCGTTCGTGGTGGCCCCCAGCGTATTCGGGCACATTTTGGAGGTGGCGCGGCCAGGGCAGCGTCTCCAGCATCTTGATGGTGGCAACGATGTGGTAGTTGATGGTGTCGCGCTCGGCCTGGTTCAGTGTGCCGGAGCGGATGGTGAGGTTCTCCACCTCCTCGGCCGTCAAAAAGCTCGTCTGCACACCCTGCGGGTTGCGCCAGTGGCGCATGGCGGCAATATCGCGCACACGCTGCTGGTCTTCGGGGCGCATGGCCTCGGTGCCGGTGTTGCTGCGGCGCAGAAACTCGCGGTCTTCCTCCAGCGCATGGATCTCGTGCTGCAGGGCCTGCAGCTCCTGGCCTTCAGCCCGTGCATCCACCACCGGACGCAGCGCCAGCTGGCGGCGCAGCGCGGCCAGTTCGGCATCGCGCTTGAGCACTTCAAACCGCGTGTCCACCAGGCCGATACGGTCGTAGATGGTCTGCAGCTTGGTGGCCTTGTCCACCACGTGCACAGGCGTGGTGATCTTGCCGCAGTCGTGCAGCAGGCCCGCCATCTTGAGCTCGTAGCGGTCGCGGTCGCTCATCTTGAACGCGGCCAACGGCCCTTCGCGCGTGGCATCCACGGCCTCGGCCAGCATCATGGTGAGCGCGGGCACGCGCTGGCAGTGGCCGCCGGTATAGGGCGATTTTTCGTCGATGGCCAGGTTGATGAGGTTCACGAACGACTCGAACAGGCGTTCGAGCTGCGTGATGAGCAGCCGGTTGGTCAACGCAATGGCCGCCTGCGAGGCCAGCGACTCGGCGAGGCTCTGGTCGGCTTGCGAGAAGGTGATGACCTCGCCCGTGTCCGGGTCGCGCGCATTGATGAGCTGCAGCACGCCGATAAGTTCGAGGTCGTGGTTCTTCATCGGCACTGTGAGGAACGACTGCGACCGGTAGCCCGTGCGCTGGTCAAACGCGCGCGTGCCCGAAAAATCAAACCCTGCCGCGCTGTAGGCGTCGGCAATGTTCACCGTGCGGTCGTGGATGGCCGCGTGGGCCGCCACCAGCGAATCATTGGGCCCGCCGTCGGCCGTGCGCAACGGTAACAGCGGCAGGTCGATGGGTTTGCCCGTGGTGCCCCCCAGGTTGATGCCCAGCGAGTCGGTGCGCAATATCTCGAACTTGAGCGCCGACTGGTCTTCCGTCACGCTGTAGAGCGTGCCGCCGTCGGCTCCGGTGATGGTCTTGGCGGCCTCCAGGATGTTCTCCAGCAGCCGGTCGATGTCCCGCTCGCGCGAGAGCGCAGCGCCGATGCCATTGAGCTGCTCCAGCCGACGGAACAGATTGAGAGTGGATTCCTTGCTCATGCGACCACCTTGCAAGCAGCGTTGGTAACCCCGCATCGTAACGAAAGGTGACAGCTATCATCCCCCTTCCTGTTTCAAAAACGCCTTTTTCGTGGACTCGGTCACACCCCGCTATCTCACCGCCGCGCTTTATCAGTTCGTGGACCTGCCAGACTTTGCCGCCCTGCGCGAGCCCCTGCAGTCCCTGTGCGACGCGAACGGCGTGCGCGGCATGCTGTTGCTGGCGCCCGAGGGCGTCAACGGCACCATTGCGGGCGAACCACAGGGCGTGCATGCGGTGTTGGCCTGGCTGCGCAGCGATGCGCGCTTTGCCGCCCTGCAGCACAAGGAGGCGCTGGCCGAGCGCATGCCCTTCTACCGCATGCGCGTGCGCCTCAAGCGCGAGATCGTCACCCTGGGCGTGCCAGGCCTGAACCCCGCGCGCAACGCCGGCACCTATGTGAAGCCCGAAGACTGGAACGCCCTCATCGACGACCCGGGCGTGGTGGTGGTGGACACGCGCAATGACTACGAGGTGGGCATTGGCACGTTTGAGCGCGCCATCAACCCGCACACGCGGACCTTTGCAGAGTTTCCGGCCTGGGTGGCACAGCAATCGCAGCCTGGCGGCGTATTGGCTGGCAAGCCCCGCGTGGCCATGTTCTGCACGGGCGGCATCCGCTGCGAAAAGTCCACCGCGTTCCTCAAGTCGCAAGGCTTTGACGAGGTGTACCACCTGGAAGGCGGCATCCTCAAGTACCTGGAAACCGTGCCCGAAGAATCCAGCCGCTGGCACGGCGACTGCTTTGTGTTCGACGAACGCGTGTCCGTAGGCCATGGCCTCGCGCCGGGCCACCACCAGCTGTGCCGATCCTGCCGCATGCCGCTGGGCGAAGCCGAACTGCAGTCGCCACACTACGTGCCCGGTGTGAGCTGCCCGTATTGCCACGGCACCCGCACACCCGAGCAGGAACGCGCCCTGGCCGAGCGCGAGCGGCAGATGCAGCTGGCCCGGCAGCGTGGGCAAGAGCACATCGGCGCGCAGCAACCCTGCAGCCCCACACGCGCTGTGGCCAAGCACGCGGAGGACGATGGCATGGATGGCACAACATGACCGCGCTGCCCGTCCTGTACTCGTTCCGCCGCTGCCCCTATGCCATGCGCGCCCGCCTGGCCCTGGCCGTGAGCGGCCAGGTTTGCGAACTGCGCGAGGTGGTGCTCAAAAGCAAGCCTCAGGGGTTGCTGCAGGCATCGCCCAAGGGCACGGTGCCCGTGCTGGTGTTGCCCAGCAGCCAGGTGCTGGAGCAGAGCCTGGACATCATGCTGTGGGCGCTGCGACACCACGACCCTGAAGGCTGGCTCACCCCCTGCCATGGCAGCCTGGAGGACATGCTCGCGCTGATAGCCGAATGCGATGGCCCGTTCAAGCAGGCGCTGGACCGGTGCAAGTACCCCAGCAGATACCCGGACGCTGACATGGACGCGGAACACGCCCAAGCCGTGGCCTGGTTGGGTGCGCTGGAGGCCCGTCTCTCACCACATCAGCCTTACCTGTTCGGCACCCATGCGGCCCTGGCCGACATGGCGATTGCGCCTTTTGTGCGGCAGTTTGCAGGCATTGATGCCGACTGGTGGACCGCACAGCCGTGGCCCCGCCTGCAGGCCTGGCTGGCGCAATGGCAGGCCAGTCCGCTGTTTGGCCAGGTGATGCCCAAACTGCCCCCATGGGTTGACGGTACACAAGGCGTACCGTTCCCGCATGGCACCGGTATGCCAGGCTGAAGCTGTCGCACTGGACCGCTTGAGATCGGTGCTTTGGGTACCATCTCTTCTACAAAACACCATGCTCCGTGACGCTAGAGGTTGTCACGGAGCAACCCCTCTTCGCTTCATGCAAAGCACAGCCTCCTCAGGGCTTTACCGCGCAGAGCCACCTCCAAGCCACCCCATCGACCCTGTAGCCCCTGCATGAAAATCATCGATGAAATGTTGAACCTGGACCTGCTCACCCACGAGCAGCACCTGCAAATCAGTGCATGGATCGCGCGCTCCGCGTCGCCGGAAGAGATATTGCAAATGCCTGCGCCACTGTGGCAGGCCGTAGAACGCGCCAGTCAGACCATGGGCATCAACGAAGACCTTTTGCGTCCTCCTTCGCTGGACGCAGGGGACATGGTGCTTGGATAGCCAACCTTGTGCGCTTTCATGCGACCAGGTGGGACTGCGCTCGGAGCAGGAACACCGGCGCTGGCAGCCCTTCCCATAACGAAAAAGGCGCTCCCTGGAGCGCCTTTTTCATGCAAGCCCATGCCTCACAAGCATCAAACCATCGAATAACCAGAGCCTCGCTTGTTGCCACCCTTCAGCGCCCGCAACAGCACAGCCAGCAGCACCAAGCCAAACCCCACGAAGCAGATGAACGACCAGTTGGCAATCGAGCCACCCAGGAAGGTCCAGTCGATCGCAGTGCAATCGCCCGAGCCCCGGAAGATCATGGGGATGGCGCGGCTGATGGGGTAGTTTTCGATCATGCCGTAGAAGTCACGGCCGCAGGTAGCGATCTCCGGCGGGTACCACTGCAGCCAGCTCTGGCGAGCCGCCACAAAGGCGCCAAACCCGGCAGTGATCACGGCCAGCACCGCCCAGGTCATCCACCAGCCCCGATTGCCTCGCGCACTCGCCAGGGCCGTGAATACAGCAACACCAATGAGCGCATACCGCTGCACGATGCACATGGGGCAAGGCTCCAGGCCCACCACATGCTGCAGGTACATGCCAAACGCCAGCATCGCCACACAGGCCACGCTGATCAGCGCCAGCACACGACGCGGGGCCTGATCAATCCAGTTCAACACCATCATTCTTGTCCCTCGAAACCGCAGGTTACCCAGAGAGGCCTCGAAGGAGAAACAACTCAGATACCGGCGGCGTGATCCAGAAAAACGCGGGCGCGGCGTGGTGTCACCACCAGCGTCTCACCCTCCTTGAAACCCATGTCCTTGAACTGCTGCGCAGGGATCTGCGCTTCGATCAGGGATTCTGGGGACGCATTGTCCGCTGGTTTGTGATCGTCGGTCGGAATAAGTTCCAGGCGCGCAATGGGGCCCACCACAATGGCGCGGCTCAGCTGGGCCACGATGCCACGGGGACGGCCTTCGGCGTCCAGGCCCGCGCCCGGGGAGTAGCGCTCCACGTCCAGGTCGTGGGGGCGCACATAGGCAAAGGCCTTGGCGTTCTGGGCGGCCTGGTGCTCGGGCGAGTCGAGCTGCATGCCGTCCAGGTGCACCAGGCCTTCATGGGCACGGCCGTGGAACAGGTTCACGTCGCCCAAAAAGCCGTACACAAACGGGCTGGCAGGCTGGTCCCACACCTGCTGGGGGGAGCCGCTTTGCTCGATCTTGCCCTGGTTGATCACCACCACGCGGTCCGCCACTTCCAGGGCTTCTTCCTGGTCGTGGGTCACGAAGATGCTGGTCACATGCAGCTCGTCGTGCAGGCGGCGCAGCCAGCGACGCAGCTCCTTGCGCACCTTGGCGTCCAGCGCGCCGAAGGGTTCGTCGAGCAGCAGCACCTTGGGCTCCACCGCCAGCGCGCGAGCCAGCGCAATGCGTTGGCGCTGGCCGCCAGACAGTTGCGAAGGGTAGCGCTCGGCCAGCCAGTCCAGCTGCACCAGCTTGAGCAGGTCCATGACCTTCTTCTTGATCTGTGCTTCGCTGGGGCGCTCGCTGCGGGGCTTCACGCGCAGGCCAAAAGCCACGTTCTCGAACACCGTCATGTGGCGGAACAATGCGTAGTGCTGGAAAACGAAGCCCACGTTGCGTTCGCGCACATGCACGTCGGTGGTGTCTTCGCCGCTGAAGTGGATGGTGCCCACGTCGGCCGTCTCCAGGCCCGCGATGATGCGCAGCAGCGTGGTCTTGCCGCAGCCCGAGGGGCCGAGCAGCGCGATGAGTTCGCCCGAGGCAATGTCCAGGCTCACATCGCGTAGCGCCTGGAAGTCTCCAAACTGCTTGCTGACGTTACGGATTTCGATGCTCATGGTGTCGTTCCTTGGGAGGGGCGCTCGGGCGGCAATTCGGCGGCGGCCTTCAGGGCTTGTTCGTTGCGGTGTTCGGCAATGGTCTTGATGACCAGCGTGACCAAGGCGAGCAGGGCCAGCAGCGAGGCTGCGGCAAATGCGGCCACCGACTGGTACTCGTTGTAGAGAATTTCGACGTGCAGCGGGATGGTGTTGGTCTGCCCACGGATGTGGCCCGACACCACCGACACCGCACCAAACTCGCCCATGGCCCGCGCGTTGCACAAGATCACGCCGTACAGCAGGCCCCACTTGATGTTCGGCAAGGTCACGTACCAGAAGGTCTGCCAGCCGCTCGCGCCCAGCACGATGGCGGCCTGCTCCTCGTCGTTGCCCTGCGCCTGCATCAGCGGGATGAGCTCGCGGGCGATGAACGGAAAGGTCACAAACACGGTAGCCAGCACGATGCCGGGCACGGCAAAGATGATCTTGATGTCATGCGCCTGCAGCCACGGACCAAACCAGCCTTGCGCGCCAAACATCAGCACATAGATCAGGCCCGCCACCACGGGCGACACCGAGAACGGCAGGTCCACCAGCGTGGTCAAGAAGGCCTTGCCCTTGAACTCGTACTTGGCAATGCACCACGCGGCTGCCACGCCGAACACGAGGTTCAGCGGCACGGCAATCAGCGCGGTGATCAGCGTGAGCTTGATGGCCGACCAGGCATCGGGCTCACGCAGGCCTTCCAGGTACGCGCCAAAGCCCTTGCGCAGCGCCTCTGCAAACACGGCGGCCAGTGGCAACACCAGGAACAGCAGCATGAAAGCCAAGGCGATGGCGATCAGCGTGTAGCGGACCCAGGGCGCTTCGGTCGTGCCCGCCTGGGCGCGGCGAATGGTTCGGGAGTTGTTGCCGCTCATGCTGGAGCCCCCGCGTGGCGGCGCTGCCAGGCTTGCAGCGCGTTGATGATGAGCAGCAGGATGAAGGAGATGACCAGCATCACCACAGCCACGGCGGTGGCGCCGGCGTAGTCATACTGCTCCAGCTTGCCGATGATGATGAGCGGCGTGATCTCCGACACCATGGGCATGTTGCCCGCGATGAAGATCACCGAGCCGTATTCCCCCACCGCCCGCGCAAACGCCATGGCAAAGCCGGTGAGCAGCGCAGGCGTGATGGAGGGCAGGATGACCTTGGTGAAGGTCTGCAGGCGCGTGGCGCCCAGGCATGTGGCGGCTTCTTCCAGCTCCTTTTCGGCGTCTTCCAGCACGGGCTGCACGGTGCGCACCACAAATGGCAAGCCGATGAAGATCAGCGCAATCACAATGCCCGCAGGCTTGAACGCGAGCTGGATGCCCATGGGCTCCAGAATGCTGCCCACCCAGCCATTGCCTGCCAGCAGGGCCGTGAGCGAGATACCTGCCACGGCGGTGGGCAGCGCAAACGGCAGGTCCACCAGCGCATCGACGATCTTCTTGCCCGGGAACTTGTAGCGCACCAGCACCCACGCGATCAGCAGGCCAAACACCAGATTGACCAGCGCCGCGAGAAACGATGCGCCAAAGGTCAGCCGGTACGACGCCATCACGCGCGGCGCGCTGATGGCCGCCCAGAACTGGTCCCAGGTGAGCGTGAAGGTCTTGAAGATCAGTGCCGACAGCGGGATCAGCACGATGATGCTCAAGTAGAAAAGGGTGTAGCCCAGTGACAGCCCAAAGCCAGGCAGCACGCGCTTGGGCGCGCGCCGTCCGGCCGGGGCTGCGGCCACAGCGGTCGCAGTGGTCATAGATGCAGTGGTGAGTCGGGAAAAGCGCTGGGCCTATTTACTTGGCGCCGGGCGTGTACAGCTTGTCGAACTGGCCGCCATCATTGAAATGCACCTTCTGCGCTTCGGTCAGCGAGCCGAAGTACTTGGCCACCGTGAACTGCTTGAGCGGTTTGAAGGTGTCGGCGTACTTCTTGAGCACGGTCTCCGAACGGGGGCGGATGGCGTGCTTGGCTGCGATCTCTTGCGCTTCGTCCGAATACAAGTAGTCCAGGTAGGCCTTGGCCAGCTGGGCCGTGCCCTTTTTGGCCACAGTGCGCTCCACCACGGCCACGGGGTTCTCGGCCACCACGCTCACCGAGGGGTAGATGGCATCAACCTTGCCCGCGCCAAACTCGCGGTCGATGGAGACCACCTCGGATTCGAAAGTGATCAGCACATCGCCCTGGTTGCGCTGCAGGAAGGTGGCCGTGGCATCGCGGCCGCCCTTGGCCAGAATAGGCACGTTCTTGTACAGCTTGCCGACAAACTCGGCCGCCTGCGCCTCGGTGCCGCCCTTTTCACGCACGGCGCCCCAGGCGGCCAGGTAGGCATAGCGGCCGTTGCCGCCGGTCTTGGGGTTGACCACGATCACCTGCACGCCGGGCTTGATGAGGTCGTCCCAGTCTTTGATGTTCTTGGGGTTGCCGTTGCGCACTAGGAACAGCATGGTCGAGGTGGTGGGCGATGCGTCGTGTGGGAACTTCTTGGCCCAGTCCTTGGCAACCACGCCGTTGTCCGCCAGAAACTGTACGTCGGTGGTGGTGTTCATGGTGACCACGTCAGCAGCCAAACCGTCGTTCACGGCACGGGCCTGGGCGCTGGAGCCGGCGTGCGACTGGTCGATCTTCACGTCCTGGCCGGTGGTCTTCTTGTAGTGCGCAGCGAAGGCCACGTTGTAGTCCTTGTAGAACTCGCGGGCCACGTCATACGACACATTGAGCAGCGAATTTTGAGCGGCAGCCATGCCGCTCGCGGCCAGGGCCAGAGAGGCCAGGAGGGTCTTGAGTTTCAAAGAAGTCATGGTGAAGTCGCCCAAAAAATGCAGGAGATTCCGCATTGTGCGGACCACCCCTTAAAACTCAAAAGAATATATTCTTGTTAATTAATCGAGAATTGGCATATAAGCATCTCAAAGGGCGCACCGGGGCCATGACCCCAAACCGCACACCAGCTGCTCGGGGCCGGACATTTCGGCTCCTGCAGGCTCCAAGCGCTGGTAACACATGCACCGAAAGCTATCAATTAGATAGCAATCAGGCGGCGGCCGGAGAAACCTGCGAGTACCCTGCCGCTGGCTGGATGGTGCTGTGATCGCCCTCCAGAGACTGCAGCAACGCCCAGCCCAGCGGCCATTCGCCATGGCCCGAGTCGATGTTGATATGCCCCGCGTTCTGCATGCGCACAAACTCGCTGCCCCAGGCCCTGGCATAGGCGCCCGCCAGGCGAATGGGACAAAACGGGTCATTGCTGCTGGCCACCACGATGCTGCGGTAAGGCAACGCCGCGTAGGGCACGGGGGCAAAGTCGCTCAGGATGGCGCGGCGCTCGGGGTCGGCAGGAGCCACCAGCAAGGCGCCGCACACCTTGGCTGCAGCCTCCGGCCCCATGTGGGTGGTGGCAATACAGCCCAGGCTGTGTGCCACGATCACTACAGGGTGCGTTGCGGCCAGTACCGTCTTCTCCAACTGACTCACCCAGGCTGAACGCGTGGGCGTGATCCAGTCGTCCTGCACCACGCGGCGCGCGTGGGGGAGGCGCTCGGCCCACAGGCTCTGCCAGTGGCCGGGGCCCGAATCGCGCCAGCCGGGGACGATGATGATGGAGGTGGTGGTGGTCACAGGCAGGGATTCTGCGAGCCAGCCTTTAAAACCCAAACGACTTAATTTTTGTTATTTAATCTCCAAATCATCTAAAAAAGCGACTTCTGCTTGCCTCTTTCAATCAATGACTATTGAGTGAATAAATTAAACCAACCGGTTTAATTTCAAACCGACGCGTACAATGTAACGAATTGCAAACAAGCCGCCTGGCGCCGTTCCGCACGACGGCGGCTGGTTGGGTTTGCATTGGCGGCTTGTCCCAGGTCGGTTCTTCCTTAGTCATCTTCACTTCAAGAGGCACCTTTCAATGCACACATGGAAAATCAGCCAGCGCCTGATGGCGGGCTTCGGTTTGGTCATCGTGGCCCTGCTCGGCATGTCGGTCTACAGCGTGCTCATTGCACGGGGCATTGATGGCGCCCTGACCGCCAATGCCACGCAGAACGCGGTCATCCAACGCGCTGCCATCAACTTCCGGGGCTCGGCGCACGACCGCTCCATCGCGGTGCGCGACGTGGTGCTGGCCCCCAACGACGACGCACGCAAGAAGGAAATCGAATCCATCGCACGGCTGGCGGACTTCTATGCGCAGTCCGCCACGCAGCTGGACAGCGTGCTGAAAACCGCCAAGGAGATTCCGCCCGAAGTGGCCCCTATGGTGCAGTCGCTCAAAGACATTGAAGCGCGTACGGTAGCCACCACCAGCAAGGTGGTCGCGCTGATGCAGTCCGGCGACCGCGCAGGCGCTGAAGCCATGCTCTGGACCGAGGCCAAGCCCCAGTACGAGCAATGGCTGGCCGCAGCCAACAAGCTCATCGACTACGAAGAGGCGCGCATCATCAAGAACAGCCAGACGGCCAACCAGGACGCGAGCCAGTTCACCGGCGTGATGCTGTCCATCACGCTGTTGGCGGTGCTGATCAGTGTGGCGGTGACGGTGCTGGTATCACGCAGCATTGGCCGCGAGCTGGGCGCCGAGCCCAGCGAAGTGCGCGCGGTGGTGCAAGCCATCCAGCAGGGCAACCTCACCACCCCAGTGCAAGTGAAGGCGGGCGACACCGGCAGCGTGATGGTGGCAGTGCGCGACATGCAGCAGCGTTTTCATGAACTGGTGTCGGCCGTGCGCGACAACATTGCGCAGCTGCGCACCACCAGCGACGACATCAGCAGCGGCAACCAGAACCTGGGCCACCGCACCGAACAAGCCGCCAGCAGTCTGGAGCAAACCGCCGCCAGCATGGAAGAGCTGACCGCCACCGTGCGTCAAAGTGCCGACTCGGCCCGCCAGGCCAACGCCCTGGCCACCACCGCTGCCAGCACAGCCACCAAGGGCGGCGAAGTGATGCAGCAGGTGGTAAGCACCATGCAGGACATCCACCACAGCAGCCAGAAAATCGCCGACATCATCGGCGTGATCGACGGCATTGCGTTCCAGACCAACATCCTGGCGCTAAATGCCGCTGTGGAGGCAGCCCGAGCGGGCGAACAGGGGCGTGGCTTTGCCGTGGTGGCCACCGAGGTGCGCAGCCTGGCCCAGCGCAGTGCCGAGGCCGCCAAAGAGATCAAGGCGCTGATCCAGTCCAGCGTCGACAAGGTTGACTCGGGCACCCAGCTCGTGGCCAACGCGGGCGAGACCATGAACGAGATCGTGCAAGGCGTGCAGCGCGTGAACGGCATCATCGGCGAGATCAGCACCGCCGCCGCCGAGCAGAGCGACGGCATCTCGCAGGTCAACGTGGCCGTGACCCAGCTGGACCAGATGACCCAGCAAAACGGCGCCTTGGTGAGCGAAAGCACCACCGCCGCCGAAAACCTGCGCCAGCAAGCCCAGCGGCTGGCGGAGCTGGTGGCCGTGTTCCAGGTCGGCGGCAGTGCTTCAGCAGGCATGGGACTCGATGCACCGCGTGCCACGCCGGTACATCGTGGCAATGCCCTGCCCGTCCCCGGCGTGCGACGCCTCGCACACTGAGACAGCATTGCGGACAGCAGGTCCGCCAGAGTGGGTGCAATGAGGTGCTGAAAAAATTCTTGAATTTTTCGGTACCCCTCAACCCCATTGCCCCGCCCCGTTCGTTTCACCCAGCACCACCACTTTTTTGATGGAGCTGCCATGAAACCCCGTTCACTCACCCTGCACGCCCTCGCCGCCCTGACAGCACTGCTGGGCCTGGCCCACCTGCCTGCCCAAGCCATTGGCCGCCTCGCCGACGTGACCATCGTGGACCGCGACACCGGCGCCACGCTGCCGGTGCACTACGCCCGGGGCGAATACTGGGTGGCCGGGCGGCCCGGGGCGCGGTATGCCATCACGGTGCGCAACCGGTTGGGCGAGCGGATGCTGGCCGTGCCGTCGGTGGACGGCGTGAATGTGCTCAGCGGCGAAACCGCTGCGTGGGACCAGCGCGGCTATGTGTTCTCGCCCTATGAGCGTTACCAGATCACCGGCTGGCGCAAGAGCGACAGCCAGGTGGCGGCCTTCGAGTTTTCGCACATCGCCAACTCGTATGCCGCCCGCACGGGCCGCCCTGCGCATGTGGGCGTGATTGGCGTCGCCCTGTTCCGCGAACAGCCACCGATGCCCCAGCCTGCCCCCGCCATCACCCCCGAGCCCTACAGCCAGCGCCGCGACAACAGCCTGGGCCTCGGGCGTCTGCGGGAGGACCCCGCATCGCCCGCAGCCGCTGGGGCTGCCGGTGCGCCAGCTGCCCCAGCCCTATCGGCCGAGGCAGAGTCCTCTGCCCGCTCACAATCTGCCGACAGTGTGGCCAAGGCCGTTCCCATGCCATCGGCCAAGCTAGGCACGGCGCACGGCCAGCGCGAGACCTCGGTTGTCACCCACACCAGCTTCACGCGCCTGCAAGAGCAGCCCAATGAAATCATCAGCATCCGCTACGACAGCCGCGAGAACCTGATCGCCAGCGGCGTGATCCGCGAGCCCATCGCCCGCCCCCACGTGCCCCATGTGCCGCGCGCGTTTCCGCAGTCGGACAACCTGTCGTACGTACCCGACCCACGGTAGGCCTGGGCCGGCCCGTGAGTGCATGAGGGTTTCGCATAATGCCCGGGTGCCTGCCGCCCCACCCTCTCACGATGCCTACGACGCCGACGAAGCGCTGATGCTGCTCTACGCCGGTGGCGACATGGCCGCGTTTGACCGGCTGTACGCCCGGCACGAGCTGGCCGTGTGGCGGTTTGTGTTTCGCAGCGTGAAGGTGCAGGCCGTGGCCGACGACCTGCTGCAGGACGTGTGGTTTGCGGTGGCGCGCAACGCTGCCCGCTACGAGGTCAAGGCCAGGTTCCGCACCTGGCTGTTCACCTTGGCACACCACCGGCTGGTAGACCACCTGCGTACCGCCAAACACCATGCCAGCCTGGATGCCAGCGACGACGATGCGCGCAGCCTGGCGGACACGCTGGTGGCGGACTCGGGCTTCGGGCCTGTGCGGCAACTGCAGTCGCGGGAGCAGGCGGCTGCGCTGATTGCGGCGGTGGAGCAGTTGCCACTGGAGCAGCGCGAGGCCTTTTTGTTGCAAGCCGAAGGCGACCTGAGCGTGCAGGAGATTGCCGAGGCCACCGGCGTTAACTTTGAAACCGCCAAAAGCCGCCTGCGCTACGCGCGGGCCAGCCTGCGCCAGCACCTCAAGGAGTTTGTATGACCCGGCAGGATGACGAACTGGTCCGGCGCTACCACGAAGCCAGCGAACAGGAAGGCGCCCGCCCCGGCGTGCATGTGCGTGATGCCGTGCGTGCGCATGCCCAGATGATGGCCACGGCTGCGGCATCGGCATCAGCGGCCCCAGTGGCCCCCCCTGCCGCCAACCAGGCCCGCTGGAAGATTTCGGCCCTGGCCACCTTGGCCGTGGTGGGGCTGACTGGCTTGCTGATGCTGCAGTTTGAGCGCGGCACGCCCGGAGAGCGGGACACCGCTTTCAGCCACCGCCGGGCCGAGTCGCCTGCGCAGGCTCCTACGGCCCCTGCGCCTGCGCCTGCGGCCACACCGACGCTCCCGCCACCGGCAGAGCCCCCATCGGGCACTCCGCCTGCGCCGGAAAGCACGCAGAAAAGTACGCGGAACAGCACCGGCCCGTCGGCCGACGCCATGCCCCCCAAGCCCGCCACGGTAGCCCCCCCCGCGCCTGCGCAGACACCAGTACCCGCCCAGCCCGTAGCCAAGCCGGCTCCTGTGTCGCCTTCCACTGAGCAGGAAGCCCTGTCAGCACCTCGCGCAGCCGGGGCCCTCTCCGGTTTCCCAGCATCACCCCCCATGCCCTCGACGGCCGCAGCCCCCCGCGCCGAATCCAGTACCGAAAGGCGCGAACGCGCATCAGTCTCCCCTGCACCAGCCCTTCAAGAAACCGCTCCGGCTGCCCCCGCCGCAGCAGCTGCACCAGCCACCCGCGCCCCGCTGGCGGACTCTGCAGCGCGCGACCACCAGACGGCGGCTGCAGCCCCTGCCATGTCAAAGAATCTGGGCGCGGCCTCGCCCAACACCATCTGGGAGGCCGCCCGCTCGGGCCAACCCCAGCAGGTCGAAGCCCTCGTGCAACAGGGCACACCAGTGGATGCCCGCGACCCCGGAGGAAAAACCGCCCTGATGCTGGCGGCCATGAACGGCCACACCGCCACCGTGCAGCGGCTGCTGGCCTTGCGCGCCAACCCGGCGCTGGTGGACCGCGAAGGTCTGAATGCGGCACAGCTCGCGGCACAGCGGGGGCACACGCGCCTGGCAGAGCTGCTGGAAGCGGCCCGCTGAAAAGCGCACCGGCAGGTCTCGCAGTGCCTGCGTCATGTCCGCAGGGGCCGGGCGTAGCTGCCCCGCTCGGCGGTAGCGGCGAGTCAGTTGCTCGTCGGAATCATCAGAACCGCACCGCCTCAAACGCGGGGTGCAGCGCATCGATCCAGTGGTCCAGCTCGTCCTGAGTCACATGCAGGTGGTCCATGCAGGCCTGGCCGTGTTGGGTCCACTCGCGCGTGGGGGCCAGGCCGTCGTGCTGGTTGACCAGAAACTCGGCCAGCAAGCCCAGCGCCACCAGGTGGCGCACGGTGGGATCAAACTGCTCGTCGTTCAGGCAGGCAAAGTCGTGGTGCAGCCAGATGGCCTGGGCCACATCGCCCGGCAGGTGCCAGGTGCGCGCCACGATGGCGCCCATCACCGCGTGGTCGGTGCGGTGGCTCGCGTTCTCGGTCTGGGTAAAGGTGCGGTCCTTGCGCGCCAGGGCCTCGGTCACGGTGCCCGCGTAGCCCCGCACCGCCTTCACCAGCACCGGCATGCCCACATGGCAGAACAGCCCGAAGCTGTAGCCCAGCCCCGGGTCCAGGCTGTAGAGCTGGTGGCCGATGTGCTCGCACGCAATGGCGCGGCGCTGCGAGCTTTCCCAGAAATGCTCCAGCAGCGGCGAGCGCACCTGCAGCGCGTTGCGCGTGATGAAGGCAGACAGCAACTCCACGGCCGGCTGCAGCCCCAGCACCGTCAGCGCCATGCCCACGGTCTGCACCGGCTGGGCCAGGCCGTACAGCGGGCTGTTGGCCAGCCGCATCACGGCGGCGGCCAGGGCTACGTCGGAGGATGCCAGTTGCTCCAGCGCGGTCGAGTCCAGCTCAGGCGCCGCCACGATCTGCTGCAGGCGCAGCAACGATTCGGGGCACGGCGGGATCACGATGGCGCGCACGGCAGGGTGCACGCGGGCTTGCCGGATGTCTTGGTCGATGGGGTGTGGAGCGGTCACAAAAAGTCCCCGGGCCGCCGCGTGTGCCGACCACACGGACGGGCGCAGCCCGCACAGTTGCAATTCGTTGCATTGTGGCGCCAAAAAGCGCTTTGCCCACCGAATCCGTGCACAAGCGCAGGCTTTGCGCCCAGCGCCTCAGAACCTGTACTTTGAACAGGTTCTCAGATATTGGCGCCGTCGAGCCCCTGCAGGGCCTGCCGTGTGCTCAGGCTGCTGCGGCCGGGCATGGCCTCGCCCAGGTAGTCCAGAAAACGCCGCACCGCGGGCGACAGCCCCCGGCGGGAGGGGAACACGGCATGCACGATGGCGGGCGCCGGCGCCCAGTCGGGCAGCACCCGCACCAGCTTGCGCTCGCGCATTTCTTCCTGGCACATGTAGTCGGGCATCCAGCACACCCCCGTGCCGGCCACGGCAGCATATTTGAGCGTGAGCAGGTCGTCGGCCACATAGCGCGGCGTGTGCTGCACCACCTGGTGCACGCCGCCCGGGCCGATCAGGTTCCAGGTCGATCGGCCATCGGGGGCCGACATGGCGATGCTGTCGAGCTTGGCCAGGTCGTCCAGCGTTTGGGGCGTGCCCTGGCGGATCAGCAGCTCGGGGCTGGCCACCAGGATCTGCGTGGTGTGGTCCAGCCGCTTGACGACCATGCTGCCGCTGTCGTCCACCGAGGGACGCACGCGCAGCGCCACGTCGATGCCCTCTTCCACCAGGTTGACCGCGCGGTTGCTCACCAGCATGTCGATGCGCACCTCGGGGCAACTGGCCAGGAACCGGGGGATCAGCTCGGCCACCACGGTCTGCGCCAGCGTGACGGGGCAGCTCACGCGGATGGTGCCGCGCGGCACGGTCTGCACCTGGGCCACCGTGTCGGCCGCCGCCTGGGCCGATTCGCGCATGGCCTGACAGTGGCGCAAATAGGCTTCGCCCACTTCGGTCAGCGAGAGCTTGCGGGTGGTGCGCTGCAGCAGGCGCACGCCCAGCTGCGTTTCCAGGTCGGACACCCGGCGCGACAGGCGCGATTTGGGAATGCCGAGCGCGCGGCCCGCAGCGGCAAAGCCGCCGCGCTCCACCACTTCGGCGAAATACAGCATGTCGTTGAGATCTTGCATGGGCTTCATCGTCCTATGGATAGAACAATCTATCGCAAGTTCACTACCTTATCAACAAATTGATCCATCCCCACAATTCATCCCATGGCCACACGCTGTGGCTCCGATCCACAGAACCCCAGGAGTTCCCTCATGCAACTGCTTCACGTCGACTCTGCCATCACCGGTGATCAATCCGTGTCCCGCCAACTGACTGCCCGCACCGTGACCGCCTGGCAAGCCGCTCACCCTGGCACCACCGTGCAATACCTGGACCTGGCCCAGCAAGCGCCTTCGCACCTGTCGGCCCAGTCGCTGGGGTTCCGCACCGGCCAGGCCGCTGCCACCGAGGCAGAGCGCGCTGAAAACGCACTGTCCGAAGCCCTGGTGAGCCAGTTCCTGGCCTCCGACGTGATCGTGATTGGCGCGCCGCTGTACAACTTCTCCATCCCCAGCCAGCTCAAGGCCTGGATCGACCGCCTGGCGCAAGCGGGCCGCACCTTCAAGTACACCGAGAAGGGCCCCGTGGGTCTGGCCGGTGGCAAGACGGTGATCGTGGCCTCCACCCGTGGCGGCGTGTACTCGACCAGCGAAGGCGGCCAGGCGATGGAGCACCAGGAGAGCTACCTGAAGGTGGTGTTTGGCTTCTTCGGCATCACCGACGTGCGTTTTGTGCGTGCCGAAGGCGTGGCCATGGGCCCGGACGCCAAGGCGGCCGCACTGGCCTCGGCCAACGTGGAAATTTCCACACACACCAGCGTGGCCGCCAACCAAGGTCGCGTGTCGCAGGCCGCATAAGCCCAGCGGCAACAACGGCGCGCAGGGCACAAGCCCTGCAAGCCCCCCCAAACCCGGCCCTGTGCCGGGTTTGGGCTTTTATCAGGGCAAAACGGTCGGATGCGCTAGTGGAACATGCCTGAGCAGCTATCATTTTTGATATGCCACACACGGACCATGCCGCCCCCACGCCACACCATGCCAGCAGTCACTGCGCAGCGGGCGGCGCCTGCCGCTGCAGCCATTGCTCGGCCAGTGGCCCGGGCGCCAGGGCCGGTGCAAACAGCCAGCCCTGAAAACGCTCGCAGCCCATGCGGATCAACAACTGCAGCTGCTCCTCGGTCTCCACGCCTTCGGCCACCACCTCCAGCCCCAGCGTGCGGGCCAGGGCGTTGACGGTGGCGCAGATCTCGCGGTCGTTCACGTCCACCACGATGTCGCGCACAAACACCTTGTCGATCTTCAGCTCGCTCACCGGCAGGCGCTTGAGCTTGATGAGCGACGAGTGGCCGGTGCCAAAGTCGTCGATCGACAGCGCAAAACCCGCGTTCTTCAGATCGAGCGCGATGGCGTACAGGGACTCGTCCAGCAGCTGCGACTCGGTGATCTCCAGCACCAGGCCGGCGGGCGCCACCCCGGCGCGCTGGGTCACGCCCAGCAGGGTCTGGGTGAAACCCGGCTCACGCAGCTGGATGGTGGAGACATTGACCGACACCACGGGCGCCTGCCAGCCCTCGGCACGCCACTGTGCCATCTGGCGGCAGGCAGTCTCGAACACCCACAGCCCGATGGGCACGATGAGCCCGCTCTCCTCGGCCAGCGGGATGAACTCGTCGGGCGGCACCGCCTTGCCATCCACCGACCAGCGCAGCAGCGCCTCGGCACCCACGGTCTGGCGCTGCTGGTTGAGCTGGGGCTGGTAGACCAGCGAGAACTCGCCCGCCTGCAATGCGTTGTGCAGGCGCCGGCGCAGCTCCAGCCGCCCGCGCGTGATCTGCGTGAACTCCTCGATGTAGAAGCGGTACGAGCCCCGGCCTGCACTCTTGGTGGCGTGCAGCGCCGAATGCGCGTGGCGCACCAGCTCCACGCTGTTGGCCGAGTCGTCCGGGTACAGGCTGATGCCCAGGCTGGCCCCCATGTACTGCGCGCCCACCTCCGACAGCTCCCAGGGCTGCGCCAGGCCCTCCACCAGCGAGGCCGCCAGCTGCGCCAGCTCGGTGCGCGACGCCGGGCGCAGCAGCATCACCGTGAACTGGTCATTGGCCAGCCGCGACACCAGGCCCTGCCCCGCCAGCAGCTGGGTGATGCGTTGCGCCACCTCGCTCAGCAGCGCGTCGCCCACGCGGTGGCCATAGGTTTCGTTCACGCTCTTGAAGTGATCCAGGTCGATCAGCATCAGCGCCACGCGGCGGTTGGTGCTGTGCGTGTCGCGCGCGGCCTCGGCCACGGCGCGCTCCAGCGCGTCTTCAAAGTAGCGTCGATTGGGCAGGCCGGTGAGCGCATCAAAGTGCGCCACGCGGTACAGCTGCTCCTCGTTGCGCAGCACGGCGGCCTCGGCCGTGCGCAGGCGGTTGAGCAGGGTCACCACAATGGTCTGGCGCAGTGCCGCCAGCAGCAGCACCAGCAGGCAGCACACCAGGATCAGCGCCTGCATGCCTGCCCTGCCATCGGGCGCCACAAACAGCAGCACCAGGGTGATGGCCGCCAGCGTCATGGACAGCAGTGGCACGTAGTTCATGACCTGGTCGCACTGGCGGCGGTAGGTCGAATCTGCCGACATCTCAAACCGCAGCCAGCGTGCGCCCCAGCCCAGCACCAGCGCCGATACACTGAAGCTGGCGTTGAACCAGATGCCCGGCTGCACCGTGTTGCTGATGACCATGAGGTTCCACTGCATCCAGCTCAGGCCAAAGCCCAGCAGGCCCAGCAGCACCAGCGCATGGGACCGGTCGATGCGCACCCCCACCGTCGGAACAGCCAGCGCCGTGACGCCGGCCGCAGCGAGAAACCCGGCCGGGTACAGCACCAGCACCGTGCCCACGGCCAGCGAGTCCACCTCGCCCGAGGGCAGGTAGATCACCAGCGTGAACGCCAGCAGCGCCAGCACCGTGCCGCCAAAGTCCAGGGCGGCCGGGTAGGCCCGATCGCGCGACAGGCGCGCAAAAGTGGCGCGGATGACAGTGGCAGCCCACAGCGGCCCACCCGCCAGAAACAGCAGGTCGGCGGGCGCGGGGAACGGGTTCCAGTCCAGCGCCACCTGCACGTTCCACACCATTTGCCCCAAGGCCACCAGCACCGCAAAGATCAGCAGGCCGGTGTGCAGCGCGCGGTCGGTGGGCGGCGCCAGCCGCCAGCCACGCCAGGCCCAGAAGGCAGACAGCCCAAACGCCAGCGTCCAGGACGCGTTGTCCAGAAACAGCCGCACGCCCGGTGCCGGTGTCCACAGTGACGCAACGAACAACAGCGTGGTCGCACTCAACCAGACCGCTGTGAGGATTCGTTCCGCGAAGGGCATGGTGGAGGGGATGGTGTTACTGGACGTTACCCTCTCATTGTGTATGCAAGCGCGACACCACAGTTTTCCCAGCGCAACGCAGGGGAATGGTGTTGGCGAAACGCTATCATTTGGATAGCTGTCTGCGCATTACGGAAAAGCGCATAACGCCAAAAATACTTGGATGTTTGACTGCTGTCGCAGCCGCTTTTTCCACCCCTCTCCCCTTGCGGGAGAGAGGGCGAAGCAGCAACCAGTCCGCAGAGTCACAGCGCCCCTCATTGCAGGGCGCATTTGCGATCAGCTTCAGAAGCCTGGCAGCACCGAGCCCTTGAATTCGGTCTGGATGAACTTCTTGACTTCTTCCGAGTGGTAAGCCTTCACCAGCTTGGCCACCCAGGGCTTGTCCTTGTCGGCTTCACGCACGGCGATCAGGTTGACGTAGGGGCTCTTGGCGTTTTCTTGTGCAATGGCGTCCTTGCCAGGGTTCAGGCCGGCCGACAGCGCAAAGTTGGTGTTGATGGCCGAGGCGTCCAGATCGTCCAGCGAACGGGGCAGCTGGGCGGCGTCCAGTTCAACAAACTTGAGCTTCTTGGGGTTGCTCACCACGTCCAGCGGCGTGGCCTTGAGGCCCGCGCCGTCACGCAGCTTGATCAGGCCCTTGTCCTGCAGCACCAGCAGCACACGGCCGCCGTTGGTGGGGTCGTTGGGAATGCCGAACTTGGCGCCTTCTTTCAGGTCTTCCAGCTTCTTGACCTTCTTGGAATACAGGCCGATGGGGAAGTTGACGGTGTAGCCCACCGACACCAGCTTGTAGCCACGGTCGGCCACTTGCGCGTCGAGGAAAGGCTTGTGCTGGTAGCTGTTGGCGTCCAGGTCGCCCGCAGCCAGCGCGGCGTTGGGCTGCACGTAGTCGCTGAACTCGACGATCTGGATCTTGAGGCCGTCCTTCTCGGCAACCTTCTTCACCTGCTCGAAGATCTGGGCGTGGGGGCCGCCGGTCACGCCCACCTTGATGGGCTTGTCCTGGGCCATGGCGCCGGACGAGAAAGCGGCAGCAGCGGCCAGGGCCAGGGCGGATTGCAGGAGAAGGCGCTTGTTGTTGTTCACAGGGAAAACCTTTCGTTGAGAGATGGTTCGCATCCTAGGGTTTCCCCGATAAAACTGGAACAACTAAGTTTTCATTTCATTACAACCCATTCGAATAAGAAGACAAGGCCCGTGCCCCCTCCCCCACCTCCTGAAACTGGTGCGCACCCGGCGAGGGCAGCCGAGCAAGGGCCGCCCCGCAGCGAGGGCTGCGTCCCCCTTCCCGAATCGCGCAGCGATTCGAGAGAAGGGGGAAGTGGCGCAGCCACTCAGGGGGATGTTCCAAGTCACCCACGCAGTGCCACGTTGTTCAGCTTGTCCAGCCGCTCGGGCCAGGTGCCCTCCACCGTCGCGCCCTGCAGCAGGATGCGCGTCCAGGCCACCCAGGCGTCCCACTGCACGCGCTTGTCCCACGCATTGCCCCAAGCGCTGAACAGGTGCAGAGCGCTCTCGGCAGCGGCCTTGGCGTCGTCCTTGCGGCCAGCGGACAGGTACAGCTGGGCCAGCACCATCTGCGGCTCGCCCACCCAGGGGTTGTGGCGCACGGCGCTTTCCAGCACGCCGGTGGCCACGTCCAGGTCCACCAGCGGCTGGTCTTGCTGGATGACGGACCAGTACAGCGACGTGGCCGCCGCCTCGTTGGCGGCAGACAGGTGCTGCGAGCAGTGTGCAAACACGGGTGGCATGGGCAGCACGTCCTTCAGCCCCGGGTGCTGCAGCGCCTTGGCCAGGCCATTGATCTGGTGCACCATGCGCCCCGACGGCCGCATGGGTCCGGGCCAGAGCGATGCAGCCCAGTGCGCCTTCTGGTGACGGTGCTGCACATCGGGAAAGCGCGAAAAGATGTCGTCCTGCCAGCTGAACCACTGCTCGATGGTGTCGGCCATGCTCACGATGATGAAGGCCGCCACCTCGTAGGGCGTGAGCACATGGTCCTGCCCATCCTTTTGCAGCACCAGGCTGCCGTCCGCCTCCAGCGCATGGGCCAGCACCTTTTGCACAAACTGCGTGCGCGACTGGGTGCAGAACAGGTAGACCAGGTGCTCGGCCGACTCGCCCGCAATCTCGCGCACCCGGGCACGCTCCTTGGCAGGGTCGAACTTCACCAGGTCCACAAACGCATTGCCATACACACTGTGCAGCAGGCCCAACAGGCGCACATCACGCGGCTGCTGCCACACCGTCAGCGTGCGCGTCACGCCCACCAAGTGGTGGCGAAACGTGCCCGCCTTGTGCCAGTCCTGCCCCACATTGCGCGCGAGCACCGTGGGCAACACGGGCGCCAATTCGGGGTCACGGGTCAGCCACTCGTCGTCCAGCAGCGGCAACGCGCGGGCAAACAGGTCAGGGTCCAGGGGGTGAAGCGGCAGGGTCATGGGGTTGTGTCTCCGGCGTTGAGTGTGCGGGTAATGCAATGTACACACAGTATCTGCCCACTCGGCGGGTGCGCAAGCACCGGGGCGACCCGGCCCTCACACCCAGCACGCGCCTGAATAGCGGCTCGGTCAGCCCTATTGCGTGCTGCGGGCTTTCAGCCTCTCAGACCAGCCGCACCTCAAAGTACGCGCCCTCTCCTTCCCCCAAATCCCGGAACCCGGCCTGCCGGGCTGCCACGCTGGCCTTGCCCCAGGCCTTGAGCAGGGTGAGATCGCCAGGAGACACCACCTCGGGCGGCGACTCCTCCAGGCTCTGCATGGTGTCCAGGGCAGCCGCCACCTGTTCGGGGCCGCCAAGCTGCTTTTCCAGGGCCCTGGCGTACCGGGTTTCTGCGGCAATGCGTTCCTTGGCCGGGAGTTCCTCGGGGTAGTCGCGCAGGATGACGGCGTAAGTGGATTCGATGACTTGCATGGCGCTGCTTCTCCTGTGGTTTGATACTGTATGAATATAAGGGGTATCTATTTAGCTCCAGTAGCCCGTTGATACTGTGATTTCATCCAGTAATAGTATCCGATTGCCTCTCCCCGGTGTTCTTGCTCACGACATCCCCATACGTCACTGGCGGCGTGACCACCGCTTGCTGCAGCAAGCGGTAAAACAGCATCCCGCGTGAGCTGGATGTGCGCCGGTTGAAACGGAACACGAATTCATCGAGATAGGCATCCAGGTGGTCTGGCTGTACAGAGCCATGATGCGTTCCGAGCACCCAGCGCTGTACCAATGAGGCGACCCGGTGCACTCCCGCCATGGAGACATGGGCGGGTACGCCTGAGCCGAGCATGACGGTGCGCTGGTGGGTGTAACCCAGTTCTCCCAGAGCGCGGTATGCCGCCGAACCATCAGTGCGGACCTGGGCTCCGGGCTCGATCACCTCCTGCACGAAGGGAATGACGTGGCTGGCGGAGTCTCGGTCGATACGGCGTAACCGGATGCGCCCAAACCCCTTGGGCTCCACGATCTCCACCGCCATGACCATCAACACTTTGGTGGTGCTGCTCTTGCGCCCTGCAGGGGTGGCGGGACTCTTGCGATCCGTGATGGACAGGTACGTTTCATCCACCTCCACAAGCCCCTTGAGCTTGTCCCGGCCCGGGCGGACCATGGCACGTCGAAACCGGTGCAGCATGGTCCAGGCGGTCTGGTAGCTCCCCAAACCCAATACGCGCTGCAGCCCCAGGGCGCTCACGCCTTGTTTCTGATTGGTCAGGTACCAAGCTGCCGCCAGCCAGACACGCAGCGGTGTGCGCGTCTTGTCGAAGATGGTCCCAGAGGTCACTGTGCCTTGGTACTGGCATGAGCGGCACATCAGGCGGGTGCGGCTGGCGCGGTACACATCGCCAGCGTTGCCGCAACGCGGGCAGACGAAGCCTTGGGGCCAGCGCAGCTTCTCCAGGAACGCCTGGCAGGCCTCTTCGGTGGCAAACCAGTCAAGAAATTCGTTCCAGGTGCGAGGGTAGTCCTGTCCAGGAGTTGGCGTTAGCATCTGGGTTTCCATCCAGCAATTCTGACGTCACTGGAGCTAAATAGATACCCCTTATGAATATACAGTTTTTTCCAACAAAATTCGAGCGCCGAAAGATCCCACACGGAGCGCGGGAGGATAGAAAGATTGTTCTCAATACTGGAACAGTTAGTTTGCGACTGGGTGGTTTTTCCCTGAACACCATCGGCGTACAGTTCATCCCATCGATGAGCCGAACCCGCAAGGCGACTCACCGAACCCGGTTCAGGAACGGTTTCTGACCCGGCTTTTTTGAGACGCTTTTTAAGTTTTTTTAAGGATTTTCATCATGAACAAGACCGCCCGTTTCCTCTCCGTCGCCGCTGTTGCCGCTTTCGCCGCTTTTGGCGCCCATGCCGATGAAGCCGATGGCTCGCAATTTGCCCTGAAGTTCGACACCAACCGCACCCGCGCTGAAGTGGCTGCAGAAGCTGTTGTCGAAGCCCGCACCCACAACATGGAACCCGCAGGCTCGCGTGTGGTGACCTACCAATCCACCGCTGACCGCGCTGCCGTGCGTGCACAGGCTGCCGAAGCCGTGCGCACCGGCCAAATCCCTTCGGGCGAATTCAGCGCCATGTAATTTGGCAGACCAACTGCTTGGGTTGGATTGAAGCAGTTGCGGGACTTCCCATGGTGGTGGCACTTCGCGCGGTGCGGGTGCTGCAGCCATGGGGAGTGTTAACTGAACCGCAGGGGCGGGCAGGCAAAAAGGGCTCCCTTTGGGAGCCCTTTTTGTTGGTGCCTGCCGTGTAGCCGCGCCCCCCAAGGGCACCAGGCGCGCGCCCGCAACGTCGCTTACAGCGACGGGTCGATCAACACCTTGGCGCCGGTGTTGCGCGGGCCGTAGAACGCGATGGACTCGGCGCTCAGCGCCCCCGCCAGCGACACGGTGCGCGCGTAGTGGCTGGCGAACGTGGTCTTCAGCTCAGCCGCCACGCGCTGGCGCAACGCCTGGGTGGCCTCTTCGCCGATCTTCTGCAAGAACGGAAACAGCAGCCATCCACCCATGCCCCAGGCCATGCCAAAGGTGCGGTGCACTTCGGTCGGGCGCGTGTCCAGGTGGCCGTACAGGTACACCTGCTTGTGCACTGCCGAGCCGTAACGGCTGTATTCCTTGGCTTTGCGGTTGATGGCGGCCTCCATGCACTGCAGGATCTGCCCGGCCAGCGTGCCGCCGCCCGTGGCATCAAACGCGATGGTGGCGCCCGTGGTGGCCAGCGCATCGGTGAGCTCGGCCATGAAATTGGGCGCGCTGCTGTCACACACATACTGGGCGCCCAGCTCGCGCAGCAGCGCCGCCTGCTCGGGCTTGCGCACGATGTTGACCAGGCCGACACCGTCTTTCTGGCAAATCTTGAGCAGCATCTGGCCCAGGTTGCTGGCTGCCGCGGTGTGCACCAGCGCAGTGTGGCCCTCGCGCTTCATGGTCTCCACCATGCTCAGCGCCGTCAGCGGATTGACGAAGCACGATGCGCCTTCAGCCGCCGTGGTCCCGGGCGGCAGCGGCAGGCACTGCGACGCAGGCATGGCGCGGTATTGCGAATACATGGCGCCGCCAATCACCGCCACCGTGCGGCCCAGCAGCGCCTGCGCGGCAGGCGAGCTGCCTGCGGCCACCACCAGGCCCGCGCCCTCGTTGCCCACCGGCATGCTCTGGCCCAGGCGTGCCGCCATGCCCGGCATGGCGCGCTCAGGGATGCGGGCCGTGGCCACCGGCCGCTCGGCCGTGCCCGTGACCTGCACGGTGGACAAGTCGGCGGGGCCCAGCAGCAGGCCGATGTCCGACGGGTTGATGGGTGTGGCCTGCACCTGGATCAGCACTTCCTCGGGCCCTGGTGTGGGCACGGGGGTCGGCTCCAGGCTGATCTGCAAGGTGCCATCGGCTTGCACAAGCGAGCGCAACTGCAGCGCGGTGGTAGGGATGGAGGGGTTCATGGAGGACTCGCTGTGGGGTGATGAAAATGGGGCCGCGCGCATGGAGCGACGCGACGTGGAGGGAGGCTGCGGTGCCAGGAGGTCACAGCCTCCCCACCGGAACCCGCCATTTTTCATCAGGACGCTAGGTTTTGCTGTCCCCTCTGTTTTGCACCCCATACGAGGTCAGCTTGCTCACGCGTGTGCAGCCTGTCTCTCTTCCTCCATCTGAAACAGCATCGCCCTCGGCCATGCCAGCGCGCCAGGTCAGTAAGACCAGCAAAGCTGCCAACAGCAACAAAAAAGCGCTAACGAAAAATGTGATCTGGTAGCCGCCATGGTCAAACAGCAGGCCGCCCACCGTAGAGCCCAGGCCAATAGCCAGCTGGACCACCGCCACCATGAGGCCGCCCCCAGTTTCGGCATCGTCCGGCATGGAACGGGCCACCCATGTCCACCAGCCCACAGGCGCGGCCGTGGCTACCAGGCCCCACACGCCCAGCAAGGCCGTGACAGCGGTGAGCTGGTCACCCAGACTGACCAGTGCGATAGCAATGAGCGCCATCAAGGCGGGTGCCATGAACAGCGTCGTATAGAAACCTCTGGCCAGCGCCATGCCGACCAGCGCAGTGCCCACAAAGCCCGCCACCCCGATCACCAGCAGGATGAACGACACCGTGAACCCACCCACCTGCGTGACAGTTTCCAGAAATGGCCGCAGGTAGGTAAACAACACAAACTGCCCCATGAAAAAGCAGCCCACGGCCAGCATGCCCACAACGATCACCCGGCACCGCAGCAGCCTGACAACCGCACCACCAGAGCCCCCCGCGCGCTGCAGCCCGGCAGGCATGGGCGGCAGGCTCACCCACTGCCAGATGAAAGCCACCACCGCCACCGGCACCAGCCCCCAGAAGGCCCCACGCCACCCGACCACGGCACCCAGATAGCTGCCCAACGGCGCCGCCACCACCGTGGCCAGTGCGTTGCCACCATTGAAAATGGCCAAAGCCCGTGGCACGTGCTGCGCAGGCACCAGCCGCATGGCCGTGGCGGCAGACAACGACCAGAAGCCGCCCACCACCACCCCGATGAGCGCGCGACCAGCCATGTACACCGCGTAATTCGGCGCCAGAGCAATGACCGCGCCAGAGAGGCACATCAGCGCTGTGAGACCCAGCAACAAGATCTTGCGGTCCACTCGGCCTGACAACGCCGCAATGCTCAGGCTGGTGAGTACGGCGAAGGCGCCCGATATCGCAATGCCCTGCCCGGCCCAGCCTTCGCTGACCCCTAGGTCTGCGGCCATGGGGGTCAGCAGGCTGACGGGCATGAACTCCGATGCGATCAGCGCAAACACGCAGAGCGTCATCGCAAAGACACCGCTCCAGCGCGCAGGCTGCACCGCTGCACCCACCGCACCGTCAAAATCGCCCGACGGCGCAGCACATACCTGAGTGGTCATCGTTTATGCCAGGTGCTTGCCAAAGAACGCCGTCAGCTTGTCCCACGAGATCAGGTTCACGCGGTCATACAGATCCACGTGGCCCGCGCCGGGGACGATGTGCAGCTCTTTGGGCTCGGCAGCACGTTGGAAGGCGTCTTCGCTGAACTCCTTGGAGTGCGCCTGATCGCCCGTGATGAAAAGCATGGGGCGCGGAGAAATCGTCTCGATGTCATTGAACGGGTAGAAGTTCATGAACTTGACGTTGCTGGTCAGCGTGGGGTGGGTGGTGGTTTTGGCTGAGCCGCCCTTGGGCGTGACCTCGCCACGCGGGGTGCGGTAGAAGTCATAGAACTCCCGCTGAATGGGGTGTGTGTCTACCGTCAGCTCGTGCATCGTGCCACCGGTGTACTGGATGGCCCCGCCACTGAACTCCACGTAGCGCTGCTCGGCAGCGGCAGCAATGATCTGCTTGCGCTGCTCCACAGTCAGCGAGTGGTTCAGCGCATCACGGTTGGCAGCACCCATGTCGTACATGCTGACGGTGGCGATGGCCTTCATGCGCGGGTCGATCTTGGCAGCGCTGATTACAAAGCTGCCGCTGCCGCACACGCCAATGGCCCCAATGCGCTCGCGGTCCACCATCGCCTGCGTGCCCAGAAAATCCACCGCTGCGCTGAAAGCCTCGGCATAGATGTCTGGCGCCACCGCGTTGCGCGGCTGGCCCTCGCTCTCACCCCAGAAAGGCAGGTCCAGCGACAGCGCGACAAAACCCTGCTCTGCCATCTTGGTGGCATACAGGTTGGCGCTTTGTTCCTTGACTGCGCCCATGGGGTGGCCCACCAGAATGGCCGGGCTCTTTTTGCTGCGGTCCAGGCTCTTGGGCACAAACAGGTTGCCCGCCACCGCCATGCGGTACTGGTTCTTGAAGGTCACCTTGCGCACGGTCACCTTGTCGCTTCGGTAGAAATTGTCGGCACCGCTGACCTTGCCGGGCGCTGGCTGCGGCCCCGCTGTCATCGCACTGCTACTTGCAGGAGACAACCCGCCGATTGCTGCGGCACCAAAGCCCGCTCGGATGAGGAAACCGCGCCGGTCCGAGGTGGGCGGGTCCGTAACGGGGTCGGTGTTCAAGGCGTTGAGGGTGTTGTCCATGTTCGATGCTCCTGCGGATGGGGGAATTCGGCGCTAGTGCCGAGAGGGGGCGAAGACGGCGGCCGTTCAATCGCTGGCACGCTCAATGCGCACGGTGAAGGGCCCCGGCCGTTGCAGGGCTGCAAGGCCGCTGTCCACCTTGCCAAGGCGGACCAGGCCTCGGTCGTGAACAGTGCCGCTCAGATAGATCGCCAGGTTGCCCCACGGCGCGTAGTAAGCGATGTCACCGGTCACAGGGGTCATGCCCGTCGATGCGGCCGGGGTAGACAACTTGCGCGGCAGTGTGGCAATGCGCTCGATCTCCGCATAGTTCTGCAGCGTCAGCGACAACGGCAGTTGGGCCAAAAAATCGCGCGTGGCGGCGTTGTTATCCAGGATGGCGGTGGCAATGGCGCCGTCGGTATGCAGTTGAATTTTCATGGAGCCCTGCTGTGCAAAGGTGGTAGCTGGCGTCCCCGCAGCTGCCAGGGTGAATGCCACGGCGACACCCGTGAAGGCAAGGCGTTGGAAGGGGTGGGTGCTGATGCGTTTTGCCATGGCAAGAAGTTTGCCCAGCACTCGCCGCACTGACTAGATAATGAATGACGAATAGGTTTATAAGAATGGCTAACCAATCAACCCACAGAACCTGCCATGGCGCGACGCAACCTGAACGACTTGCTGGCCTTTGTCACCGTGGCGCGCGAGGGCAGCTTCACCCGGGCAGCAGCCACGCTGGGCGTCACGCAGTCCGCACTGAGCCAGACCATCCGTGGCCTCGAAGAGCGCCTTCAGATCCGGCTGCTCACACGCACCACGCGCAGCGTCTCGCCCACGCCAGCGGGCGAACGCCTGATGCACGCCATCGGCCACCGCTTTGACGAGATTGAGGCCGAATTGGATGCCCTGACCGCACTGCGCGACAAACCAGCAGGCACCGTGCGCATCACCTGCGGCGACCACGTCATGCACACCACGCTGCTGCCTAAGCTCATGCCGCTGCTGCACGACAACCCCGACATCACGCTGGAGTTCGACATGAACTACGGCTTTCGCGACATCGTGGCCGACCGTTTTGATGCTGGGGTGCGCCTGGGCAACACCATCGACAAGGACATGATTGCCATGCCCATCGGTCCGCCGCTGCGCATGGCCGTTGTGGCATCGCCCAGCTACTTTGCCGCCCATCCCATTCCCAAAACCCCGCACGACCTGACAGCGCACCGCTGCATCAACCAGCGCATGCCTACCTCGGGCGGCCTGTACGTGTGGGACTTTGCGCGCAAGGGCAAACAGGTCAACGTGCGGGTGGACGGCCCGCTGATCTTCAACACCGCCCCGCCCCAGGTCGATGCAGCGTTGGCCGGGCTGGGCATTGCGCTACTGCCCGAGGACGAGCTGGGCACCCACGTCGAAGACGGTCGCTTGGTGCGGGTGCTAGAAGACTGGTGCCCGTCGTTCGCGGGCTACCACCTGTACTACCCCAGCCGGCGCCAGCCATCACCCGCGTTCTCGCTGGTGCTGCAGGCGTTGCAGCTGCATTGAAAAGACTACTCGCAAGCCACGCGGGTGGCAAAAGGTCGCGAGGCTGCGGAAGCGAGAAATGGCTAGACGATGGCCTTTTGCGGCGCCTCGTCACCATGGACTGATTCAGCACTTGACTTAGAGTGCACTCCAACTTTCAGAATCGTTCCCATGGCATCCCTCCTCACCATTGCCGAAGTCGCCAAACGCACCGGCCTGACCGCACACACCCTGCGCTACTACGAGCGCGCCGGTTTGATTGCGCCGGTAGCCCGTGCACCTGGTGGCCAGCGCCGCTATGCGGCGTCGGACATGGAATGGATCGGATTCCTGCTGCGCCTGCGCGAGACCCAGATGCCCATCGGGCAAATGCAGGCCTTTGCGCGGCTGCGCAGCGAAGGGAACGCCACCGCCCCCGAGCGGCGCCAGTTGCTGGAACAGCACCTGGCGCAGGTGCTGGCAACGATCACCACGATGCAGCAAGCCGCACAGGCGCTGCAAGCCAAGATCGCGCACTACCATGGCCTGGAAGCTTCCCTTCGGTCCACCCCGTCGTCCACCCACCAAGGAAGCTCCCATGTCCCCCGAAACCCAACCCCGCTATCTCCAGGGCCTCGCCAAGCTGCGCGAAATCGACGGCCACGCGGGTGAGCGTGTCGTCGCCAGCCTGGCCGACATCGCCCCCGACTTTGCGCGCTACCTGATCGAGTTTCCGTTTGGCGACATCTATTCGCGCCCCGGACTCGATCTGCGCAGCCGCGAGATTGCAGTCATCGCCGCACTGACCGCGCTGGGCAACGCCACGCCACAGCTCAAGGTGCATTTGCAGGCGGCGCTGAATGTGGGCGTCACCCGGGAAGAGATCGTGGAGGTGCTGATGCAGATGGCGGTGTACGCAGGCTTTCCGGCCGCGCTCAACGGACTGGCCGCGGCACGCGAGGTGTTTGCAGTGGCCGACGCGCAACCAGAGACCGCTTGAAGCGCCCTGCCGCCCCGCCCTGTCCTGCCGGATGCGACTGCAGCGGGGCGACCGCCTATTTGGCGGCCCCCACCGGCATCGGCCGCACCAGCCGCACCGGCAGCTTGCTGGCCCGCGCGGCATCGCCGCGCGCCTCGCCGGTGGACAGGTTCACCGCCCAGCCGTTGATCATGGCCGCCTGCCGCGCACCATCACCGGCCCGGCTTTGGGCGATGTTGCCGTAGGTGTACTGGTTGACGCTGGGCGCGCTCACGTTGGCGGTGGACGTCCAGTGCCACTGGCCCGGCGCCGCAGGGAACAGGAGGGGGTTGAGGCCCGGGGGCGACAGCGCCTTGTCCACCAGCCGCTGCAGCTCTGTCGCACGGGGCAGACGCCAGCCCACACCCTCGGCCTTCCAGCGGTCAGAGGCCAGGGCCGTGGCCTCGGCACGGTCCAGCAGCAGGGGCTGGCCCGTGCAGGTTTTGCCGGTCCATTGCATGCCCTCCACACAGCGTGGCCAGGCCAGGCCGGCACGCTGGTCCAACACATAAGCGCCATCGGCGGACAGGGACCAATCGGCGGCCACCTGCGAATCGGCGGCCTGCGCAGGCCCGGCCAACAGGGCAACCAACAGCGGGGGGATGAGCGGCAACAATGTTTTCATGGGCAAAGCAGGGGCAATGAAAGCCAGGTACAGGTACAGGTCCGGGGGCAGAGAGGCATCACAGGATGCCTTGGCGACACCCTAACCCGGCAGCGGCCCGCGCGCCACCCATCAGGTCAAGAAACCCGCACGGCCCGCCGCTTGTCCGTGCGGCCACCCACGCCCACTCCTGCCAGCGTGCCTGACGCGGCCAATGCCTCGGCCAGGAACCCCACAAACGCCTGCACCCGCGTGGAGAACTGGTGCCGCTGCGGGTACACCGCATAGATGTCGGCCGCAGGCGTGTGGTACTGCGGCAGCACGGGCTCCAGCAGGCCCTGGGCCAGATGGCGGTTCACGTCCCACTCGGCGCGCATCACGATGCCATGGCCCTGCAGCGCCCACAGCACGGCGATCTCGCCGTCGTTGGTGGTGAGGTTGCCGGTGATCTTGATCGACTCGGTGTGCGCCTTGCTGCCACGCCCGGTGGTCAGGCGCCACAGGCCGTAGGCCTCGTCGCCCTGGCGGATGCCGATGCACTGGTGCTCCATCAGGTCGCGCGGGACGCGGGGCCTGCCGTGCTGCTCCAGGTAGGCGGGTGCGGCGCACAGCACACGCCGGTTGGGGGCCATGCGGCGGGCAACCACGCGGCCATCGGGCGGCTCGCCAAAACGCACGCACACGTCGTAAGCGTCGTCGGTGATCGGCGGCGGGTGCACCGACAGCTGCAGCTGCACATCCACCTCGGGGTACTGGCGCACAAAGTCCGAGATCACGGGCGCAATGTGCATGCGGCCAAAACCCAGCGTGGCATTCACGCGCAGCAGGCCCTTGGGGCTGGCCTTGGACTGCACGATGAGTTCATCCAGTGCGTCGATCTCGCGCAGGATGCGGCGCGCGCGCTCCAGCAGCAGTTCGCCCTCGGGCGTGAGGCTCATGCGCCGGGTGGTGCGGTTGATGAGCACCACACCCAGGCGCTTTTCCATCTGCGCCAGGTGTTTGCTCACGGCGGCGGTGGAGATACCCATTTCGCGCCCGGCGGCGCTCAGGCTGGGGCTGGCCGCCAGTGCCGAGAAGAAGCCCAGTTCTGCGGGCTGGATGGTGGAGCTCATCGCCGCATTATCAACTGCAGGTTAACGATGGATTCACTTGAGCGCCATTTTTACAACGAGCGGATGCCTACAGTCGCTCTCACTGTTTTTGTTCCACCCGCTTTTCGCGGCCCGACATCCCTGCAGGCCTTCCCCAACGCTTTCACACACCAAGACCAAAGACCTTCATGAAAACCTACCAAATCGCCACCATCCCCGGAGACGGCATCGGCAAGGAAGTGATTCCCGCCGGCCAGCGCGTGCTCGAAGCCCTGGCCGCCCGCCATGCAGGCCTGCAGTTCCAGTTCGAAAACTTCGGCTGGGGCGGCGACTGGTACCGCGCCCACGGTGTGATGATGCCGGCCGACGGGCTCGATGCGCTGCGCGGCAAGGACGCCATTCTGTTCGGCTCGGCGGGCGACCCGGACATCCCCGACCACATCACGCTGTGGGGCCTGCGCCTCAAGATCTGCCAAGGGTTTGATCAGTACGCCAACGTGCGGCCCACGCGCATCCTGCCGGGCATTGACGCGCCCCTGAAGCGCTGCACGCCCAAGGACCTGGACTGGGTCATCGTGCGCGAAAACTCCGAGGGCGAATACTCGGGCGTGGGCGGCCGCGTGCACCAGGGCCATCCGATCGAGGCGGCGACCGACGTGTCCATCATGACCCGCGTGGGGGTGGAACGCATCCTGCGCTACGCCTTCCGCCTGGCCCAATCCCGCCCCCGCAAGCTGCTCACCGTCATCACCAAGAGCAACGCCCAGCGCCATGCCATGGTGATGTGGGACGAGATTGCCGCGCAGGTGGCCACCGAGTTCCCCGACGTGAAGTGGGACAAGGAGCTGGTGGACGCCGCCACGGCCCGCATGGTCAACCGCCCCGCCACGCTCGACACCATCGTCGCCACCAACCTGCACGCCGACATCCTCAGCGACCTGGCCGCCGCGCTGGCGGGCAGCCTGGGCATTGCGCCCACCGGCAACATCGACCCCGAGCGCCGCTACCCCAGCATGTTCGAGCCCATCCACGGCTCGGCATTCGACATCATGGGCAAGGGCCTGGCCAACCCCATCGGTACCTTCTGGTCGGTGGTGATGCTGCTGGAGCACCTGGGCGAGGCCGACGCCGCCCGCGCCGTGATGCAGGCCATCGAACAAGTCACCGCCAACCCCGCCCTGCACACCCGCGATCTGGGCGGCCCGGCCACCACGGCGCAGGTGACCGACGCCGTGTGCGCGCTGATCAGCGGTAAGCCGCTGCAAAAGGCCGCCTGAGCCACGTGGCTCCCACGCACTGCGCCCTGCCCCGCCACCCGATGACCGCACACATCGACACCCAGGCCCGCCACTGGCTGCGCAGCATGTTCGATGCCGCCGTGGCCTCGGCCCAGCCCGCCGTATGCCTGCCGCCGCATCTGCCTGCCCCGCCGCGGGGCCGCACGGTGGTGATCGGTGCGGGCAAGGCATCGGCGCAGATGGCGCAGGTGCTGGAGGCCCACTGGCCCGCGCCGCTGTCTGGCGTGGTGGTCACACGCTACGGGCATGCTGCCGCCTGCGAGCACATCCGCGTGCTGGAGGCTGCCCACCCCGTGCCCGATGCGGCGGGCCTGGCTGCCGCCCAGCAGATGCTGGCCGCAGTGGCGGGCCTCACAGCAGACGACCTGGTGATTGGCCTGTGGTCGGGCGGCGGCTCGGCGCTGCTGCCCTTGCCGCTGCCGGGCATCACGCTGGCCGACAAGCAGGCGCTCAACCAGGCCCTGCTGCGCAGCGGCGCCAGCATCGGCGAGATGAACTGTGTGCGGCGCCACCTCTCGGCCATCAAGGGCGGGCGGCTGGCCCTGGCCTGCAGCCCCGCCCGCGTGGTCAACCTGGTGATGTCCGACGTGCCCGGCGACGACCCGCTGGACGTGGCGTCTGGCCCCACCGTGGCCGACCCGACCAGCCGTGCACAGGCGCTGGCCATCTTGCAGCGCTACCGCATTGCGCTGCCACCCGCCGTGCTGGCCGCACTGGACACTGCCGCCAGCGAAAGCATCAAGCCCGGCGACACCCGGCTGGGCCCCATCACCACCCACGTCATTGCAACACCCGACCTGGCCCTGCAGGCAGCCGCCCAGGTGGCGCGCCAGGCGGGCATCGAGCCCACGCTGCTCGGCGATGCACTGGAGGGCGAAGCCCGCGACATGGGCGCCGTGCTGGCCGGTGTCGCCCGCTATGCCGCCAAGGCCCCGTCACCACGGCACCGCGTGCTGCTGAGTGGCGGCGAGAGCACTGTCACCCTGCGCACACCGGCACCAGGGCAACCCATGCCAACCCCGGGGCGCGGCGGGCGCAATGTGGAATGCCTGCTGTCCCTGGCCCTGTCGCTCAAGGGCTTGCCCGGCGTGTACGCATTGGCCGGAGACACCGATGGAATCGATGGCCTGGAGCCCGTGGCAGGCGCCATTGCCACGCCCGACACGCTGGAGCGCGCCGCCGCGCTGGGCCAACACGCCACCGCGGCGCTGGACGCACACGACGCCCACTCCTTTTTTGGCGCGCTGGGCGACGCCGTGGTCACCGGGCCCACGGGCACCAACGTCAACGACTTCCGCGCGATCCTGATCGCAGCCACGGGCTGACGCCATGCACCGACGTCCCTAGCCCAGCAACCACAAGAAACACAACCCAACGGAGACAACCATGCCACGCATTGCAACCCCCCACCAGCCACCGTCAACGCCGCCCACAACGCCCTCCACACGCCGGCACCACCTGCTGGCGCTGGCCGCCCTGGCTGGCGCTGCCTGTGCCCTGCCCAGCGCACCGGCGCACGCGCAGGCCTGGCCGGCCAAGCCCGTCACCATCGTTGTGCCCTTTGCGGCCGGCGGCACTACCGATGTGCTGGCACGCGCGCTGGGCGAAAAACTGGGCACAGCCCTGGGCCAGCCCGTGATCGTGGAAAACCGGGGCGGCGCGGGCGCCACCATCGGGGCCGACTACGTAGCCAAGGCCCCTGCCGACGGCTACACGCTGCTGATGGGCGCGGTGCACCACACCATTGCAACGAGCGTGTACAAAAAGCTCAACTACGACTTTCAAAAGAGTTTTGCACCCATCACCACCGTGGCGCTGGTGCCCAACGTGCTGGCTGTGAGTGCGGCCACGCCCGCCAAGGACGTGAAGGAGCTGGTGGCGCTGATCAAGGCCACGCCCAACAAGTTCTCCTACGGCTCCAACGGTGCGGGTACGGCACAGCACCTGATCGGCACGCAGTTCGCCACCTCCATCGGCCAGCCCCTGCTGCATGTGCCCTACAAGGGCAGCGGCCCGCTCACGACCGACCTGCTGGGCGGGCAGGTGTCGATGTCGTTCGACACCGTCACCCCTGTGCTACCGCACATCAAGGCGGGCAAGCTGCGCGCCCTGGCGGTGACCACGGCCAAGCGCTCGTCCACCCTGCCCGACGTGCCCACACTGCAAGAAAGCGGCTTTGCGGGCTTTGACATCGGCACCTGGTTTGGTGTGCTGGCCCCCGCCCGCACGCCCGCCGATGTGGTGGCGCGGCTGAACACCGAAATGGTCAAGGTCATCCAGTCGCCGGACTTTCAAAAGCGCATGCACGACATTGGCGCCGAACCCATCGGCAACACCCCCGCGCAGATGGCCGAACAGATTGCGGCCGACACCGCACGTTTTGCCAAGCTGGTGGCCGACAACAAGATCACCACTGACTGACCCGGTGGAAAAGAGCGGCTGCAAAGAGTTGTCGCACAGGGTGGCTGGCGAGGTGAATGGTCAAGGTGGGTTGGTATAAACCTGCGATGACCGACACCGCCGCCCCCATTGCCAACACCGCACCCGCAGCCCTCGTCCGCGCACTGGAAGAACGCGCCTTCAACGCCTGGCCCGCGCACCAGACGGTGTTTCACCGGGGCTGGGTGTTCCGGCTGTCGGGCGGGTACACCAAGCGTGCCAACTCGGTCAACGCGCTGGTGCCCGGCGCGCCGTTCGACGGAGTGCGCGAGGCGGCGGCGGCGCTGTATGCGCGGCATGGCTTGCCCGCCGTGTTCCGCATCTCCCCTCTGGCCCCGGCCGAGGCCGACCAGGAGCTGGCAGACGCGGGCTACCAGCATTTCGACCCCTCGCTGGTCCTGCACCGGCCGCTGGCGCCGGGCGCGGTGCCTCGGCCCGATGGCAGCACCTTGGTCAGCACTTCGCCATCGCCCGCGTGGCTGGAAGGTTTTGCGGCGGCCAACGGCGTGGCGCCGCACCACCGCAACCTGCACCGCAGCATCCTCGACGCCATCGCCCACCCGGTGGGCTATGCGCTGCAACACGACGCCCAGGGCCACGCCGTGGGCTTTGGCCTGGCGGTGCTGGAACGCGGCGCCGTGGGCCTGTACGACCTGGCCGTGGCGCCTGAGCACCGGGGCGGCGGACGCGGGCGCGCGCTGGTGCAGGCGCTGCTGCACTGGGGCATGGAGGCCGGTGCAACCAGCGCCTACCTGCAGGTGCGGGCGCAGAACACGCCTGCGCTGCGGCTGTATGAATCGATGGGGTTCAAGACGGCCTACGGCTACCACTACCGGGTGCCGGGCTGAGATTGGCTTCTGCACCTCTCCCAGAGGGTGCGAGAGAGCCAGGACCAGCGCAGAGCCCCCCGCAGAGGCCCACGCAGTGCCTCCCCGCATGGGTGTGAAGCCAAACAGGCCGCAAGCGCTAGTGGATCATGCGCCAGCAGCTATTGATTCAATAGCAAACCATTCACCACTCAACGCACCACTCACCGGTGGCTCAGCTTGCGCACCGCCCAGTCGCCCAGGCTTTGCACGGCCTGCACAAAGAAGATCAGCACCAGCACCACGGCCAGCATGATCTCGGGCAGAAAGCGCTGGTAGCCGTAGCGGATGCCCAGGTCGCCCAGGCCGCCGCCGCCAATGGCACCGGCCATGGCCGAGTAGCCGGTCAGGCTCACGAACGTGATGGTCAGGCCCGCCACGATGCCGGGCAGAGCCTCGGGCAGCAGCACCTTCCACACGATCTGGCTGGTGGTGGCGCCCATGGCCTGCGCGGCTTCGACCAGGCCGTGGTCCACCTCGCGCAGCGCGGCCTCGACCAGGCGGGCCACAAACGGGGCAGCGGCAATGGTCAGTGGCACCACGGCGGCGGCCGTGCCGATGGACGAGCCGGTGATGAGCCGCGTGAACGGGATGATGGCCACCAGCAGGATGATGAAGGGCGTGGACCGCACGGCGTTGACCAGCCAGCCCACCAGCTTGTTGACCGGGCCGTTCTCCAGCACCCCGCCGTCATCGGTCAGGCGCAGGAACACGCCCAGAGGCACCCCCAGCAAGCCGCCCACCAGGCCGGAGATGCCGACCATGATGAGCGTCTCCCACAGCGACGAAGCAAACAGATCCAGCATGGCTGGCGTGAAGTTGTTGAACATGATGTGTGCTCCCTCTTAACCGGCCACGGCCACTTCTTCGACCTCGACCTCGCCCGCGCGCAGGTGCGCCACGGCGCCCCGCACGCTCTCGGCCTCGCCACTGGCGTACACGGCCAGCGAGCCAAAGGTCTCGTCCTGGATCTCATCCACCTGCCCGTGCAGGATGCTCATGTCCACGCCAAACTGGCGGATCAGCTGCGACAGGATGGGCTGGTAGGCGCTGTCCCCGGCGTACGACAGGCGCAGCAGCTGGCCAGTTCGTCCTGCGCTCAGCTGGCCTGCCAGCTTGCGCACATGGTCCAGCACGCTGGCGGGCAGCTCTTGCGGCAGGATCTCGTCGATCAGGCTCTTGGTGATGGCCTGCTGCGGGCGGGTGAACACGTCCAGTACCCGGCCCTGCTCCACGATGCGGCCCGCTTCGATCACGGCCACGCGGTCGGCCACCTGCTTGATGACCTGCATCTGGTGGGTGATCAGCACCACCGTCAGGCCCAGCTCGCGGTTGACCTGGCGCAGCAGGTCGAGGATGGAGCGCGTGGTTTCCGGGTCCAGCGCCGAGGTGGCTTCGTCGCTCAGCAGCACCTTGGGGCGGCTGGCCAGCGCACGCGCAATGCCCACACGCTGCTTTTGCCCGCCGCTGATCTGCGCCGGGTAGCGGTCGGCCAGGTGGGCCAGACCTACCAGCTCCAGCAGCGGGTTCACACGCTCGCGGATGGCGGCCTTGTCCATGCCCGCCAGCTCCAGCGGCAGCGCGGCGTTGTCAAACACGGTGCGCGACGACAGCAGGTTGAAGTGCTGGAAGACCATGCCGATCTCGCGGCGCGCCTCGCGCAGCTGTGCGTCGTTCAGTTGGGTCAGGTCCTGCCCGCTCACGATGACCTGACCCTTGGTGGGCCGGTTGAGCAGGTTGATCACCCGCACCAGCGAGCTTTTGCCCGCGCCGCTCTTGCCGATGATGCCGAACACTTCGCCCGGCTGGATGGTGAGGTCGATGCCCTTGAGCGCCTCGACCGGGCCTTGTGAGCCCTGGTAGGTTTGGGTGATACCCCGTAGTTCGATCATGAAACACAAAGGGCCGCCACACGCCGGGCGGCGCGGGTTCGGCCCCAAAAGACACAAAGATCAGGGAATGTACTATTGCGCCATAAAGAATCAAACTATCAAAAAATAAAGTAATAAGACATCAAAGTTATTTGCACGGTGCGGCCGACTCCAGACTACGCTCCCGCGGGCACCGCCACCCGGCCATTCACCTTGCGCGACACCAGCGCGCCCAGCACCAGCACCCCCAGTGCCGCCACCGAGAACACGGGCGCGATCCAGCCCCGGTCCACACTGGCCGCCACCAGCAGCACACCCAGCGATTGCCCCAGGAACAGCAGGCACGCAAACAGCGTGACCGCCGTGCCCCGGGCCTCGGGCGCCATCTGCGTGGCCTGCACCTGCAGCGTGTTGTGCAGCATGTAAAACCCCACCCCGGCAAAGAAGCAGCCCAGCACCCCCCAGGCCGCCACCGGCCCCCAGGCCAGCAGCAACAGCCCGGCAGCGATCAGCGAGGCGCCCATCAGCGCCAGGCCCCGCTCACCCAGCAGCGCCAGCCAGCGGCGCGCCAGCAGGCTGTAGATGAGCCCGCCCACGCCATACAGCACCATCACCCCGCCGGCCGCCGAGGCCGACAGCCCAAACCCGTCCACCATGCGTGCGGGCACAAAAGCCAGCGTGCCAAAGGCCAGAGCGCCCTCCACCGCCACCACGGTCAGCACCCAGCGCACCCGGGGCATGCGCAGCAGCGCGGCCGTGTTGGCCAAGTACGCTGACAGCGAAAAAGCGGGCGGCACCGCACCGTCAGCCGCAGGTGCCGGGGTGCTGGCCGCCATGGCGCGGGCTTGCCGCCACAGCAGGCTCGCGGCGGTCAAAAACAGCAGCGACAGCACCACAAACGCAGCCCGCCAGCCCAGCGCCTCGACCGCAAAGCCGCCAAACCACTGCCCGGCCATCATCCCCGACACCGTGGCCACCATCAGCTGCGCCAGGGTCTCCTGCCGCTGCTCGTACGGCACGTTGTCGCCAATCCATGCCATCGACAGCGGGATGATGCCTGCCGCCGACGCCCCCATGGCAGCCCGCGCCGCCACCAGCACCGGCAGCGTGGGCGCCAGCGCCGTCACGCCACTGAAGAGCGCACAGGCAAACGTGGCGCCAATCACCACCCGCACCTTGCCCAGCCGGTCGCCCAGGGGGCCATAGAACAACTGCAGCACGCCATAAGACACGGCAAACGCCGCAATGACGGCCGACGCATCGCCCGTGGTGACAGAAAACTCGCGTGCCAGGGACACCAGCATCGGGTCGCAGACACGCATGGAAGCCATGCTGCAAAAGGCTGCCAGGCTGATCACCCGCAGCATCGTCGAAGAAGAGGTCATATGACCCGATTGTGGTGCGGCCGGCGCAAGGTCGCTGGCGCGGGGTGGCATGCACCCCGGTGGCTCAAGGTCAGGGAGGGGCGCGTTGGGCACACCAGCGCGTTCCGTTGAAGCTTGCAGAACCACATCCAGCGCATCAACCCGCCCAACGCCCACCGGGACGGACGAGCTGCAAACGGTGAATGCCGAACGGCGAAAGGTCGGGAGCAGCCGTCCTCAGCCCTTGCCCACATTGAAACTGGTGTCGAACGTGCCCCGCACATCCAGCCGCTGCTTGATGAGGCCTGCCGCCAGATAAAAGTCGGCCGTCTTCTGCTGGTCGGCCAGCACCTGGGCGTCGATGTCCTGCCAGCGGGTGGCGCGGCGCTCAAACTGCAGCTGCGCCGCATCGGCCGGAATGCCCACGATGCGCGCCAGCGACTGGCCAAACGGCTTGGCGTTCTGGTACGACCACACCTGCGCACGCGCCACGCGCTCCTTGAAGTCCGCCAGCGCAGCACGCTTTTCTGCCAGGGCCGCATCGGTGGCCGCCAGAAAGCTCAGGCCCGACCACAGGCCCCGGCCGCTGACCAGCACGCGCGCATGGCCGCTGGTCTCGGCCAGCGCGGTGTAGGGCTCCCAGGTGGCCCAGGCATCGACCGAGCCCTGCGTCAGCGCCAGCTTGGCGTCTGGCGGCGGGATGAAGCGCAGCTGCACATCGTCGGCCTTGAGGCCTGCCGACTCCAGCGCCTTGAGGGTGACCAGATGGCCGATGGAGCCCCGGTTGGTGGCAATGCTCTTGCCCTTGAGGTCGGCCGCCGTCTTGAGCGGCGAGTGGGGCGCCACCAGCACGGCCGTGCCGTAGGCATCTGAGCGGCTGGCCGCAAACGCCTTGACCCGGCTGCCCGCCGCCAGCGTAAAAAGCAGCGGCGCATCGCCAATGGGGCCAAAGTCCACCGCGTTGGCGTTGAGCGCCTCGGCCAGTGGCGCAGCCGCCGGGAACTCGCTCCACTTGATGTCGTAGGGCAGGTTTTTGAGCTCGCCCGCTGCGTCCAGCAGCGCCTGCAGCCCACCCTTCTGGTCGCCCGCACGCAGCAGCACGCGCGAAGAGGTTTGGGCATGGGTGAGGACGGGCGACAGGAATGAACTGGCAGCGACCGAGGCGGTCAGCAGATGGTGGAATTGGCGGCGCAGCATGGTGTGGTCAATGAAGGCAAGGTTGATTCGGCATTCATTGCATCACCCACCCCACGCGGCGCCAACGAAGGCTTGCAAGCATCCATATGCGGTTTTCGCATGCGCGCGCGGGGTGTGGGTGGGGGTGGCCCGCTGGCCTGCGGCGCTCAGTAGCCGCGCTCCCTGTCCACCACGTCGTGCAGCGGCAGCCCGGCCACAAAGCGCTGCAGGTTGCCCACAAACTTGCGCGCCGTCACCTCCGCAGCCCCTTGTGCGGCCCACGACACATGCGGCGTGATGCGCACACGCGGGTGGTGGTACAGAGGGTGGCTGTCGGGCAGAGGCTCGGGGTCGGTCACATCCAGCGTGGCGCCCGACAGGCGGCCCGCATCCAGCGCCTGCAGCAGTGCCTGCTGGTCCACCAGGGCGCCGCGCGCAATGTTCACCAGGTGCAGCCCCGGCCGCGCATGGGCCAGCGTGGCCGCGTTGATGAGGTGGTAGGTCTGGGCGGTGATGGGCAGGGCCAGCACCAGGTGGTCAGACGCCGCCAGCAGTTGCTCGATGGAGCCCACCGCCTGCACGCCTTCATCGCCTTCACCCCCTCCATCCACCGGCGCACCCCCACGCCGCAGCGCCACCACCTGCATGCCCAGCGCCTGTGCACGCACGGCCACCGCGCGGCCAATGGCGCCATAGCCCGCAATGCCCAGCGTGCGGCCCTGCAAGGTGCCGGGCAGGTGCTGGTCCACCCGCGCAAAGGTCTCACGCCATGGGTCGGCCCCTTGCACGCGCAGTGTGTCCCAGTGGCGCTGGTGTGCCAGCAGCGCCGTGATCACATATTCGGCAATGGGCACAGCCGCCACACCGCGTGAACATGTCACCAGCGGCACCTGCAGCAACCAAGGCGGAAAGAAATCGATGCCCGCCGACGCCACATGCACCCACTGCAGGCGCCCCGGCCAGCCCGCCGGGGGCTGCGCGGGCGCATTGCGCCAGCCATTGCGCGGGCCGGTGAACAGCACATCGGCATCAGCGGCGCGCTCCCACGCAGGCGCAGCGGCATCGTCGGCCAGGGCCACGGGCAAGCCCGCAGCGGCCACCAGGGCATCGGCCTCGGCACCGGTCTGGTTCAACACCACCAGGGGGCGGGGGGCCAGCACGGCATTCATGGCGTATCCGTTCTCATCGTCTCAGCCCAGGCCCAGCGCGCGGCGGCCTGCGGCAATGTGTGCGCTGTCCTCCTGCGGGGTGTGCACACGGCCACACAGCACATCGCGCAGGTGGCGCTCCAGCGGGTTTTTGCGTGCCAGGCCGTGGTTGCTGGACAGCTGCAGCGCCGCCTGCACCACCTCGATGGCGTTCTGCGTGGCCACGGTTTTTACCAGGCCGCTGTCCACCGCCGGCACCAGGGTGCCGGTGTCCAGGTCATGCGCCACGCTGGCGATCAGCCGGTCGTTGGTGAGCAGCAGGGCCTCGATGCGGCCCACGGCCTCCTGGGCGCGCGGCAGGCTGGACAGGGGTGCACCCAGGTTGGCGGGCGTGCGCTCGCGCAGAAAGCGCACCACCCAGTCGCGCGCTGCGCGGGCCACGCCGGTGTACAGCGCGCCCAGCATCACCGTCATCTCGGCCTGCATGGCGGGCTCGCCACGGGCCCAGTCCTGCGGCAGGCGCACATCGAGCGCGTGGTCGTGGGGAGTCAGCACGTCCTGCAGGATCACATCGTGGCTGCCACTGGCGCGCAGGCCCAGGTGGTCCCAGGTGGCGTCGATGCGGATGCCGGGCGAACCGGCCCGCACCAGGAACGAGCCCACGCGTGGCACCTCTTCATCGGTGCGGGCCCACACCACATACCAGCGCAGGATGGGCGCGCCGGTCGAATACACCTTGTGCCCGCTGATGCGCCAGCCCTCGGATGTGTGCCGTGCCACTGTGGCAGGCAGGCCGCCGCGTGCGGGCGAGCCCAGCTCGGGCTCCACGCGCAGCGCGTTGATGAGCGACACCTCGTTGTGCGACTCGTGCACCAGCTGCCGGGCCAGCGCCTGCGGCCAGGGGGAGCCGGGCCGCCCCATGCCGCGCTGCTGGATGTACTGCATGGTCAGCACCAGCGCCGTGGCCGGGCAGCCCTGACCCACCGCGCCAATCACCTCACCCAGTTGCGCGGCCGACGCGCCCTGCCCGCCCAGCGTGCGCGGCGCGGCCAGCGCCAGCAGGCCGGCCTGCTGCAGGTCGGCAAAGTTCTGGTGCGGAAAACTCCCGTCCCGGTCGTGCGCCACGGCGCGCTCGGCAAACTCCACCGCCAGCGTGCGCGCCACCTGCCCCCAGGTCAGCGGCGCGTTCATTGCAGCACCTCGGGCTGCTGCCGCACAAGGATGTCGAACAAGCTCCTGAAGGCAAACTGCGCGCCGCCGGGCCCGCCGATCTGTGCATGCGTGTGCTGCGCGATCTCATGGCGAATGGGTCGGGGCGTGCCCGCCGCCTCGGCCAGCAGCTGGGCCTGGCAGGCGTTCTCCAGAGCGATGTACCACCACGCCGCCGCCTCCACCGACGGCCCCGCCGTCAGGATGCCGTGGTTCTGCAGGATCACCGCCTTCTGCGCCCCCAGCGCCTTGCCAATGCGAAAGCCCTCGTCCGTCTCCAGCACCACCCCCGTGAAATCGTCGAACAGCGCGTGGTCTTCATAGAAGATGCACGAGTCCTGAGTCAGCGGGTCGAGCTTGCGGCCCAGCGCAGACCACGCCTTGCCGTATGTGGAATGGGTGTGGGCCGCAGCAATGATGTCGGGCCGCGTCTCGTGCAACGCCGCGTGGATGGCAAACGCCGCGCGGTTCAGCGGGCCCTGGCCGATGACGATCTCGCCTGCCGCGTTCACCAGCAACAGGTCGGACACCTTGATCTGCGAAAAATGCACGCCCAGCGGGTTCACCCAGAAGTGGTCCGTCCACTCCGGGTCGCGCGCAGTGATGTGGCCTGCCAGCCCGTAGTCAAACCCCTGCTGTGCAAACAGCCGAAAGGCCACGGCCAGGTTCTCCTGCCGGTAGCGGCGCTCGGCCTGCACCGTGGGGCGCGGGCTGGGCGCATCAAACCAGTCCTTGCGCTGCGGCGTGGGGTTGCGGGCGAGGTCGGTGGCGGGCAGGGGCTTGAGGACGGCAGACATGGGTGGCGGCTTTCCAGATCGGTGAGGTGGACGAAAGAGAAACGAACCCGCCCACCATAGGAGCGCCCCCGCCCCGCGCCAACGAAGAAATCCGCGTGACCACATGCGGTTTTCGCATGCACCACGGTGGGTGCTGCGTTTGCCGCATATCGATGCTACGCAATGGTCTTTGCGCTGCCGCCGGGCTTGTTGGAACCTTGTGGCTCGACACACCGATCCACACACCAGCCTGCCATGCCCCATACCCCTTCTTCACTGAACCGCCGCCATCTCCTCCAAACCGGCCTGGGCGCCGCCGCATGGGCGGCCACAGCGGGTGTGCCCGCAATGGCGGCATCGCCCGGCACGCCCGACCTGTCCAAGGTCACGCTGCGCATTGGCACCTACAAGGGCCTGTGGCGCGCGCTGATCGCCGCATCGGGCCAGGGCAACACGCCCTACCGCATCGAATGGCGCGAGCTGAACAACGGCGTGCTGCACATCGAGGCCCTGAACGGCGACGCGCTGGACCTGGGCTCGGGCAGCGAGATCCCTGCCTTGTTTGCCGCCCGGCAAAAGGCGCAGGTGCGCTTCATTGCCGTGGTGCGCGAAGACCTGAACAACCAGGTCACCCTGGCCCGCAAGGATGCGCCCATCCAGCGCATTGCCGACCTGAAAGGCAAACGCGTGGGCTATGTGCGCGCCACCACCTCGCATTACTACCTGAGCAAGCAGCTGGCCGAAGCGGGCTTGTCGTTTGCCGACATCACGGCCATCAACCTCACCCCGGCCGATGGGCTGTCGGCCTTTGACCGGGGCGACCTCGACGCCTGGGCCATCTACGGCTACAACGGCCAGCTGGCACGGCTGCGCTACGGCGCCCGCGTGATCAAGACCGGCGTGGGCTACCTGTCGGGCAACTTTCCCATCTATGCCAACCCGCGCGCGGTGGACGACCCCGCGCGCCACGCCGCCATCAGCGACTACCTGCTGCAACTGCGCCGCGCTTACCAGTGGGCCAACGGCAACTACCTGGACTACGCCCGGGCCCAGTCAGCCGAAACCCGCGTGCCCGTGGGCGACCTGATCGAGCTGTGGAACAGCCGCAGCACCGACTACGACCTGCGCCCCGTGGACGACGCCGTGGTGCAAGGCCACCAGGCGGTGGCCGACACCTTTTTGCAACTGGGCGTGCTCGACGGCCCCGCGCAAGTGGCGCCCCTGTGGGACCGCAGCTTCAAAAACGTGTTGCGCCCCTTCGCGATCGACAAGGCGGCCTGACATGCACAACACCCCCCGCCGCCGAGCCACACCCCGTGCCACTTTTTGCGTGGCGGGGAGCACCGCTTGCGCTTACCATGCGCCCCTGATTTCCATCAAGGAGCACCCTCCCATGAGCATGAACAAGCGCAACTTCGTCGCCGCCGGCATGGGCCTGGCAGGCCTGTGGACCGCCACAGGCAGCAGCCACGCCGCCACGCCGGCCAAGGCCCCCAGCGGCCCCACGCTGCTCACCATCAGCGGCGCCATCACCCAGTCCAACCGCGGCGCGCTGGACACCACCATCGACCAGATGATGGGCAAACACGGCATCCAGTTTGACAAGGCCTTCGCGCTGGACGCCGCCGCCCTGGCGCGCATGCCCGCCGTCACCATCAAGCCCACGCTCGAATACGACAGCAAGCCCCACACGCTCAAGGGCCCCCTGCTCACCACCGTGCTGGCCGCCGCCGGTGTGGCCGCTGGCAGCCCCGTGCAACTGGGCCTGCGCGCGGTGGACGGCTACAACGTCAACATCAGCATGGCCGACGCCCAGGCCTACCGCATGATCGTCGCCACCCACATCGACGGCCAGCCCATGGCCCTGGGCGGCCTGGGCCCGCAGTGGGCCGTGTACGACGCCGACGTGCTGCCCGCCTTCAAGGACAAGCCCGTGAAGGAGCGCTTTGGCCTGTGCCCCTGGGGGCTGTACCACATTGAGGTGAAGAAGACCTGAGCCAGTGCAGGCCCAACGCCGCGGAGCGGTTGAGCGCCAGCGCGGTACAAACCGCCTCCCAACAAAAAGAGCGACCCCAGGGTCGCTCTTTTTTTGATAGCTGCCAGCGTATGATCCACTAACGCTACAGCCATACTTCACCCTAAATCAGCCCCGGCGGCGCCCCATGCGCACCGCCAGCGCCGCCAGCGACCCCGCCGTGGCCAAGCCCACCACCCCCAGCCAGCCCCACTGCGCCAGCGCCAGGCTGCCCAGCGCCGCCCCGGCCGACATGCCGATGAACATGCCGGTGAACAGCAGCGCATTGAGCCGGCTGCGCGCCGCAGGGTCGATGCCGTACACGATGGTCTGGTGCGCCACCAGCGTGGCCTGCACGCCAAAGTCAAAGCCGATGGCACTGACCACAATCAATCCCAGCTGGGCCTGCGCAGGCAGCAGCGGTGCCAGCGCCATCACCGCAAACGACGCAGCCGCCAGCCCGGCGCCGTAGCGCGTCACCACCTCGGGCCCGCGCTTGTCGGCCAGGCGCCCGGCCAGCGGCGCAGCCAGTGCACCCGCCGCCCCGGCCAGGCCAAACGCACCTGCCGCCGCCGTGCCCAGGTTGAACTGGCTGTGCAGCATCACCGCCAGCGTGGACCAGAACGCGCTGAAGCCCACGGCCAGCAGCCCCTGCGCCCAGGCTGCGCGGCGCAGCGCTGCGTGCTGGCGCCACAGCGCCACCATGGAGCCGATCAGCGCGCCATAGCCCATCTGCGTGGTGGGCGCAAAGCGCGGCAGCCCGCGCCACACCGCCACCGTCAGCAGCGCAATGGCCACCGCCGCCGCCACATACACCGTGCGCCAGCCCCACTGCTGCGCCACAAATCCGCTGACCACGCGCGACAGCAAGATGCCCAGCAGCAGCCCCGTCATCACCGTGCCCACCATGCGCCCGCGCTGTGAGGCCGGGGCCAGCGTGGCGGCGGCGGGCACCACGTCTTGCGCCACCGTGGCGGCCAGGCCCACGGCCAGGCTGGCCGCCAGCAGCGCGCCCATGCCGGGCGCCAGGCCACTCAGCAGCAGCGCCAGCATCAGCGCGATGGACTTGATGACGATGATGCGGCGCCGGTCATACCGGTCGCCCAGCGGCGCCAGCAGCAAGATGCCCAGCGCATAGCCCAGCTGCGTGAGCGTGGGCACCAGGCCCACCACGCGGCTGTCGGCCTGCATATCGGGCCCCAGCACGCCCAGCATGGGCTGGCTGTAGTACAGCGACGCCACGCTCAGCCCCGCCGTGGTCGCCAGCAGCAATAAGAGCGGCGCACTCACCGCCCCCTCCGCAGGTGGCGCCACCGGGGCCAGCCCCGCTGCACCGCTTGCATGCACATTTTGAATGGAAGACATCACAACACCATCGGTTAAAAAGGAATGGTGCGATTGTTCTAGCCCGCCGCCGTGCTGGGTAGTAGGCTGAATTGCAGATTCGTTATACGCTTGGCGTATGACCAGCACCCAGCCAGCCTTGCAACCCGGCGCCGACCGCATCGAGCTGATGCAGACCTTTGTCCGCATCGTCGAGGCCGGCAGCCTGTCTGCTGCCGCCCAGCAGCTGGGCACCAGCCAGCCCACCGTGAGCCGCCGCCTGCAGGCGCTGGAGCGCAGCCTGGGCATCAAGCTGCTGCAGCGATCCACCCATGTGATGAAGCTGACGGAAGACGGCGACCGCTGCTTTGCCCACGCCAAGGCCCTACTGGAAGACTGGCGCGCCATGGAGGACGACCTGCGCGGCACGGCCGACACCCCGCGCGGCACCCTGCGCGTGCTGGCGCCGCACGCCTTTGGGCAAGACCAGTTCATCGCCCCGCTGATGGCCTACCTGCGCCGCTACCCCGAGGTGGATGTGGAATGGATGCTGCACGACCGCCGCCCCAACTTCATCGCAGAAGGCATTGACTGCGCCATCCAGGTCGGCGCGGTGGACGACCCCAGCGTGGTCGCGGTGCGCCTGGCCGAGGTGCCTCGCATCGTGCTGGCCGCCCCCGCCCTCATGGCCGGGCGCCCTACGCCCCAACACGCCCAAGACCTGCAACCCCTGCCCTGGCTGGCCTTGAGCACCTTCTACCGCCGCGAGGTCACGCTGACCCAAGAGCCCGGCGGCGAGGCCCACACGTTTGGCATCACACCCCGCCTGGCCACCGACAGCCTGTACGCCCTGCGCAGTGCCGCCCTGGCGGGGCTGGGGGCATGCATTTCATCGGCATGGATCGTGGACAACGATGTGCGGCAAGGGAAGCTGCTGCACCTGGTGCCCAACTGGCACGCGGCGCCGCTGCCGGTGTACTTGGTGTACCCGTATGCGCGGTTTTATCCGGCGCGGCTGCGCTTGTTTTTGGAGGCGATGCGGGGGGCGATGCCGGGGTTGGTGGGGATGCGGGCGGTGGGGTGAGGTTTGGGCCTAG